>NZ_JAQUVG010000046.1 GCF_028693495.1 Zoogloea sp. | reverse complement strand
GGGGCAGGAACTGATCCCGGCAGCGATCTCGGTGAGCCTGACACCGGCCGATTACGTGGTGACCACTTACCGTGGCATCCATGACCAGCTGGCCAAGGGCATTCCGCTCAAGCCCTTCATGGCCGAATTGTTTGGCCGTGCCACCGGCACCTGCAAGGGCAAGGGCGGGCCGATGCACGTGACCCACGTGGCCTCCGGCCTGCCGGTGACCACCGGCATCGTCGGCGCCGGCCTGCCCATCGCCAATGGCCTGGCCTGGGCCTCCCAGCTGAAGGGCACCGATCAGGTCACGGTGGTGAACTTCGGCGACGGCGCCTCCAATATCGGTGCCTTCCACGAGGCGCTCAACCTGGCCGCGGTGTGGAAGCTGCCGGTGATCTTCGTGTGCCAGAACAACGGCTACGCCGAGCACACCAAATATGAATACGGCACCGGCGCCGCCACCATCGCCGACCGGGGCCTGGCCTACGGCATCCCTGGCGTCGAGGTGGACGGCAACGACGCCGTTGCCATGTGGCAGGCCGCAGCCACCGCCATCGCCCGCGCCCGCGCCGGCGAGGGCCCGACCCTGCTGGAAGCCAACACCTTCCGCTTCCGTGGCCACCTGATGGGCGATGACAGCCATTACATCGCCAAGGAAGAAATGGCCGCTGCCATCGCCGCCGACCCGCTGCCGCGCTTCCGCGCCTGGCTGATCGAGCAGGGCCATGCCACCGATGGCGCGCTTGCCGACATTGAGGCCAGCAACGCTGCCGCCTTTGAAGAGGCCGTCGAATTCGGACTGGCCAGCCCTTATCCCGATGTATCCGAGCTCGACAAGGATGTCGTTGCCGAGGGAGCCCAAGCATGAGCACCGCCGCCCTGAAGAAGATGAATATCGCCCAGGCCATCAACCTGGCCCTCCACGACGCCATGGCCATGGACGAGTCCGTGGTCGTCCTCGGCGAGGACATTGCCGACCGGGAAGGCGGCGGGGTGTTCAAATGCACCGCCGGCCTGTCCACCAAGTTCGGTACCGGCCGGGTCAAGTCCACGCCGATCGCCGAGCAGGCCATCGTGGGCGCCGCCGTGGGGGGAGCCCTGGCCGGCCTGCGCCCGGTGGCAGAGATCATGCTGATGAATTTCACCACCGTGGCGATGGACCAGATCGTGAACCACGCGGCCAAGCTGCGCTTCATGACCGGCGGCCAGACCCACGTGCCGCTGGTGATCCGTACCACCACCGGCGCCGGCTTCGGCACTGGCGGCCAGCACGCCGATTACCTGGAAGCCTGGTTTGCCCACACCGCCGGCCTCAAGGTGGTGGCGCCCGCCACCCCGGCGGACGCCTATGGCCTGATGCTGTCATGCATCTTCGACGACGATCCGTGCATCTTCATCGAGAACCTGCCCCTGTATTTCGTGCCGGGTGAGGCCCCGGTGCAGGGCGAGCGGGTACCCATCGGCAAGGCCAGGGTGGTGCAGGAAGGCAGCGACATCACCCTGATCAGCTACAGCAAGACCCTCCATGAGGTGAGCGCCGTGGCCAAGGGGCTGGCCAAGGAGGGCGTGTCTGCCGAGGTCATCGACCTGCGCACGATTGCTCCCCTCGACATGGACACCATTCTCACCTCGGCCCGCAAGACCGGTCGCGTGGTGGTGGCCCATGAGGCCCAGGTGGATTTCGGCGTCGGTGCCGAGATTTCCGCCCGCCTGCACAAGGAGCTCTTCGGCCAGCTCAAGGCGCCGGTCGCCCGGGTGGGCGCGGCGCGCTCGCCGGTTCCCTTCTCCAAGCCCCTGGAAACCGCTTTCGTGCCGACCCGGGAACGCATCCTGGCGGCGGTCCACGAGACGCTGAAATAAACCTCCCATACCGCACCCTCCTTACAGAAAAGGACACGATCATGACGACTGAAATCATCCTCCCCAAGCTCGGTTTTTCCGTGAATGAAGCCATCCTCACCGAATGGATGATCCCGGACGGCGGCGCCGTCACCAAGGGTCAGCTGCTCTACACCATGGAGAGCGAGAAGTCGGTGCAGGAAGTCGAGGCCCCGGCCGACGGCACCTTGAAGATCCTCAAGGAAGCCGGCGAAACCTACGAGGTTGGCACCGTCATCGGCGAGCTGGTGTGATGAGCACCAAGCCCGAAGCCCCGGCGGCACCGGCCTGGCCGGCCAACCTGCCGCCCATGCCGGTGATGGATTTCGGCCTGTTCGGCGAGGTCGAGACGGTCCCCCTGCCGCGTCACCAGAAGCTGGTAGCGTCCTTCCTGGCCCGTAACTGGGCCCAGATTCCCCACGTTTTCCACCAGGATGAGGCCGAGGTGCCCGGGCTGGATGCTGCCCGCAAGGCTCTGGCGGCCGAATCCGGGGTCAAGGTCACCCAGGTGGCCTTCCTGGTCAAGGCGGCAGTCAAGGCCCTGCAGGCCTTCCCGCGCTTCAACGCCTCCCTCACGCCCAATGGTGATGGGCTGGTGCTGAAGAAGTTCTACCACATCGGGATTGCCGTGGAGACCCCCAACGGCCTGGTCGTTCCGGTGATCCGCGACTGCGATCGCAAGAGCATCCCGGAAATCGCGGCTGAACTGGCCGAGAAGGCCGAGCGGGCCCGCACCAAGGGCCTGCCGATCACCGAGATGTCGGGCGGCTGCTTCACCATCAGTTCCCTGGGCAACCTGGGAGGGACTGGTTTCACCCCCATCATCAATGCGCCCGAACTGGCCATCCTCGGGGTCACCCGCACGGCCGAGCGCCTCAAGCTGGTGAATGGTCAGGTCGTCAGCGTGCCGGTATTGCCCCTGTCCCTCAGCTACGACCACCGGGTGATCAACGGCGCCGATGCGGCCCGCTTCACCCGCTGCATCGCCGACGCGCTGGCCGATCCGGCCGCGTTGGCCTGATCCATCTCCAACCAATAAGGAAAAGAACATGACCACCCAAGTAGAGGCAGGCGAAGTTCTCAAGCGGTTCTCCCTGGAAGGCCGGGTTGCCCTGGTGACCGGCTCCGGCTCGGGTCTGGGGGAGCGCATGGCCCATGTGCTGGCCGCGGCCGGCGCCAAGGTGGCCTGCGTGGCTCGCCGGCTTGAGCGTGTCGAATCCGTCGCTGCAGCAATCCGCGATGGGGGCGGTCAGGCCATGGCCTGCCGCATGGATGTGGGCGACAAGGCCAGCATCGGCCCGGCCCTGGACGCCATCGCCGCCCGTTTCGGTGGGCCGGTGGAGATCCTCGTCAATAATGCGGGCGCCACCGACCCGACCGTGTTCTATCAGATGACCGAGGAGCAATGGACCTCGGTGCTGGACGTGAATCTGTCCGGTCCGTTTTATGCGTCCCAGGTGGTTGCCCAGAGGCTCATCGCGGCGGGCAAGGGCGGTTCGATCATCAACATCGCCTCCATCCTCGGCCATCTGGCGTATCCCAACTTCATCAACTACGGGACCACCAAGGGCGCGCTGCTTCACATGACCCGCTACATGGCCCTGGATCTCCTGCCTCACGGGATTCGTGTCAATGCGATTGCGCCCGGCTACTTCCCCAGCGAGATGACCAATCCCTTCTACGAGTCGGAAGCTGGCAAGAAGGAGATTGACAATCTGCCGGCCAAGCGGCTCGGCCGTCTGGAAGAGCTGGACGGTCCGCTCCTGTTGCTGGCCAGTGAGGCCTCGTCCTACATGAACGGCAGTGTACTGACGGTGGACTATGGACACTCGGTGCGCTTGTCGTAGAATCCGGTCCAGTTTCAGAATCACGACATAAACATAACGGCAACCTCTCCCGGGCATGGGCCCGGGAGAGTTCCGCCCGGGTCGGGGACGCATCGGTGTGAGGCCCATGGGTCCCGGATCTGCGACCAGGCTCATGGTCGACGCATGGTCGAAGGGACACGCACACATGATCAAGGAAAACACGCCGGAATCCCTGCTGGCGGCCGAGGCGCCGCCCGTCCGTCAGCTTGCCCGGCCCAAGCGCGAGGCAAGCCGCTCCAGGGCTGCCGGCGGTACCTGGCAGGCAGAGAAGAGCCAGGCCACCCGTAACCAGATCCTCGAGGCGACCTTGCAGTGCCTTGTGGATCTGGGCTACACCCAGACCACCACCGAGAAAATCGCCCAGAAGGCCGGTGTTTCGCGGGGGGCGATGACCCACCACTTCAAATCCCGGGCCGATGTTTTCGAGGCCGCTGCCGAGTACATCACCGATCTGCGGGCCGCCGAGTACGAGGATGCCTGCCGCCGCATCAAGTTGCCCGAGGGCAACCTGGCCACCTACGAGTCCATGCTCGACACCCTGGTGGTGCTCCAGAAGTATTACTACGGCCGGCCGTCGTTCATCGCCCTGCAGGAGCTCCAGCGCGGCGCCCGTACTGACAAGGATCTGGCCAAGGTCATGCTGCCCCTGGAAAAGGCCCTCGATGAGCGGAAGAATGCCAGCATGCTGAAGCGTTTTCCGTTCTGGGCAGACTATCCCCAGACCGGCGAAGTGTTGCGCGACCTTTTCTTCCACTCCCTCAAGGGGGTGGCGGTCAATCCGACGCCCTACATGCAGGGAGACCGTCTGCAACGCCTGCACCAGCTGCTGGCCTCGATTGCCATGCTGGAGTTCGAGAAGGCCTACGAGACGGCTCACGGGGCCAAGCCCCCGCTGCTGGCAGCGCCGGAGCCCCGGCCCCGGCGGACCCGCAAGCCGGTGGAGAGCTGAGCTGGTAATGAAAAAGGAGCCGAAGGGCTCCTTTTTCATTGGGCTGGAGGCATCCGGTCCACGGGCCTGCCGGATGCGGCAGCGGCGCTTTCAGTAAATCAAATTCCCTGTTGGCCACATCATGATCTTTGCTGTACTATAACAAACAGGATTGATTGTTTTATACCTAACTGAGGCCGATCGATGAAGCTGGATTCCCCCCTGAAACTTGCCTGTCCCGAACTGCTCGATCTGGACGGTGCGGAGCCTGCCCTGATGGGCAGCCGCTGTCGTGCGTGTGGCGAGGTGTATTTCCCGGCCAGCCGCGGCTGCACCCGCTGCTGCGCCACCGATATGGAGGTCTGCTCCCTGGGCAGCCACGGGCACCTGTGGTCGTGGACCCTCCAGGGCTTTCAGCCCAAGGCGCCTTACAACGGCGGCGAGGCGGAGGCGGACTTCCGGCCCTATGGCGTGGGCTATGTGGAGATGCCCTCCGGCGTGAAGGTGGAGGCTCGCCTCACCGTTGCCGATCCGGCCTTGCTGAAGATCGGCATGCCCATGCGCCTGACCCTGCAGGCCTATCGCCAGGTCGCCGGCGAGGAGCCGGTGTACACCTACGCCTTTGCGCCCGTCTGACTCACCGGAGAACCTCATGGATAACGAAGTTGCAATCATCGGCATCGGCCTGCATCCCTTCGGACGCACCGACGGCCTGTCCGGCCAGCAGCAGGGCGCCCACGCGGTACGGGAGGCACTCAAGGATGCGGGCATCGCCTGGAAGGATGTGGGTGTGGCCTATGGCGGCAGTCAGGACGGAGGTAATGCGGATGCCCTCTCCAACCAGCTGGGCTTGACCGGCATTCCTTTCGTGAACGTCGCCAACGGCTGTGCCACGGGCGGTTCGGCCCTGGCCAGCGTGATTGCGGCGATCCAGTCCGGTGTGGCGGAGATCGGTGTGGCGGTGGGCTTTGACAAGCATCCCCGCGGCGCCTTCAATCCGAAGCCAAAGGATTGGGGGCTGGAGGACTGGTACGGGGAGACCGGCCTGATGCTGACCACCCAGTTCTTCGCCCTCAAGACCCAGCGCTATCTTCACGAACACGGGATCCCTGAGGAGGCTCTGGTGCAGATTGCCCAGCGGGCCTTCCGCAACGGCGCCCTGACGCCCCATGCCTGGCGCCGCAAGGAACTGTCCTACGAGGAGATCGCCGAGTCCATGCCGGTGAACCTGCCCCTGCGCAAGTTCATGTTCTGCAACCCGGCCGAAGGGGGCGCTGCGGTGGTTCTGTGCAGCGCCAGGCATGCCCGCAAGTACACCGCCAATCCGGTGATCGTGAAGGCCGCGGTGATGCGGACCCGCCACCACGGCTCCTTTGAAGTCTTCAATCCGGGCCTGGCCGCCCAGCAGTCCCCGGCACCGACGGTGATGGCCTCCCGGGCCGCCTTCGAGCTCGCCGGCGTCGGGCCAAAAGACATCGACGTGATCCAGATCCAGGATACGGACAGTGGCTCTGAACTGATCCACATGGCCGAGAACGGCTTCTGCGAACACGGCGAGCAGGCCCTCCTGCTCAAGAACGGTGAAACCGACATCGGCGGCCGCCTGCCCATCAATACCGATGGAGGCTGCCTGGCCAACGGGGAGCCGGTGGGTGCCTCCGGCCTGCGCCAGGTCATCGAGATCTGTACCCAGCTGCGGGGACAGGCCGGCCTGCGCCAGGTGCCCGGTACGCCCCGCCTCGGTTACACCCACGTTTACGGCGCCCCCGGCGTCAGTGCCGTGACCATCCTCCAGGCCAGCTGAGATCAGCCTGATATTCACATACAAGAAACGGACGGAGACAAAACCATGAACAAGCCTTCAGAAAAATTCGAAATCCTGCCCCAGGAGCAGGGCGGCGATCCCCAGGTGTTTCAGGAGCTGCTGAAACAGGAAACCGTGCCGGTGCCCGACTACCTGGCCCAGAGCTATCCTGGTTTCGGCGACGCGGACCTGGCAACGGCACGCTATGCCTCCCCGGATTTCCACCGCCTGGAAGCCGAGAAGATGTGGCCGAAGACCTGGCAGTTCGTCGGTCGCGAGGAGCAGATTCCCAAGTCCGGCGACCACCTGGTGTACGACATCGTCGGTCACTCCATCATCGTGATGCGCGGTGACGACGGGGTCATCCGCGGCTTCCACAACTCCTGCCTGCACCGCGGTCGCGCCCTGCGCATGGGCGGCGGCACCGTCGGCCAGCTCAAGTGTCCCTACCACGGCTTCACCTGGGACCTGAAGGGCAAGCTCGCCAGCATTCCCTGCACCTGGGACTTCAAGCATCTGGAAGGTCGCAACAACGATCTGCCCGAGGTGCGGGTGGAAAGCTGGCTGGGCTTCGTGTTCATCAACATGGACGAGAACGCCACCCCCCTGATCGACTACCTGGATGCCCTGCCCAGCCACTTCCGCGACTACGCCTTCGAGCGCTCGGTCATCGTCGCTCACGTCCAGCGCCGGGTGGAAGCCAACTGGAAGGTGGCCCAGGAAGCTTTCATGGAGTCCATGCACGCCCACGTGACCCATCCCCAGCTGCTCACCTTCACGGCGGACTGCGACAGTCAGTACGACATGTACGGCGACAACATCAGCCGCAGTGTCACGCCGATGGCAGTGCCCAGCAGCCACACCCGGGGTGTTCCCGAGCCCCTGGTGCTGCACGACATCCTGGAAGAGTCCGGCCGCATGGCTGACTCCAACGGTGACGCCCACACCCTGCCGGAAGGCCAGACCACCCGCCAGTACATCGGCGAGCTGAACCGCCGCATCTTCGGCGAAGCCTCCGGCCGCGATCTGTCCCACGCGACCCTCGCCGAGCTGCAGGACGCCATCCTGTACTCCATTTTCCCGAATACCCAGATCTGGTCCGGTTACTGCGGCAACATCGTGTACCGGGTGATCCCCGATGGCGACAATCACGAGAGCTGCCTGTTCGACGTGATGCTGCTGTGGCGCCACAAGGAAGGCGAAGTCCCGCCCCCGCCGGCCCGTTTCAACCGCCTGCCCGACGACCAGCCCTTCTCGGCTGCTGCCGAGCTGGGTGCCCTCGGTCCGGTGTTCGACCAGGACATGCGCAACCTGGGGGCCATGACCAAGGGCCTGCGGGCGTCCAAGAAGGGCGCCGTCAGCCTGGCCAGCTACCAGGAAAGCCGCATCCGTCACCACCATGAGACCCTGGACAAATACCTGGGTCTGGGAGAGGGCAAGTGAATTCCCCCCTGGCCACCCTCAACACCCAGTGGCGGCTGATCGCCCGCCCGGCGGGCGAGGTGGGGCGGGAGCACTTCCAGGTGACCCGTCCGCCCTTGCCCGAGCCCGGGCTGGGGGAGGTCCGGGTCCGCAACCTGTACCTGCTGATTCCGCCGTCCATGCGCCTGTGGATGAACGAGAAGGAAACCTATTTTCCGCCCCAGCCCCTCGGCGAGGTGATGGCCGGCATTACCCTCGGGGTGGTCGAGTCGTCGCAGGATCCCTCCCTGGTCCCCGGTGATTACGTGAACGGCCTGGGGGGCTGCCAGGAATGGTTCGTCGCCCCCGCCGCCCAGCTCCAGAAGATCAGCCCCCGTCCGGGGGTTCCCCTGGCGGCCTATCGCTCGGTGCTGGATGTACAGGGCCTGACCGCCTGGTGCGGCCTCACCGAGATCGGCCGGCCCCAGGCCGGGGAGACCCTGGTGGTCACTGCCGCTGCCGGCAGCGTCGGCTCCCTGGTCTGCCAGATCGGCAAGCGGCTCGGGCTGCGGGTCATCGGCATCGCCGGTGGCGCCGAGAAGTGCGCCTGGCTGCGGGACGAGTGCGGTGTGGACGGCGTCATCGACTACCGTCATGACGACGTGGCCGCCCGCCTGGACGCGCTGTGCCCGGAGGGCATCGACATCGTTTATGAGAACGTGGGCGGTCCGGTGATGGACATGCTCATCGAGCGCCTGCGCTTCAAGGGCCGGGTGGTCCTGTGCGGGCTGGTGTCCAGCTACAACGGCGGGGTCACCCAGAACACCGGCTCCCTGATGACGCTGGTCAACAAGGCCGCACGGATGGAGGGTTTTCTGGTCAGCGAGTACCTGCATCGTTACCAGGAGGTGGTGGGCACCCTGCAGGAATGGGTGGCCGATGGCAGCCTGAAATACCAGATCGAAGTGCTGGAGGGCCTGGATTCCGTGGTAGACGCCATCGGACGCGTGTTCCGTGGTCAGAACCGGGGCGTCCAGCTGGTTAAGATTTCCGACGAGGGGCAACGATGACCCAGGAATTGAGGGCCCGGGCCGAGCGCCTGCGCCAGGAAGTGCGTGATTTTTACGCTCATGTGATGCCCGCCGACCTGCGGGACAAGTCTCACCGCCATCAGGTGCTGTCGAAGGAGGATTACGTCCGCTGGATGCGTCTGCTCGATCAGCAGGGCTGGTCGGTGGCCCACTGGCCGGCCGAGTACGGCGGCAAGGGTTGGTCGCCCCTCGAGCGCTTCGCCTTCGAGGACGAGCTGGCCCGTCTGGGCTGTCCGTGGGTGATCCCCTTTGGCGTCAAGTACGTGGGACCGGTGATCTACGCTTTCGGCAGCGAGGCCCAGAAGCAGCGCTTCCTGCCCGGCATCAAGACCACCGAGGAGTTCTGGGCCCAGGGCTATTCCGAGCCGGGCGCCGGTTCCGACCTGGCGGGCCTGCGCACCACCGCGCTGCGCGAAGGCGATCACTACGTGGTGAATGGCCAGAAGGTGTGGACCACCTATGCCCAGTGGGCGGACTGGCTGTTCTGCCTGGTCCGCACCGACCGCGACGACAAGCCCCAGAGTGGCATTTCCTTCCTGCTCATCGACATGAACAGCCCCGGCGTGAAGGTCGTGCCGATCCGCACCATGGACGGCTACGCCCACGTCAATGAGGTGTGGCTGGAGGATGTGAAGGTCCCCGCCGAGAACCTCATCGGCGAGGAAGGCAAGGGCTGGACTTATGCCAAGTTCCTGCTCAAGAACGAGCGTACCGCCGGCGCCATCGTGGGCTGGGCCTGGCACGTGCTGGACCGCCTCAAGAAGCACGCCCGGGAAACGCGGGTGGACGGGGCCGCCCTGATCGAGCAGCCCCTGCTGCGCAACCGCATCGGTGAGTACGAACTGCGCTTCCTGGCCCTGGAGCTTGCCGCCTACCAGGCGGTGGCGGCCATGGCCGACGGTAGCGAGAACGGTGGCGAAGCTTCCCTGATCAAGATCCGTGGCACCGAGTTGTACCAGGAAGTGATGGAGACCCTGGTGGAGTCCCTGGGAGCGGCGGGTGTCGCTTTCGATGGGGAAGCCCTCCACCGTGCTGGGCTGCCTCCCCTGGGGCCCGACGACACGGGCGGCATTCTCAAGGATCATTTCTACAACCGCGCTGCGACCATCTTCGGTGGCTCGTCGGAGATTCAGCGCAATATCGTTGCAAAGGCGGTACTGGGGCTATGAGTACGGATCTCGAAACCATCGCCATGCTGCGCGACAGCGCAGCCCGTTATGCGGAAGACAATTACAGCTTCCACCAGCGCTGGAGTGTGCTGGAACAGCCTTCCGGCTACAGCCCCCAGGCCTGGAGCGATTTTGCCGAATTCGGCTTCCTGGCCCTGCGTCTCCCCGAAGAGGAGGGCGGCCTGGATGGGGATGCGGTGGCGGTCGGCGCAATCATGGAAATCGTCGGTGCCCGCCTGCTGATGGAGCCTTTGCTGGCCAGTGCCGTGGTGGGTACCGGGCTGCTCCTGCGGCAGGGCTCGGCGGAACAGAAGGCCACCCTGCTGCCCGCGCTGGCGGACGGCTCCCTGGTGCTGGCCCTGGCCGACGAGGATGCACCGGGCCAGGCCTGTGTCTTCGACGGTCGTCATCTGACCGGCGGCAAGCTGGGTGTCCTCCATGGGGATGTGGCCGGCAAGCTGCTGGTGTCGGCCCGGGATACGGCCGGTGAGACGGTGGTCGTGCTGGTGGACGCCGAGGCCCCGGGGGTCAGCCGCAAGGCCTATCGGCTGGTGGACGGCCGCGGTGCCGCCCTCATCGCATTCGAGGGTGTGCAGGCGGAATGCCTCCAGCCCGAGTCTGGCCACAGCGCTGCCGAGTCCCTGGCAGCGATCCGTGACGAGGCGACGGTTGCCCTCTGTGCCGAAAGCCTGGGTATCGTGCGCAACCTGGTAACGATCACCACCGAGTATCTCAAGGTGCGCAAGCAATTCGGCCGGACCATCGGCAGCAACCAGGCCCTCCAGCACCGGATGGTGGACTGCTTCATGCTGCAGGAGGAGATCCGCGCCCTGGTGGCCGCCGCCCAGCAGGCCCTGGCAGGCCCCGCCGAGGAGCGCACCCGCATTGTCAGCGGCGCCCGGGCCTACATCGCCCATGCCGCCCGCAAGGTGTGCAACGAGGCGATCCAGATGCACGGGGGCCTGGGTGTCACCGACGAGCTGGACGTGAGCCACTACTTCCGCCGCCTGATGGTGAACGCCGCCCTGTTCGGCAGTCGTGATGCCCACTTTGCACGCTTCACCGACGCAACCCTGGCCGTTGCCAGCCCCCACTGAGGAGAGCCCCATGCGCAAGGATGTGAGCGGCTGGCAGGTTCGCCTCGACGAGACCCTGATCCAGCGGTACAGCGCCAGCGGTGACTGGCCCAACAAGACCCTGGCTGATTTTGCCTACGCCCTGGCCGAACGGGATCCCCAGCGGGTGACCCATGTGTTCGGCGAGGAGCGCTGTACGGTGAGCCAGCTGATTGCCGAAGCCGAGCATCTGGCCGCCGGCCTGCGGCAGCGCGGACTGGTGGCCGGCGATGTGGTCAGCTTCCAGCTGCCCAACTGGCGGGAAGCGGTGGTCATCGACCTGGCGACCACCATGCTCGGTCTGGTGGTGGCGCCCATCGTGCCCATCTACCGGGACGCGGAAGTGGCCTTCATGCTTGCCGATGCAGGGGTCAAGGCGGCCTTCTTCCCCGGGGACTACCGGGGCTTCGATTACACGGCGATGATGCACCGTCTGGCTCCGGATCTGCCGCTCCTGCGTCACTGCTTTAGCGTCCGCGCCGGCGCCGGGGCGGGCAGCTATGAAGCGCTGGTGGGCGAGGGTCTGCCCCTCGCGGAGCGCCCCCGGGTGGACCCGAACGCGGTCAAGATGATCCTGTATACCTCCGGCACCACCGGGCGTCCGAAGGGTGTGCTGCATACCCACAATACCGGGCCCCTGCGCCTCCGGCGCGCCTTCGAGCGCTGGTCCCGCGGGTCCGGGGTGCCCGGCTTCGCCAATGTGCTGCTGATGGCCTCGCCGGTCACCCATGTGACCGGGCAGAGCGGCATGGAGATTCCCTTCTGCAGCGACACCCGGACCGTGTTCATGGAGCGCTGGAGCGCCGCCGAGGCGCTCGACCTGATTGACGCCGAGAAGGTGACGGCCAGCGTTGGCGCCACCCCCTTCCTGCATGAGCTGCTGAGCGCGGCCGAACAGGCCGGGCGTCGGCTGCCCAGCCTGCAGGTGTTTGCCTGCGGGGGCGCTGAGGTACCGCCGGCCCTGATCGGCAAGGCCTACGAGGTGCTCGAGCAGTGCCGGGCCTTTCGGGTGTATGGTTCCAGCGAGGTTCCCCTGACCACTCTGGGTTTCTCCGGGGAGGACGAGGTGGAGCTGGCTGCCACCACCGACGGGCAGATTGCCGACTACGAGGTCCGCGTGGCGGACGACGAGGGTCACCCCCTCTCCATCGGCCAGGAAGGCGAGATCTGCGTCCGCGGTCCGGCGATGTTCCTCGGCTACGGTGATCCGCAGGCCACGGCCGCCAGTTTCGACGCCGACGGTTTCTTCGCCACCGGTGATCTGGGGCGTCTGACCGCGGAAGGTGCGATCGTCATCACCGGGCGCAAGAAGGACCTGATCAACCGGGGCGGCGAGAAGGTCAGTGCCAAGGAGGTGGAAGACATCCTCCACCGTATGCCGGCCATCAAGGAGGCGGCGGTGGTCTCGATGCCTCATGCGCGTCTGGGGGAAACCCTGTGCGCCTACGTGATTCTCCAGCCCGGGGTTCCAGCGCTGGACCTGGACGGTGTGCTGGCCTTTGTAGCCGCCACGGGCGTGGCCAAACAGAAGTATCCGGAATGCCTGATGGTGGTGGAGGACTTCCCCCGCACCGCCTCCGGCAAGATCCGCAAGGACCGCCTGCGGGCCGACATCCGTGAGCGCCTGCAGGCTCCGGCCTGAGGCCTGCCACAATAACAACGAGGAGACCTGAACCATGAGTACCCCCCTTTCCGTTCGCATCGCCCGCAAGGCGGTGGAAGCCACCGACATCGTCTCCCTCGAGCTGGCGCCCCTGGAGGGGGCAACCCTGCCCCCCTTCAGCGCCGGCTCCCACATCGACGTCGAGGTGAAGCCTGGCGTGATCCGCCAGTATTCCCTGTGCAACGATCCCACCGAGTCTCACCGCTACCTGATCGGTGTGCTCCGGGACCCCGCGTCCCGGGGTGGCTCCGTTGCCGTGCATGACCTGCTCCAGGAGGGGCAGGTGCTGCGCATCAGCGCCCCCCGCAACCACTTTGCGCTGGTGCCGGCCAAGCGTTCGATCCTCTTTGCCGGGGGCATCGGGGTAACACCCATCCTGTGCATGGCCGAACGCCTGGCCCAGTCCGGCGCCGACTTCGAGATGCACTACTGCGCCCGCGCCGCTGACCGGGCTGCCTTCGTCGCACGGATCCAGGCATCGTCCTTTGCCGGGCGGGTGCATTTCCATTTCGATGACGGCCCTGCCGAGCAGAAACTCGACCTGGCCGCTGTCCTGGACGCGGCCGGCGCGGACGCCCACCTGTACGTGTGCGGCCCCGGTGGTTTCATCGATTTCGTGACCCAGGGGGCAGCAGCCCGCCAGTGGAGCAGTGACCGGGTGCACTTCGAGTACTTTGCCGGCCAGAAGGTGGATACCTCCGCCGACGGCACCTTTGAGGTCAAGCTGGCCAGCAGCGGCAAGTGCGTCAGCGTGCCGCCGAGCCAGACCGTGGTGGCCGCCTTGCGCCAGGCCGGGGTGGAGATCGAGGTGTCCTGCGAGCAGGGGGTTTGCGGTACCTGCCTGACCCGGGTGCTGGAGGGAGAGGTGGACCACCGGGACAACTACCTGACCGACGAGGAGAAGGCCGCCAACGACCAGTTCCTCCCGTGCTGTTCGCGGGCCAGGGGCACGCTGCTGGTGCTGGATCTGTAGCCGTCCGGGGCGGCCTGCGCCCCCGCTTTTCACGGGTCGGCCGGATCTCCGGCCGCCTGCCTTGCCGCCGGTTCGCCATGTCCACTCCTGCCGCCTATCTTTCCGTGATCGTCCTGTGGTCTACCACGCCGCTGGCGATCAACTGGAGCCTGCCTGGGGGCGGCTTTGCCTTCTCCCTGTTCGCCCGCATGGTGGTAGGGCTGGTGTGCGCACTGGGCGTGCTGCACTTCACTGGAGCCGGCTTTCCCCTGCGCCGGGGGGTGTGGCCGGCTTACCTGATTGGTGGGCTTAGCCTCTTCGGCACCATGCTGTGCACCTACTGGGGCGCGCAGTTCATCCACTCCGGGCTGATTTCCGTGCTCTTCGGCCTGTCGCCCCTGGTCACCAGCGTGATGGCGGCCGTCTGGCTGGGGGAGCAGGCCCTCACCCCCCTGCGCCTCGCCGGCATGGCCCTGGCGGTGGTCGGCCTGGCCGTGGTGTTTGGCCACGGCGCCGACCTGGGCGGGCCCGATGCCCCCATCGGCCTGGCTGCCGTGCTGCTGGCGGTGTTGATCAATGCGGCCGGCCTGGTGGGCGTCAAGCGGGTGGGAGGCAACACCCCGCCCCTGGCCCTGACTGCCGGGGTGATGCTGGTGTCGCTACCTCTCTTCGGCCTGGCCTGGCTGGCCACCGGAGCGGCGGTGCCGGCCAGCCTGCCCTTGCGCAGCCTGGCCGCCATCGTTTATCTGGGGGTGTTCGGGTCGGTGCTGGGCTTTGCCCTTTATTACTACCTGATGAAGCGCCTGTCGGCGGCCTCCCTGGCCCTGACCCTGGTCATCACACCGATGTTCGCCCTGCTGCTCGGCGGGCTGTTCAACAACGAGACCCTGCCGCCCCAGGCCTGGCTGGGGGCGGCAGCGATCTGCCTGGGTCTCCTGATCCACCAGCGCGGCGACGCCTGGAGGGCGGCATCCCCATGACCATGGAAACCCTGGATCCCCGCCCGGTGGCCCTGCTCACCGGTGTCGGGCCCGGCACCGGCACCGCCCTGGTGCGGCGCTTTGTGGCGGGTGGCTACCGGGTGGCCATGCTGGCCCGCGATGCCGGCCGCCTCGCAGCTCTGGCCGCCGAACTGCCCGACGCCCAGGCCTATGTCTGTGACGTGGCCGACAACGCTGCTATCGACGCCACCCTGGCCCGGGTGCGGGCCGAGCTGGGAGCCCCCGCGGTGCTCATCCACAACGCCGTGGCCGGCGGCCGGGGCCACTTCATGGACATGGACCCGGCTCTGCTGGAGCGGGGCTTCCAGGTCAACGTGATGGCCCTGCTGCACCTCGCCCGAGCCTTGGCGCCCGACATGATCGCCGCCGGGCAGGGCGCCATTGTGGTCACCGGCAACACCTCGTCCCAGCGTGGCCGCGCCGCCTTTGCCGGCCTGGCCCCCACCAAGGCCGCCCAGCGCATCCTGTGCGAGGCCATGGCCCGTGATCTGGGGCCCCAGGGTGTGCACGTGGCCTACGTGGTGATCGACGCCGTCATCGACGTGCCCTGGACCCGTCAGCGCTTCGCCGACCAGCCCGACAGTTTCTTCATGCAAACCTCCGCCATCGCCGACGAGGTCTGGCACCTGGTCCACCAGCAGCGGAGCGCGTGGAGCTTCCTGCACGAACTGCGGCCGTTTGGCGAAACCTGGTGAGCCTTTGCTGTGGGTCGAATGAATTCGACCCACAGGGCGTGCGGGCACCTCATGGCGGGGAGCGCTGCCGGTGACTTGAAGCTTGCATGAGCGCCAATGTATTGTCCGGCCCATGAACTCAAAGGAAAACCCCCGTCTCGGTAAGCTCTTGCGCTACGCCGGGGAACTGGATGAGGCAGCCCGGGCCCTGGAGCAGGAAGGTTTCTCGGCCCGCATTGCGGCAGCCAAGCTCAGGCTGGCGGCCGGGGAGAGGCGCGATGACGCAGCCCGCTGATCCGGCGCGCAACTGGTTCGATCAGGGCGCGGGGGCGTATGCCCGCTTCCGGCCCGAGTACCCGCCGCAACTGGCTGCCTTGTTGGCGGCCGCGGCGCCCGGCAGGGGGCTTGCCGTCGATGTGGGGTGTGGCAACGGGCAACTGACCCGGCTCCTCGCCGGGCATTTCGATGCGGTGGTGGGCCTGGACCCCAGCGCGGACCAGATCGCCAACGCGCGCCCGGAGCCGCGTATCCGCTACCAGTGCGCCCCCGCCGAACGCCTGCCGCTGGCGGATGGCACGGCGCACCTGATCACTGCCGCCCAGGCGGCCCACTGGTTCGATCTGCCCGCCTTCTACCGGGAGACCAGGCGGATTGCCGCGCCCGGCGGCGTGCTGGCGCTGATCAGCTATGGGGTCGTGCACCTCGAGCCGGCCCTCGATGAACGCTTCCAGCGTTTCTACCGGGACGAGATCGGACCGTACTGGCCACCCGGGCGCCAACTGGTCGATTCCGGCTACGCCAGCATCGACTTTCCCTTCGAGGAATGGGACGCGCCGCTACTGGAGATCCGGCTGCACTGGAACCTGTCCGGGTTCCTGGGCTACCTGCAGACCTGGTCAGCGGTCCGGCATGCCCGGGAGGCGGGGAGGGAGGCGCTGCTGTGCTTTGCCGATGATCTTGCGACACTCTGGGGCGACGCCAGCACCTGCCGCCCGCTTGCCTGGCCCATCAACATGCGGATTGGAAGAACATGAAATTTCGACCCCGCGGGAGAGCCCGGGAGGCCTGAAGTGTTCCGGCCCTACAGGGTGATGTCGCGGACGGGAGCGTGGCCGTCGAAGTCGGCGGCGGCCTGGCGGACGAAGGTGTAGAAGCCGGTCAGCGTGTCGGTGGCTTCGTAGAGTTCGATCATGTGCCCGCAGGCTGCGACGGTGTCGATCATGGCGAAGGCGAAGCCGTCGTTCATCTCGGCGTAGAGGGCGGTGGTGAAGCCCTGGGCTTCGTAGCGGGCGATGGCGGCGGGGAGCGTGTCCACGAACAGGGCGGTGTGGTGGATGCCCTGGCGGCCGCTGCCTTCCGGGTACATGTCGTGGAAGGCGGAGGGGCCGGGGTTGTTCTGCTGGACGAACTCGACCATCACCTCGCCCCACTGGCCGTAGGCCGAGCTGTGGTCGAGCTCGGCGCTGCGGCCCCGGTGGAGCACCTTGCGCAGGGGAATGTGGCTGGCGACGAAGAAGGGACCGGAGCCGAAGAGGGCGGCGTGCTGGGTGGCAGCGGCCCGTACGTCGGGGACGAAGTAGGCGATCTGGCGTACGGGCATGGTCATGTTCAGCGGCCTTGGTAGGTGGCGGGACGCTTCTCGAGGAAGGCGTTGACGGCTTCCTGGAAGTCTGCGGTGGCGGCGCAGGTACCGAAGCCCTGGCGCTCTGCTTCGAGCTGGCTGGCGAAGTCCCGTTCGAAGGAGCGGCGCATGAGCTGCTTGAGCACGCCCTGGGCAACGGGGGCGCCCTGGGCGAGGCGCTGGGCGAGTTTGTCCGTTTCGTCGCGCAGGTGATCGGCCGGTACCACCCGGTTCACCAGGCCCAGGCGCTGGGCCTCGGTGGCGTCGATGGGGTCGGACAGCAGGGCGATCTCCAGGGCCTTGTGCAGGCCGACGCTGCGCGGCAGGCTCCAGGAGGCGCCCACGTCGCAGCAGGTGCCGAGATTGACGTAGGCGAAGTTGAAGCGGGTGCTGTCGGCGGCAACGATCAGGTCACAGGCCAGGGCCATGCTCATGCCGGCGCCTGCCACCGGGCCCTGAATGCTGGCGATCACCGGGGCACGCAGGCCGGCGAAGATCGTCATGGCCTCGTTGAGGGGGGTGATGATGGTGTCGGGCACCGAGGTGGGGTCATCACGGAACTGGCTGATGTCCCCGCCTGCCATGAAGGAGCGCCCTTCACCGCTGAGGATGACGACCCGCAGGGCCGGATCGTCCTTGAGGCGGCGGGCGGCGTCGCGCAAGGCTTCGGCGGTGGCCACATTGATGGCGTTGAGGACCTTGGGGCGGTTGAAGTGGATGCGGTGAATGCCGCCTTCGCGGGTTTCGACGATGGGGGTGTCGCTCATGGTGCTCTCTCCGGGACGCTTTTGTCGGGTTGGATTACATGGGGAGCTGGGGGCCGGCGGTGACGGTGACGCCACCGTCCACCACCAGGCCGTGGCCGGTGATGAAGGCGGCATCGTCGCTGGCCAGCAGCAGGGCGGCCCGGGCGATGTCTTCCGGGCGGCCAAGGCGCTTGACGGCGGCGGCCTGTTCCCACTGGGTGCGCACTTCCGGCACCGCGAACAGGCCAGCGGTCATGCTGGTCTCGATGGCGCCGGGCAGCAGGTAGTTGGCGGTGATGCCGTAGCGGCCGACTTCCTTGGCGAGGGTTTTGGTCAGGCCGGCCACCGCATGCTTGGAGGCGGAGTAGGCGCCGCAGCTGTGGTCGCTGAAATGGCCGAGGATGGAGGCGGTATTGAGGATGCGTCCGTGGCCGGTGGTCCGGGCCCGCTCGATCATGACCGGAATGGCTTCCCGGCAGGTGCGCATCACTGCATGCACATTGATCTCGAAGGTGCGCAGCCAGTCTGCCTCGGGCATCTGTGCCACCGGGGAGACCGGCACGATGCCGGCGTTGTTGAACAGGATGTCCAGCCCGCCAAAGCGCTCGACGGCGGTGCTGACCATGCGCCTGGGTGCATCGGCGTCGGTCACGTCGAGGGCCAGGGTGACGACGGCCGGGTGGCCCCCGTGGACCTGTCCGAGGGCCGAGGAGGGCAGGTCCACGGCGACCACGGAGGCGCCTTCGGCGGTGAACAGGTCTACCGTGGCCCGGCCGATGCCGGAGGCGGCGCCGGTGATGATGGCGACGCGGCCCTGAAGTCTGGAGGTGGTTGGCATGGGGTGTCTCGCTCCCGTGGTGGATGGGGTTTATGAAACCGGATGGGTTGTTTGTCTTTCAGGCTGCCTTGAAGCGCTGGTAGATCTTTTCCATGACGCCCTGGTGGTCGCCGTCGCGGATCGGGTCCCAGGCGGCCAGGTTGACGGTGCGCAACCAGGCCCGTTCCAGGTGGCCGTCGTGGACGTCCACTTCGATCATGTTGATGCAGGCCGGATCCTGTTCAAAGGCCTTCATGGCGGCGATGCCGACACCGGCGGCGTGGGTCAGCAGGACCCGGTTCACCCCGTCGTGGGCCACGACCAGGGCGGTGGCCCAGTCGTTGCGGGCCAGCAGGTCATTCCAGCCCGCGATCACCCGGGTGGCCAGCTCGCTCCAGCGCTCGCCGCGGATGAAGGCGCCGTCCGGATCGGTGCAGGTTTCGTAGGCGTAACCGATTTCCCGCTCCTGGTGTTCGGCAGGCACCTCCCGCAGGCGCCCGGCACGGACTTCCTTGAGGCGAGGCTCTTCGGCCAGGGCCAGGGGGCGCTCGCCCAGCACGATGCGGGCGGTTTCGAGGGTGCGGGTCAGGCCCGAGCAGAGGGCGAGGTCGAAGCGCACGTCCTTGAGCAGGTGGGCAGCGGCGGCGGCCTGTTCGCGGCCGCGGGGGGTGAGGGGAACGGTGCGGGGATCCAGGGGGGTTCCGTCAGCGGCAAAGTAGCTGACTTCGGCATGGCGCATCAGGTAGATGCGGCGGCGGCAGCGGGTGCCGGGAAGGGAAGGCATGGGGAATGCTCCGTGGGGCCCGGAGGGCCGTAGCCCTGCGGGTGCCTGCCGGCCGTCCCGGTGGAGGAGGGTCACCGGGACGGCGGAGGAAAGGCTTAGTTGTAGCTGTAGAAGCCCTGGCCGCTCTTGCGGCCCAGGTAGCCGGCGTCCACCATTTCCTTGAGCAGGGGGGCGGGGCGGTACTTGGGATCATTGAAGCCGGCGTAGAACACTTCCATCACCGACAGCATGGTGTCCAGGCCGATCAGGTCGGCCAGGGCCAGGGGGCCGATGGGGTGGTTGCAGCCCAGCTTCATGCCTTCGTCGATGTCGGCGGCGGTGGCGAGGCCTTCCTGCAGCGCGAAGATGGCCTCGTTGATCATCGGACACAGAATGCGGTTCACCGCAAAGCCCGGGCTGTTCTTGGCAACGATGGGGCTCTTGCCGATGCTCGTGGCAAAGGCCTGGACGGAGGCCAGGGTCTCATCGGAGGTCTGCAGGCCGCGGATCAGCTCCACCAGGGCCATCAGCGGCACCGGGTTGAAGAAGTGCATGCCGATGAAGCGGGCCGGGCTGGAGACGGAGGCGGCCAGCTTGGTGATGGAGATCGACGAGGTGTTGGTGGCGATCACGGTGGTGGCCGGCACAATCGCGTCGATTTCCTTCAGGATGCGCAGCTTGAGGCCTTCGTTCTCGGTGGCGGCCTCGATCACCAGGTCGGCGCCGGCCAGGTCGGCGTAAGCGGTGGTGCCCTTGATGCGGGCGAGGGCGGCGTCCTTGTCGGCGGCGCTCAGCTTTTCTTTCTTGACCAGGCGGTCCAGGCTGCCGGAGACGGTCTTGATGCCCCGTTCGACGGCTTCGGTGGAGATGTCCACCATGATCACGTTCACGCCGGCGACGGCGCAGACCTGGGCGATGCCGTTACCCATGGTGCCGGCGCCGATGACGCCTACGGTTTGAATTGCCATTGCTGTTACTCCTAGCTGCGTTGATTTTTTCAAGTGCTGTTTCAAACGCGTTCGAAAATGGCGGCGATCCCCTGCCCGCCTCCGATGCACATGGTCACCAGGGCATAACGGCCCCCCGTGCGGTGGAGCTCGTAGATGGCCTTGGTGGTGATGATGGCTCCGGTCGCACCCACCGGATGCCCGAGGGAGATCCCCGAGCCGTTGGGGTTGACCTTGGCCGGATCCAACCCCAGCTCCCGGGTCACCGCGCAGGCCTGGGCAGCGAACGCCTCGTTGGACTCGATCACGTCCAGGTCGGCAATGGTGAGGCCGGTGCGTTCCAGCACCAGACGGGTGGCGGGGATCGGGCCGATGCCCATGTACAGCGGTTCGACGCCGGCATGAGCATACCCGACAAGGCGGGCCAATGGCTTGAGACCCAGCGCTGCAGCCCGTTTCCCCTCGGCCAGCACCACCGCGGCGGCGCCGTCGTTGAGGCCGGAGGCGTTGCCGGGGGTCACGCTGCCATCCTTCTGGAAGACGGCCTTCATCTTGCCGAGGGCTTCCAGGGTCACGTCCCCGCGCACGTGCTCGTCCGTGTCGAACACGCTGGTGCCTTTGCGGGTCTTGATTTCCACGCCGATGATCTGTTCCTTGAAGCGCCCTTCGGCGATGGCCCGGGCGGCGCGCTGCTGGCTTTCCAGGGCAACCGCATCCTGCATTTCCCGGGTGATGCCGTAGCGTGCAGCCACGTTTTCTGCAGTGATGCCCATGTGCACCTTCTGCCAGGGGTCGTGCAGGATGCCGTTCATGTAGTCCAGCACCGGCGCGTCACCCATCCGGGCGCCCCAGCGCAGGGTGGGAATGATGTAGGGGCCGCGGCTCATGGATTCGGCACCGCCGCCGATGGCAATGTCCGTGTCCCCCAGCAAAATGGATTGGGCCGCGGAAATGATCGCCTGCAGGCCGGAACCACACAGGCGGTTCACATTGAAGGCCGGCGTCTCCTGGGGAATGCCGGAGTCCATGGCAGCTACCCGGCTCAGGTAGGCGTCACGGGGTTCGGTGGGTACCACGTTGCCCATCACCACATGGCCGACGGACTGAGGCTCGACGCCCGAGCGGGCGAGGGCGGCGCTGACGGCGGTGGTGCCGAGCTGGGTCAGGGGAATGTCCTTGAGGCTGCCGCCATAAGTGCCAATAGCCGTGCGGGCAGCACCGACCACGTAGATTTCGCGCTGAGTCATGTTTTTTTCCTGTCTCCGGTGGGTGGGGGCCGTTTCCCGCCTGGAGGCCGGAACGGCACCGGGCGATAGTATCAAACAAACAGTCTTGATGGTTTGTTATTTATGGGTCTCATGGGTTCCGGGAGGGTCTGGCTGTGGCTCAATTCCTTGTCTGGCAAGGGATTGAGCAGGCGTTTGGGTTGCCGGACGATCCGCAGGGGAACTGCCGGATGGAAAAAAATTGCAGTCCGGGGCTTGGCAAGGAGGATTTTTATTCGTAACATTAAAAACGAACAAGACGGTTTGTTTTGTTCGGAAGGTGTGTCTCCCTGCTCGCAAGCGTGATCCTCTCCCTAGACGCTTGTGCTGCATTTTCCCAGGTCGCCCCAGCAAAGTGGGCGACCTGGACTTTTCTCCCCGGAGAAGGGTGCCACCGGATCACACCCCACGGGAGCGACATAGAACAGAAAAGAGCCTTTCGATGCCCCTGATCATCGGAATTGCAACAGAGACCTTGCCCGGCGAGCGGCGTTTGCCTGTGGTGCCGGATGTGGTCAAGAAATACCAGGGCCTTGGTGTCCGTTTCCTGATCCAGAAAGGGGCCGGCCGCCAGGCCCATTACCGGGATGACAGCTTTGACGATGTGGACTTCGTGGACACTGCGGAAGCGGTATTCTCCCGTTCCGATGTCGTGCTGTGCGTCCAGGCGCCGCCTGCCGAACATCTTCAGCTGATGAAGCCAGGCAGTGTGCTGGTTGGGCTTCTCCAGCCCTGGAGCAGCGCCGAGCGTGCCCGTCTGCTGGCTGAAAAACAGATCACTGCTTTTGCCATGGAGCTGCTGCCGCGGATTTCCCGGGCTCAGAGCATGGATGTGCTGTCCAGCCAGGCTGCGGTGACCGGTTACGAGTGTGCGTTGATCGCCGCCGATCACTCTCCCCGTTTCTTTCCGATGCTCACCTACGCTGCCGGTACCATCCGTCCGGCCAAGGTGCTGGTGATCGGCGCCGGGGTGGCAGGCTTGCAGGCCATTGCCACGGCGAAACGGATTGGCGCGATGGTCGAAGCCTACGACGTGCGTCCCGAGACCCGCGAGCAGATTGAATCCCTCGGCGCCAAGTTCGTGGATACCGGTGTGTCTGCTGCTGGCAGCGGCGGTTATGCCCGGGAGCTGACCGCGGATGAAAAGGCCAAGCAGGCCGAGCGTCTCGCCAAGGCGGTGGCTCAATGTGATGCCCTCATCACCACCGCAGCGATTCCTGGCAAGAAAGCGCCGGTGATCATCACCGCCGACATGGTGGCGCGGATGAAGCCCGGTTCGGTGGTGGTGGACATGGCTGCCGAAACGGGGGGCAACGTGGAAGGTACCGTGGCCGGCGAGAAGACCTGGGTCGGCGATGTGCTCCTCGTTGGTCCTACCCATATCGCCAGCCGCATGCCGGCCCATGCTTCCGAGATGCTGGCCAAGAACCTCCTCAATTTCACCACGCCCTTCCTGAAGGAGGGTGCTCTGGCCCTGGATTGGGAAGACGAAGTGATTGCCGGTACCTGCCTGACCCACGGTGGTCAGGTGAAGCACGCCGGCGTGCGCCAGGCCCTCGGCCTCTGACCCCCTGGAGAAGAAAAATGGAAGGTCTGGTTTATCTCTACATCTTCATGCTGGCCGGTTTTACCGGCTATGAGGTGATTTCCCGGGTGCCGGTGATCCTGCACACGCCGCTCATGTCCGGTTCCAACTTCGTTCACGGGGTGGTGCTGGTGGGCGGGATGGTTGCCCTGGGTTCGGCCGATCCGGCCGATCCGCTGCAGCTGGCCATCGGTTTTGCAGCGGTGTTGCTGGGCGCGGCCAACGCGGCCGGCGGTTATGTGGTGACCGAACGCATGCTCGCCATGTTCAAGGGCAAGAAGGGAGGCCAGCAATGAATGCAGCATTTTCCGTCCAGGGCCTGATCCATGCCGCCTACTTTGGTGTGGCGGTGGTCTTCATCCTGGGCCTGAAGGCGATGAGCTCCCCGGTCACGGCCCGTCGTGGCGTGGTGTGGGCCGGCTACGCGATGATTGTCGCGACCCTGGTGACCTTTGCCTGGCCTGGCATGCAGAACTTTGGTCTGATGGTGCTGGCGATTGCCCTGGGTACGGTCGTGGCCTGGATTTCCGGGAAGAAGGTGGCGATGACCGACATGCCCCAGATGGTCGCCATCTATAACGGCATGGGGGGCGGCGCCGCAGCGGCCATCGCCGCGCTCGAGTTTGCGCGTGGTGAGGTGCATGGTCCGGTGGTCACGACCCTGGCGGTGCTGGGGGCGCTGATCGGTGCGGTGGCCTTCTCCGGTTCCTGCGTGGCGTTTGCCAAGCTGCAGGGCATCATGAAGAAGGCCTGGCGCCTGCCCGCCCAGAATGGCGTGAATGTGCTGCTGGCACTGGCTGCCGTCGCCCTGGGGGTGATGATCATCAGCGCGGAGCAGCCCGACCCCCTGCACGTGATCGCCTTTTTCGGGCTGGCCCTGCTGCTGGGGGTGATCCTCACCGTCCCCATCGGCGGTGCCGACATGCCGGTGGTGATTTCCCTGCTCAATGCCTTTACCGGTCTGGCTGTGGGCATGGAGGGCTATGTGCTGGGCAATCCGGCGCTGATCGTGGCCGGCATCGTGGTCGGCGCTTCCGGCACCCTGCTGACCCAGCTGATGGCCAAGGCCATGAACCGGCCCATTTCCAACGTCATCTTCACCCCGATCTCCGGTGCGGCCGGCGGTGGCGAGGCCGTGGAGGGGGAGCAGAAGGAAGTGGGGGCGATGGATGCTGCCGCCCTGATGCGCTACGCCAGCAAGGTCATCGTCGTGCCGGGTTACGGGATGGCGGTGGCGGGCGCCCAGCACA
>NZ_JAQUVG010000045.1 GCF_028693495.1 Zoogloea sp. | reverse complement strand
CCGTCAGGGACAAGAGGCCCCGTACACGGGTCGACGCTCCCGGCGGGCCGGGCGATAATGCCGGGTTGAAAAGCTGCCGACCGAGCAGTCCGCGCGCCCAAGGCAGCCCCTGGAGAGTACCCCGCAGGATCCACACCCCCCATTCCCGTCAGCAGCTGGAGCTGCTGGCCCCCGCCAAGAACGCCGACATCGGCATCGAGGCGGTCAACCATGGCGCCGACGCCATCTATATCGGCGGCCCCGCCTTTGGTGCCCGGGCCAATGCCGAAAACACCGTGGCCGACATCGAGCGTCTGGCGCGTCACGCCCACCGCTTCGGAGCCCGGGTCTTCGTGACCTGCAACACCATCCTCCACGACGAGGAGATCGACGGCGCAGTGCAGTTGATCCGCCAACTGCACGAGGCCGGTGCCGACGCGCTGATCGTCCAGGACATGGGCCTGCTCGAACTGGACCTGCCGCCGATCCAGCTCCACGCCAGCACCCAGACCGACATCCGCCACCCCGAGAAGGCCCGCTTCCTGCAGGACGTGGGCTTCTCGCAGATCGTGCTGGCCCGGGAGATGACCCTCACCGAGATCAAGAAGGTGGCCGCGGTCACCGACTGCACCCTGGAGTTCTTCATCCACGGCGCCCTCTGCGTGGCCTTCTCCGGCCAGTGCTACATCAGCCACGCCCACACCGTCCGCAGCGCCAACCGCGGCGCGTGCTCCCAAGCCTGCCGCCTGCCCTACGACCTGACCGACAAGGACGGCAACCTGGTGGCCAGCAACCAGCACCTGCTGTCCATGAAGGACAACAACCAGAGCGCCAACCTCCGCGCCCTGGCCGACGCGGGCATTTCCAGCTTCAAGATCGAAGGCCGCTACAAGGACATGGCCTACGTCAAGAACATCACCGCCCACTACCGGCAGATCCTCGACGGCATCATGGAGGACGCGCCGGAATACAGCCGCACGTCCGCCGGGCGCAGCACCTTCCTGTTCACGCCCCTGGCCGACAAGACCTTCAACCGCGGCGCCACCGACTACTTCGTCAATGGCCGGACCGCCGACATCGGCGCCTTTGACTCCCCCAAGTTCGTGGGCGAGCCCGTGGGCAGCGTGATCCGCCTGGACGGCAAGCAGCGCAAGCACTTCGACACCACCAGCGCCGTCGAACTGCACAACGGCGACGGCCTCAGCTTTTACGATCGCAAGGGCGAGCTCGTCGGGCTGCGGGTGAACCGGGCCGAGAAGATCGGCGAGGACTTCCGTATCCACACGGCCGATACCGTGCCGGCCGAGCTCTTCCCTGGCACGGGCCTGTTCCGCAACCGGGACCACGAGTTCGAGAGGATGCTCGAAAAGAAATCCGCCGAGCGGCGCATCGACGCGGACCTCCTGTTCCACGAGACCCCCGACGGCTTCCGGCTGACCCTCACCGACGAGACCGGCATCTCCGCCTCTGCCGAGCTCGCACACGCCCGGGAGGCCGCCAAGGACGCAGAGCGGGCCCTCGGCGGCCTGCGCGACAACCTGGCCAAGCTCGGCACCACAATCTTCCAGGCCCGCAAGGTCGAGCTGGACCTCAGCCAGGCCTGGTTCCTGCCCGCCGGCGCCATCAACGCCCTGCGCCGGGAGGCCGCCGAACGCCTGGAGGCCGCCCGCCTGGCCGCCCTGCCGCCGCTGCTGCCTCGGGCGGCGGTCGAGCCACCCGTGCCCTACCCCCAGACCGAACTGTCCTACCTGGCCAACGTGCTCAACCAGAAGGCCCGGGACTTCTATCACCGCCACGGCGTCGAGCTGATCGAGGCAGCCTACGAGGCCAACGAGCACCTGGACGACGCCTCCCTGATGATCACCAAGCACTGTCTGCGCTACAGCTTCAATCTGTGCCCGAAGGAGGTGAAGGGCATCAAGCCGGACCCCATGACCCTCATCAACGGCAAGGAAACCCTCACCCTGCGCTTCGACTGCAAGCGCTGCGAGATGCACGTGGTGGGGCGCATCCGCCCGTCGGTGCTGGACCTGCCCGCCCAGCCAGTGACCTTCCACGCCCAGGTTCCCGACCGCTTCCACGCCCCCCACTGACCTCTCCATGAGCATGCCCACCACGCTTCCCGCTTCGCAGCTCGCAGCCCCCCAGAGGGGCGCTTCTCATCCCGGGACGGCCCGGCAATGAAAAAAACCCTCGCCATCGTGCTGCTCGGGCTGGCCGCGTTGCTGGGTCCGGTTGTCTGGCAGTTCATCCACTTCGACCCCCAGGCAGTGCCCACGTCCGGCCTGCCCTGGCAGATCGAGCGCCTGCCCGACGGAGAATCCCGGGTGTTCGGGCTGACCCTGGGGCGGAGCACCCTGGCCGATGCCCGGGCACGCTTCGGTGACGAGATGCAACTGGCGGTGGTGGCCGAACCCAATGAGACGGGCAACGTGGAGGGCTATTACGAAACCCTCACCGCCGGCTTCGTGGCCGGCAAGATGATCCTCACCGCCGAGCTCTCCCATGACGTGATCGAGGGCATGCGCGAGCGCGCGCCCAAGACCGAGTACATGCAGAGCACCACCCGCAAGGCCACCCTGGCCGAAGCGGACCGGGCCCGCGCCCTGGCCGCGCCCCTGCGCGGCATCGCCTTCATTCCCAGCGCCCAGCTCGACGAAGCCGTAGTCCTTGAGCGCTTCGGCCCGCCGGCGGAGCGGATCCGTGTCAATGACCACCTGGAGCACCTGCTCTACCCGGCCCTGGGGCTCGACATCGCCCTCGACAGCAAGGGCAAGGAGCTGCTCCAGTATGTGGCGCCTACCCGCTTTGAGGCCCTGCGGGCACCGCTGCGGGCCCAGGCTGCCGCAGCCCGGCCCTGACCCATGGCCAGCCAGTCCGTCGAGCGCCGCCGCTGCCTGAGCTGCCAACGCTGGGGCGGCGAGCGCCGGGCAGGCTGTGCCCCTGGCACCGTGGACTACGACGAGAACAACGACCAGGGCCCCTGCCAGGAGGGCCCCTGGCACGGCACTTCCCGCCGCGGCCCCCGCAACGCCTGCGGTCAGTGGGTTCAGTGGCTGGCCCTGGACGCCGGCAAGGACACGCCTGCACCATGAGCCCCCCCTGCCACGACCAGGAATTTTTCATCGCCTGCCTGTGCGCCGCCTGGTGCGGCACCTGCCGGGACTACCGGGCCGGCTTCGACGCCCTGGCCGCCCGCTACCCGGACGCCCGCTTCCTGTGGGTGGACGTGGAGGACGAGGCCGAGCTGGTGGACGACTACGACGTGGAGAACTTCCCCACCCTGCTCATCCAGCGCCACGACAGCGTGCTGTTCTTTGGCACCATGCTGCCCCACCACGACCTGCTCCAGCGCACCCTCGAACGCTTCCGCGCCCAGGCCCCGGAGGAGAGCCGGCACTACGCCTGCTCCGACCCCCTGCGGGCAGGCTGGCAGGACACCCGCAACCTGCGCCGGGCCCTGGCCGGGCGCGACGATCATTCATGAACCACGGAGAAACACACATGGACGACTGCATTTTCTGCCGCATCGTGAAGGGTGAACTGCCCGCATCGAAGATCCACGAGGACGAGCACACCCTGGCCTTCCTGAACATCGTGGCCGCCCACCCGGGCCACGCCCTGGTGATCGTGAAGGAGCACGTGGAGAACCTCTACGGCCTCTCCGACGCCCAGTCCGCCGCTGTGTTCCAGGCCACCACCCGGGTGGCCCGGGCGGTCAAGGCCGCCACCGGCTGCGACGGGGTGACCCTCTTCCAGGCCAACGAGGTGGCAGGTGGCCAGACCGTCTTCCACTTCCACATCCACGTTCTGCCCCGCTTCAAGGAGGACAACCTGCTGCCCTTCTGGAAAGCCAGCGCCCCCGGCCGGGCCGAACTGGACGAGATGGCCGCGCGCCTGCGGGAAGTCCTGTAAACTTTCCGTCACGTTTCTCCGGGGCCGGGGTGCAGCACCCCGGCCCCGCGTCCGTCCACCGTCCAACCCCATTCCCTGCCGTCCACCGCGGGCGCCCATCGCCATGCTGATTCCCTTCCTGAGCCAGGAAGCCCCTTTCGCCATCGCGCTGATGCTGACCGGGGCCGCCCTGATCTTCGGCCCCCTGCGGGCCTGGCGCCGTTCCCTGGTGAACACCGGGGTGTTTTTCATGGCCTGCCTGGCCGGCGACCTGCTGGCCGGGCTGCTGGCAGGCCAGCTGCAACCCCAGGCCCTGCGCTGGCTGCGGGAGATGGCCGTGTTCGGCGAGGGCCTCGCGGTAATCCGCTACCTGGGGCTGGCCCTGTTCAATGTGATCCTGCCGCGCATGAAGGTGGACGTGTCGGGTCTGCTGGCGGACATCCTGGTCATCATCGGCTACATCGCCTGGGCCTTCCTGAGGCTCAACCTGGCCGGGGTCCAGTTTACCCACCTGTTCGCCACCTCCGCGGTGCTCACCGCGGTGCTGGCCATCTCCATGCAGGACACCCTGGGTAACCTGCTGGGGGGGCTGGCCCTGCAGATGGACAACTCCCTGGAGATCGGTGACTGGATCCAGATGGGCGACGTGGCCGGCCGGGTCACCGACATCCAGTGGCGCTACACCGCCATCGTCACCCGCAGCGGCGAGCGGGTGGTGATCCCCAACAGCCACCTCATGAAAAACCGCTACGCCCTGATCTGCAACAAGCGCCAGCCGGCGCCCCTGCAGCGGCGCAGCATCCACTTCCACGTGGACCTGTCGGTGCCCCCGGCGCGGGTGAGCGGCGCCGTGCTGCGGGACATCCGCAGTGCCCGCATCGGCAACATCAGCCTGGATCCGGAGCCCCAGTGCCTGCTCACCGACTTCGGCCCCGGCTACGCCCATTACCAGCTGCGCTACTGGCTGGTGGATCCGGGCCCGGACGAGGCCACCGACTCGGAACTGCGCCACCACATCCTCGCCGCCCTGCAGCGGGAAGGCATCCGCCTGGCCGTGAGCGACCAGACCATCCACCTGGTCCAGGAGGGGGAAGCCCACCGGGAGGAAGTCCGCGCCCGGGAACTCAACCGCCGCCTGCAGGCCATCGGGCAGATCGACCTGTTCTGCCGGCTCTCGGAGGCGGAGCAGCTGGAGCTGGCCAGCCGCCTGCTCCACGCCCCCTTCGCCCGGGGCGATATCGTCACCCGCCAGGGGGACATCGCCCACTGGCTGTACATCATCGTCGAGGGCGAGGCGGAGGCCTGGTGGCAGCCCCCTGACGGCGGCACCCAGCGCCTGCTGGAGAAGCGCGGCCCCGGCAGCGTGTTCGGGGAACTGGGCCTGATGACCGGCGCCCCCCGGCGGGCCACGGTGCTGGCCACCACCGACCTGATCGCCTACCGCCTGGACAAGGCCGGCTTCGAGCACATCATCCGCGCCCGCCCGGAGCTGGCCGAGGGCATGTCCGCCATCCTGGAGGAACGCCTGGAGCACTTCCGCGCTCTGGAGCAGGGCCACGGGGACACCCCCGCCGGCGCGCCAGGCAGCCCGGCCTCCGAAGTGGCGGCCCTGGGCCGCAAGATCCGCGAATTCTTCGGGCTGTAGATCTTCCTACCTGCCCCATTTTCTGAAAGCCCCCATGACCGACACCCTCAGCACCGCCCTCCAGAACGCTCTTGATGCCCGCCAGCACCTGATCAAAGGGCTGCTGGCCGAAGGCACCGACGCCTACCGGGTCTTCCACGGCACCGTGGAAGGCCGCCCCGGTCTCACCGTGGACCGCTACGGCAGCCTGCTCCTGGCCCAGACCTTCCACACCCCCCTGTCCGCCGACGAGGAAACCGAGCTGGAAGCCTTCTATGCCTGCGTGCTGCCCGGGCAGGAACTGATCTACAACGACCGCAGCCACGCCAGCTCCCGCGTCAGCAATCCCCTGCCCCCGGACCGGCAGGCCCGCGCCGAAGCCCTGCGGGAGTTTTCCGAGATGGGCGTGCGCTACCAGGTGCAAGCCCGCCACACGGGCCAGGACCCGTGGCTGTTCCTCGACCTGCGCGCCGCGCGCCGGCGGGTGATGACCGAGGCCCCGGGGAAGTCGCTGCTCAACCTGTTCGCCTACACCTGCGGCGTGGGCATTGCCGCCGCCAGCGCCGGGGCCCGCCACGTGGTGAATGTGGACTTCGCCGAATCCAGCCTCAGCGTGGGCAAGGCCAACGCCCGCCTCAACACCCTGGCAACCCGCCCGCGCTTCATCAAGAGCGACGCCTTTGCCGCCATGCGCCAGCTGTCCGGCCTCGGCCAGCCGAAGATGGTGCGGGGCAAGCGGATGCCGCCGTTCCCCGAGCTGGAGAAGCACCGCTTTGATCTGGTCTTCCTGGATCCCCCCCGCTACGCCAAGAGCGCCTTCGGGGTGGTGGACCTGGTCCACGACTACGCAGCCCTGTTCAAGCCGGCCCTGCTGTGCACGGCCGAGGGCGGGACCCTGATCTGCTGCAACAACGTGGCCCAGGTGGACCGGGATACCTGGGCGGAGCAGCTCATCCGCAGCGCCCGCAAGGCGGGTCGTGAGGTGTTTGACACCGAATGGATCACTCCCGAAGCGGATTTCCCCAGCCCGGACGGCAACCCACCCCTGAAGACGCTGCTGTTGAGGGTATAGAACACCGGTGCTCACCCAGGCAGGACGCCGGATGTCCCGGGACTGGGTAGGGCGGATTTTTCGACCTCACCCAAAACCCTGAAAAATCAGAGCGTCCGTTCAGACTCCGGCTCGTCCGGCATGTCACCGGCCGCCTTGCGGGCAGCCAGTTCAGCCTTGGCGAGGGCATGGGCCTCCATCATGACGGCCCGGCTGGCCGGGGTCTCGAGGCTCACACGGCCCAGGGCCCCGTCCCGGTAGTCCTGGAGCAGGATCAGGGAGGCCTTCTCGATATCCAGCCCGCCGCCCTTGAGGAGACAACCCCGGCGTTTTGCGATGGCTTCCACCAGCGCCGGACCATCCAGGCCGTCCACGGGCGTCTTGTAGCGGGCCGCGACCAGCGCCGGATAGCGGGCCAGGAGCACATCCCCGAGAAAATTGGCCACCGCCTCGTCGATCACCGCGTTCCGGCCGATGGCGTGGCTGGCGGCCAGCATGTAGCCGTCGGAGTCGTACTCGATCTTGGGCCACATCATGCCCGGAGTATCGATGAGGCTGGCGGTGGGCGAGAGGTCCAGCACCTGCTGGCTCTTGGTGACGGCGGGCTCGTCCCCCACTTTGGCCACCTTGCGCTTGAGCAGGGCGTTCATGAGCGTGGACTTGCCCACGTTGGGGATGCCCATGATCATCATCCGCAGGGGCTTGATGCGGTCGCCCCGATGGGGGGCCAGAGGCCGGCACAGGCCCTCCACCCGGGCCACGTCAGAGGGCTTCTTGCACGACAGGGCCACCGCCTTCACACCCTTCTGGGCATTGAAGTGCTCCAGCCACTCGGCCGTGACCTTGGGGTCGGCCAGATCCGCCTTGTTGAGGATCTTCAGGCACGGTCGCTGACGGAAGACCCTGAGCTCCTGGATCATCGGGTTGCAACTGGCTTCAGGGAGGCGCGCGTCGAGCACCTCAATGACCACGTCGATGCGCTCCATGCTTTCCGCCGCCTTCTTGCGGGCGGAAGTCATGTGACCGGGAAACCACTGGATGGACATGGGCGTGCGTTGAATCAATGAAAGCCCATCATTATCCGGGCAAAATGGCATCCCTCGAAGGAAACTCTGCCGGAATCCCCCCATGAACCACGAAGAAGTCATCGCCGCCACCCGCGACTGGATCGAAAAGGCCGTCATCGGTCTCAACCTCTGCCCCTTCGCCAAAGGGGTGTACATCAAGAACCAGGTCCGCGTCGTGGTGAGCCAGGCCCACCATCTGGACGGCTTCCTGGAAGACCTGGACCGGGAGCTGGACCATCTGGCCGAGGTCGATCCCGAAGTCACCGACACCACCCTGCTGGTGCACCCGACCCTCTTCCCCGACTTCCTCGTCTTCAACGATGTGCTGGAGATCGCCGACGAAGCCATCACCGAGCACGAACTCGAAGGCGTGCTGCAGATCGCCAGCTTTCACCCGGACTTCCAGTTCGAGGGCACCGAGCCGGACGACATCACCAACTTCACCAACCGCTCGCCCTTCCCCACCCTGCACCTGATCCGCGAGGCCAGCATCGACAAGGCCGTGGAGGCCTTCCCGGAGGCCGAGACGATCTATGAGCGCAACATGGAAACCCTCCAGAAGCTCGGCCTGGCCGGCTGGCAGGCCCTCGGACTGCACACCCCCAAGCGACATGGCCAGGAATAAGCCCCAGCCCCGGCCCGCCGAGGGCAAGCCCGTGGTCCATCCGGACATCCGCGCGGGCCAGTCCATCGAGTTGCTCAAGGCGCTGCACATCCTGACCCGGGACGGCCAGCTCAACCAGGACAGCCGGCGCAAGCTCAAGCAGGTTTATCACCTCTATCAGTTCATCGAGCCCCTGCTCGGCGAGGTGCTGGACGAGACGGGCACCCTGAGCCTGGCCGACCACGGCGCTGGCAAATCCTACCTGGGCTTCATCCTCTACGACCTGTTCCTCATGGCCCGGGAGGCCGGCACGGTCTATGGCATCGAGACCCGCGCCGAGCTGGTTGCCCGCTCCCGGGAGCTGGCCGGGCGGCTGGGCTTCCCGCGCATGCACTTCCTGGACGTGAGCGTGGAGGAATCCACCCACGCCACCGAGCTGCCCGAGCGCATCGACGTGGTCACCGCGCTGCATGCCTGCAACACCGCCACGGACGATGCCATCCAGTTCGCCTTTGCCAAGCAGGCCCGCTTCGTGGTGCTGGTGCCCTGTTGCCAGGCCGAGGTGGCCACCGCGCTGCGCAAGAACAAGAACGCCAGCTTCGGCAAGACCCCCTTGTCGGAAATCTGGCGCCACCCCCTCCATACCCGGGAATTCGGCAGCCAGCTCACCAATGCCCTGCGCTGCCTGCAACTGGAGGCCCACGGTTACCAGGTCACCGTGACTGAGCTGGTAGGCTGGGAACACTCCATGAAGAACGAGCTGATCATCGCCCGCCATACCGGTCAACCCCGCAAGAACGCCCGGGCGCGGATCGAAGCAATCCTGGAGGAGCTTAACCTGACCGAACTGGGGAGCCGCTTCGCGTGCTGACCACGGCTCTGGCAGCCCTGGGGGCCGGCCTGCTGATCGTCCCGCGCCTGCCCCGGCTGCGGTCACGCTACGACCAGGCCGCCCTCTGCCCGATTACCGGAAAACCTGCCCTCCACCCCGGGGACGAGCGGGTGAAGGTGCGCCTGGGTGCCTGGGCCTTCGACGGCGCCGGCTCGGGGGCAACGCTGCTCCCCTGGTCCCGGCCCCGGGTCCCCACCCCCTTCAGTCGTCTCGACATTCCCCCGGAAGAGCAGAATTCAGCCCACCAGTTCGGCTACCGCCTGGCCGGCTATCATCAGCTGGATGAACGCAGCCGGCTCGGCGGCCTCCTGTACCGGATCGGCGTGCAGGTGCGCCCCCTGGCCTGGTGCCTGCCACGCAGCAAGCACACGCCCTGGGACGACGCCTGGTTTGACGAAGTTCGCCCAAGCCAGTGGACGGCCCTGGAAAGCTGGCAGCCCCGCAGACCCACCCTGATCGTTCTGACCGGGCTCGCCAGTGCTCAGGCGGCACGGATGGAAACACAACTCCGGAACACCAGCCGCAGAAGCGAATATCCAATCCGGTTGCTGGTCGTAGCACCACACCCCTAACGGGGTGGATAGGGTGCCTGGAGTACCGGGCGCTCCCGCCGTTCCGGCAAGGGCAGAGGCTGCGTGCGCGGGGGCGGCAACCAGGGGCGGGACATCCCATGGAGCGGTCGGACCACGCTGCGGTAGTCGGCTTCCGCCAGACGCGCGGCCTGACGGGCTGCCCGCTCTTCCGCCTGACGCTCCTGCGCCTGCTGACGCCGCCGGGCCGCCATCTCGGCCTCCTGGCGTGCCGTGAAGGCCTTCGCTTCGGCCACCAGGCGTTCAGCCCGGAGCTGAGCGGCAGCCACTTCAGCCGGATCAGGCGGCGGCGGGAGCACCAGCCTGCGCGCCACCCGCCCTTCGCTGCAGGGTTCATCCGTATAGGTCACCCGGCCCGCTCCATCCACACATTTGTTCACGGCATGAACCGCCGGCCCGAAGCCCAGCAGCATCACCCCGAGCACGACGCACCTTCCCACCCCCATGGTCACCTCCCCGTCACACGCCGTGAAATGATAGCCAAAGCAGCCTGAACATGAGTCACCCGGGACCGCTTGACCAAGGGAGTGTGAGCGACGAAAAACAGAACGACAAAAAGCACAAAGCCCTGATAATCAGGGCTTTGTGCTTGAATCTTTGGGGCGACATACCGGGTTCGAACCGGTGACCACTGGAATCACAATCCAGTGCTCTACCAACTGAGCTAATGCCGCCACTTAGAGTCGATAATTATACAAACTTATTACCGACTTGCAAACTTTTTTTGGCCTGCCCGACAGGAATCGAACCTGTAACCCCCGGCTTAGAAGGCCGGTGCTCTATCCAGTTGAGCTACGGGCAGATTGCCGCGGGCATCGGGGGGTCAAGCCTTGGTCGGGGTGGAGGGATTCGAACCCCCGACATCTTGCTCCCAAAGCAAGCGCGCTACCGGACTGCGCTACACCCCGAGAGGCGCGAATACTACACAGTGCGGTTGTGGACGTCAAACACTCTGACCGAAAAATTTGTTCTCTGGGATTCCGCCCCCTCTGGAGATGGAGTGCCGATCCAGGCGAGGGGCCACCCGCAGGGCGTACCAGACCCAGATCGTTGCACATGCACAACACGACACACCCGAAAAGCCTTGATCTATGTCACCACCACCTTGGTGCACTGCACTATATTGATGATTTTTCCAATCCAGCAGCGATGCCTGCACGATAAAATCCAGAACAGGCTCAAAAAGACCCGTCACTGATCCGCGGCGGCAGCACAATAGCCGCACCCAAGCACTCCACCGAGTACTCATCATGAACGAACAGCATTACCTGACCCCCCTCTTCGAGCCTCGCTCCGTGGCCATCATCGGCGCCAGCGAGCGGGAAATGGCCTTGGGCAACATTCTGATCCGCAACATGCTGGAGGCGGGATTCAAGGGCAAGCTGTTCGCCGTCAATCCCAAGTACGAAACGGTACTCGGCGTCCCCTGTTACAAAAGCGTCGAGGACATTCCCCAACGTCTTGACCTGGCAGTGATCACCACCAAGGCGGATCGGGTCCCTGCCATCGTCGATGCCTGCGGCCGCGCAGGCAGCAAGTCAGTGGTAGTGCTGCCCTCCGGCTTCTCGGATGCAGGGCCCCGGGGCCGTATGCTCGAGAAGAACACCGTCGAGAATGCGCGTCGCCACCGCATCCGCCTGCTGGGCCCCAACTGTCTGGGGGTGCTGCGGCCCGAACTGGGACTCAACGCCAGCTTTGCCGACGGGGGCGCCATCAAGGGCTCCATCGGCCTGATCTCCCAATCCGGCGCCCTGTGTTCGGCCATTCTCGACTGGGCGCGCCCCAATAATGTGGGCTTTTCATCAGTGGTCTCCCTGGGGACCTCGGTGGACATCGACTTCGGTGAAGTCCTTGAGTACATGGTGTCGGACTCCCGCACCGAGAGCATCTTCCTGTATGTGGAGGGCATCAAGGACGCCCGCCGCTTCGTCAGCGCCCTGCGCGCCGCCGCCCGGGTCAAGCCGGTCCTGCTGATCAAGGTGGGACGCCACCCGGCGGGCTCCCGCGCGGCCCTGGTGCACTCGGGCGCCATGGTGGGCGAGGACGCGGTATTCGACGCGGCCCTGCGCCGGGCCGGAGTGATCCGTCTCTACAACATGGGCCAGCTGTTTGCCGCGGCCAACGCCCTGTTCTCCCACTTCCGGCCACGGGGCAACCGGCTGGCGGTGATCACCAACGGCGGGGGCCCCGGCGTGATGGCGGCCGACCGCTGTGCCGATCTGCGCATTCCGATGGCCCAGCTCACCGACGCGACCATCGCCAAGCTCAACGAGATCCTTCCTGCCAACTGGTCCCACTGCAACCCCATCGACATCATCGGGGATGCGGATCCGGAGCGTTACGCCAGGACCCTGGACATCGTGCTGGCTGACGAAAATGTGGAAGGCGTCCTGACCATCCTCACCCCCCAGGCCATGACCCGCCCCACCGAGGTGGCCGAAAAGGTGATCGAGATCGAACGGAGTGCCGACAAGCCGGTATTCACCTGCTGGATGGGCGAAGAACAGGTCAGGGAAGGCCGCAAGCGCTTCGAGGCGGCCGGCATTCCCACCTTCCGTACCACGGAGCCCGCTGTCGAGCTGTTCGGCCACATCTCCGCCTACTACCGCAACCAGAAGCTGCTGGTGCAGACCCCCAGCTCCCTGTCCTCCGATCTGAACCCGCCTTCGGTGGAGAGCGCCCGGCTGGTCATCGAGACGGCCCTGTCCGAGCGCCGCAAGAACCTCAACGAGATGGAGTCCAAGGCGCTGCTGGCCGCCTTCCGGATCCCCATTGCCCAGACCGTGGTGGCCCGCTCCGCCACCGAGGCGATGGTGTTGGCCGAAGAGCTGGGCCTGCCGGTGGCCATGAAGATCGACTCGCCTTCCATCACCCACAAGGCCGAACTGGGCGGAGTGCGCCTCAACCTGCGGGGGCTGGCAGCCGTGCGCACGGCCTACCAGGAAATCCTGGAGGAGGTAAAGAAGAAGCGCCCGGACGCCATCATCAATGGCGTCGCCATCGAACCCATGATCATCAAGCCCTATGGCCGGGAACTGATGGTTGGCGCCTTCCGGGATCCGGTCTTCGGCCCGGTGATCACCTTTGGCGAGGGTGGTGCCCACGTGGAAATCCAGGGGGACCGGGCCGTCGGCCTCCCCCCCCTCAACAACTTCCTGGTCAAGGACCTGATCAAGTCCACCCGGATTGCCACGCTGCTCGGCGAGTACCGCAACATGCCGCCGATCAACATGGAATCCCTGGAGTTCGTCCTGCTGCGCATCTCCGAGATGGTCTGCGAACTCCCGTGGATCCGCGAGATGGACATCAACCCCCTGATCGTGGATGAGAACGGCGCTGTGGCCGTGGATGCACGGATCGTCGTGGACAACATCGCCCCAACGGCAGACCGCTACGACCACATGGCGATCCATCCTTACCCATCCCACCTGATCACCAAGATCTCGATGCCCGAGGGCGAGATCACGGTACGACCGATCAAGCCTGAAGATGCCGACCTGGAAGTGGAGTTCGTACGCAAGCTGTCTCCGGAAACCAAGTATCTGCGCTTCATGAACACCATGCGTGAGCTGCCGCCCGCCATGGTGGCCCGCCTCACCCAGATCGACTACGACCGGGAAATGGCCTTCGTGGCCACCATTGAAGAAAACGAGCAGGAAGTGGAAATCGGGGTAGCCCGTTATGCGGTCAACCCCGATGGGGAAACCTGTGAATTCGCCATCGTGGTAGCCGAGGACTGGCAGCACCGTGGCCTGGCCCGCCGCCTGATGGGCGTGCTCATCGAAACCGCCCGCAACCGGGGCCTGCACGCCATGACCGGAATCTTCCTGTCCAACAACGATCGCATGCTCAAGTTCGTCCAGAGCCTGGGCTTCGTCCTGACCAACGATCCGGAAGACAACACCGTCAAGCACGGCGCCCTGATGCTTCAGGGGTGAGATGGCAATTGCACCGTACCGCTGTCCCTGGTGCGGGAGCGACCCCCTGTACCAGGCCTATCACGACCAGGAATGGGGGGTTCCCCTGCACGACGACCGGGCGCTCTTCGAGCTGCTGACCCTCGAAGGAGCCCAGGCCGGCTTGGCGTGGATCACGATCCTGCGCAAGCGGGAGGGCTACCGGCAGGCCTTTGCCCACTTCGACCCCCGCACGGTGGCCGGCTTCGGGGAGACCGAGCAGCTCACCCTGCTGGCCAACCCCGCCATCGTGCGCAACCGGCTGAAGATCGCCTCCACCCTCAGCAACGCCCGGGCCTTCCTCGCCGTACAAGAAGAGTTTGGCAGCTTCGATCGCTGGCTATGGCAGTTCGTGGACGGCCGTCCGATCCAGAACCAATTCCGGAGCCTCGCGGAGATGCCAGCCCGGACCCCGTTGTCCGACCAACTCTCCAAGGCCTTACAGAAGCGGGGCTTCCGCTTCGTCGGCTCCACGATCTGCTACGCCTTCATGCAATCGGCCGGCCTGGTAAACGATCATCTGACGGACTGCCCCCGCCATGGGGAAGTCGCCGGGTTATCATCCGGCCCCCGGTAATTTCCTCGTCTTCACTGACATCATGACCGACCAGATTGAAATGGCCGAACTGCACGGCCAACCCGTCCTCAAGCTGCAAACTCCCGATGGCGCCGTTGCCCTGATCAGTCTGTTCGGCGCCCAGCTGCTGTCGTGGACCCCTGCAGGCGGAGAGGATCGCCTCTACCTGAGTCCGCAGGCGGTCTTCGATGGCCAGACAGCCATCCGCGGCGGCGTCCCCGTGTGCTTTCCCCAGTTTGCCAGCGAAGGCCCGCTCCCGAAGCACGGCTTCGCCCGCAACCAGCCCTGGGAAGCAGTCAACACCCGGGCCGGCAAGGACTACGCTGTCGCCACCCTGCGCCTGACCGATACGCCGGCAAGCCAGGCCCTGTGGCCCCACCCCTTTGCGGCCGAACTAAGCATAGGCATCGGTGGCGGGCGCCTGGACATGGAGCTGGAAGTGGCCAACACGGGGCCGTCCTCCTTCGCCTTCACCGCCGCGCTGCACACCTACCTCAAGGTCCGCGAGGTAGAAGCCCTGCGGATCGAAGGCCTGCGGGGCCTGGACTACCGGGACGCCACCCGCAGCGATGCCGTCCACAAGGACACCGGGGTCAGCCTGGAAATTGATGACGAGGTGGACCGGGTCTATTACGGCGCCCCCAAGGGCCTGCTGGTGCGCGAAGACCATCGGGCACTGGGCATCCACCAGGAGAACTTCCCCGACCTGGTGGTCTGGAACCCCTGGGAGCAGAAGTGCGCCCAACTCCCCGACATGCCCACCGACGGCTTCCGCAGGATGCTGTGCATCGAAGCTGCTGCGGTGCGTCAGCCCATCGAGCTGGCCCCTGGTGCCGACTGGTGGGGGCGCCAGACCCTGGTCGCCCTCTAGCCCCAGCGTCAGGGCTGGCGTGCCAGCGCACGCTCCAGCCCCAGCTTGCGGGCCAGCAGCACCGAGCCCTCGTGGGTCAGATGGCCTGAATCCACATACAGAAAAGTACCCTCCAGCTGGCTGACACAATGCTCCCCATCACAGAGCAGGGGTTCGAGGGACACGATGCTGAGCCCCTCCTCCCCCTCCAGACGCCGGATCAGGTCCAGGGTACGGGCGTGGAACGCATGAAACTCCGCCAATGGAATGCGGCAATCACTCAAGGGCGCCCCCAGGACCAGCTTGCCCTGGACCTTGCGTTCGGTGCACGCCCCAATGTTGAATCCGGCAGAGGGCGGAGGCGCGATCAGAACAACCTGCCGGCCCAGCGCCCGCAAGCGGCGCACCGTAGAGCGAAGCGCCTCGGCGGCCACCTCGACGCTGGCCTCCCGCTCCACCAGCTGGCCATCGACCCGGCCCAGGGTACGCCAGTGGTTCCGGCGATCGTCGCCACGCAGGTACTGATGAAAAGGACTGGACAACACCACAACCCGGATGCCTGGAGTCTGGACCAGATACTCCATCACTGACCGGTTGAAGTCCATGCAGGCCTCGGCCCAGGGCCGCAGATAGAAGACATCCGATAGCGGGGCCAGATCCAGGATCGGACCGCAATTCCCCCGGGTCGCCTGAACGATGCCGCCATCGGCCGTAGCCGCCAGGCCAGGCACCCAATGCATCGCAAAGGAATCCCCCCACACCATGACCTCGGGGTGTTCCGCATTCCGACAAGCAGGCAGAGGCCTGAAGGGTGTTTCGAAAGCGCACTCCTGGGCAAAACCGTCGTTGGCCCGGCGGATCTGGGTGAAGTCCGGCCCCCCCTCTCCTGCACCAGCGGCCAGCACAACCGGCACCGCCAGCACGGCACAGGAGGCCGACACGGTACCCAGGGCGAATCGCCGGGAAGGCTGCAGGATCAGCCGCCGGGTGGGCATCTCCACAAAACGGGACAGGAGCACGCCCAGCACGATACCGAGCGCCAGAGTGCCCAGATTCTGGAGGAGGCTTACCTCCCCCACCACCGCATTCTTGAGAAAAGCAAACAAGGGCCAGTGGGCCAGGTAAAGGGAGTAGGAAGCATCCCCCACCCGAGCGAGTGCCCGGGATGCTCCGAGCGTCGTCAGCAGGGGGTGCTGGCGCAGGATCACCATCAGGGTGGCGACACAGACCAGCAGCGCATCCACCCCCGGATGGGGCAAGCCGGTGGGAAAGATCGGCACCAGGATCAGGCCCCCCAGGGCAGGCCAGAACGCCAGGCGCCACATGGCAGCCCAACGAGCAACCCAGACCGGCGCCAAAGCTGCCAGAGAGCCAAGGCCCAGCTCCCAGGCTCGGGTGGGGAGAAGGTAGAACGTAGCCACCGGCTTGATCGGGAGGAGAGCCAGGCAGAGCGCCAGGCTCCCCAGCATCAGGAGCACCCCGCCGGCCAGCCACCAGCGCCGGGGCAGCCAGACCAGGAACGCGGGCAGCAACAGGTAATACTGCTCTTCAATCGCCAGGGACCACACATGCAGGAGGGGCTTGAGTTCCGCTGCCCCGGCAAAATAGCCTGCCTGAAGGAACAGGACCACATTCGCCGAGAAAGTCACGGCACCGAAAACCTGCCGTGTGAAATCCTGCAGCTCCTGGGCATTGAGGATCAGCGGCGCGGCCAGGGCGGTCAGCAGGAAGGTGACATAGGCCGCCGGCAGCAGACGCTTGGCACGGCGGAAATAAAACTCGGAAAACCGGAAGGTGCCGTCCTCCACCGCCCGCCGGACCATGCTGGTGATCAGGAAGCCGGACACCACGAAAAAGATGTCCACCCCCAGGAAGCCGGCCGCGAAGGGCGCGATGTCCGCGTGGTAGAGCAGGACCAGGGACACGGCCAGCCCCCGCAACGCCTGGATGTCTGTTCTGAACCCCTGGATCATGCAAGATGACTTTATGAAGGATGGAGACGGTCTGCTGGCAGGCAAGAAGCTGCCAGACAAAAACGGCGAAGGGAAAACCCTTCGCCGCAAGAATACTACATGGCCATGAAAAGCCCCCAGGGGGGCTTGTCCCGAAAGAGAACTAGTTCCCGCTCCCCCGCACCGCGTCCGCCACGTTGCGGCCATTGACCCGCACCACTGCAATGGTATGGCCCGATCCGTCCACCTCCACAGGCTCGACGATCACCGTCCCCGCATCCAGCGCCCGCTGAAGCCGTTGGGTTGCATGCTCCGACGTCATGCCAGGATCCCGGGCATCCAGCCCCTGAACCCGGATCTTGCGGCCCCCTTGATAGAAGCTGGCCCCGTCCATGGCATAGGCTCTCGCCATCCCCCTGGCTGGACGGCTAGGCTGGGGCGCCTGTGCGGCGGCTGCCGGTACCGCCGGCGCACTCACTGCAGCCGGTGCTGGCGCCACCGCCGGAGGGGAGGATACAGGGGGTGCGGACGGAGCTACGGGCACGGGCGCCCGTGCTGCCTCCACCACCCGGGGCGCCGAAATCGCAGCCGCCGCAGCCGCTGCGGCCTCCGGCCCGGACAGCTCGGTTACGGGAGCGAAATTTCTTACGACCGGCCTGGGCGCTTCTGCAACCTGGCGGGCAGCCGCGCCGCCCGGGGGCTCGGCCAGGCCCGCTGCCGGCCGGGACACTGGGGGAGGCGATGGCAGGGTGATGGTCTGGCGAGTCTGCTGGGCAGGCTGCACAACAGGCAGGGCCGGACTGGAGGCCCGTGCCCTGAGCTGCCGCAGTGCTTCATCCCTGGGCAGCGGGGCACCAGAAGGCACAAAGGCCTCTCTGCCAATTCCCCCACCGCTGCGGTTCGCTGGTGGCGTCACAGGCTGCACCGCCATGGCCCTGTCGGCAGGACGGTTGCGCAGCTCGACGGGTCTGGAGCCACGGGGATCACGGCCTTGCGCGGCACGGGGTTGCTCCTCAACCACCAGCTTACGACCACGACGATCCCGACTTACGCGCGATGGCTTCCCGGACTCGACCACGACGGCATCCGTGCGGCCCTCCTTGCCGGCACGGGCACGGACAGCACGGCGGCCTTCCTGGGCCTGCACGGTTTTGGCACCCCGGCGCACCTCACGGGAGACCTGTTTGCCGGAGGCCGTGGCCCTGGCAGCGTTCTCCCCCCGTCCTGGCCGGTTCCTGGCATCCCTGGGGGCTGCCGCCGCCTTGACTGCAGCCTTGGTTGATCTGACGCCCTTGTCCTTCTGGGCGGGCTTCTGAGTGACCGCCTTGGCGGCCGGCTTGGCCGCCTGGGCAGCCTTGCGGGCGGGTGCGGGGTGGGACGGCTGAGGGGCTGCGGAGACATCTGCTCCAATCAGCATCAGGCCGAAAGCCACCGTCGCCAGCGCGGCGAATACGGAATTCATGGGATAGGCTCTCCTGCTGCGCCGGACGGCCTGAAAAGGTACGCCACGGCTGGATGTGCGCGAACTGAAGCATGTTCGCAACACGGACAATCGGATGATTTTACCGGAAAAGGACGCCGGGTCGGACTTGCAGCAGGCGCCGGGTTTCTGCACCATGCGCCCTTTTTGACAACCCGTCCCTCCATGCTTCTGCCGATCGAACAACGCATTGCCAACGAATTAGGTGTACCGGCCCGCCAGGTTTCTGCCGCAGTCCAGTTGCTCGACGAAGGCGCAACGGTGCCTTTCGTGGCACGTTACCGCAAGGAAGTGACCGGAGGGCTGGATGATACCCAGCTGCGCACCCTGGAAGAACGCCTGGGTTACCTGCGGGAGCTGGAAGACCGGCGCAAGGCCGTTGTGGCCAGCATCGAGGAACAGGGCAAACTGGAGCCTGGCCTGCGGGAGGCCATCGAGAATGCCGAAACGAAGCAGCGCCTCGAGGACCTCTATCTCCCCTTCAAGCAGAAACGCCGCACCAAGGCCCAGATCGCCCGTGAAGCAGGAATCGAGCCCCTGGCTGACGTCCTCCTGGCCGATCCGGCCCGGGTTCCGGAAATCGAAGCCAGCGCCTACGTCAATGCCGACGCCGGCTTTGCCGACACCAAATCGGTACTCGATGGCGCCCGCCAGATCCTGATGGAACGCTTCGCAGAAGATGCGGCGCTGATCGGCAAGCTGCGAGACTACCTGGTGGAACATGGCGTGGTGGCCTCGACAGTCATTGCCGAAAAGGAGCATGACCCGGCAGCAGCCAAGTTCCGCGACTGGTTCGACTTCCGCGAAGCCCTCGGCACCGTCCCGTCCCACCGGGCCCTGGCCCTGTTCCGGGGACGCAATGAAGGCGTGCTGCGTCTCCAGCTGGCGCTCGACTCCGATCCGACGGACGGCAGCGCCCCCGGGCCGAACCCCTGCGAAGGCCGTATCGCCGGCCACTTCGGCATCAAGGACCAGGGCCGTGCCGCCGACGCCTGGCTGCGGGAAACCGTCCGCTGGGCCTGGAACGTGAAGATTTCCCTGCACCTGGAACTGGAGCAGCTCGGTCAGCTGCGCGAACGGGCCGAGGAAGAAGCCATCCGGGTCTTTGGCCGCAATCTGAAGGATCTGCTCCTGGCCGCCCCTGCTGGACCTCGCGCCACCCTGGGCCTGGACCCGGGGCTGCGCACCGGCGTGAAAGTAGCGGTGGTAGACCAGACCGGCAAGTTGCTGGAGACCGCAACGATCTATCCCCATGAGCCCCGCCGGGACTGGGACGGGAGCCTGCATGCGCTGTCCAGGCTGTGCGAGAAGCACCGCGTCTCCCTGATTGCCATCGGCAACGGCACTGCCAGCCGGGAGACCGACAGGCTCGCCGGTGACCTCATCAAGCTACATCCCGGGCTCGCGATGACCAAGATCGTCGTGTCTGAGGCAGGTGCTTCGGTCTATTCGGCCTCGGCACTGGCTGCCCGGGAGTTCCCCGATCTCGACGTAAGCCTGCGGGGTGCCGTCTCCATCGCCCGTCGCCTGCAGGACCCCCTCGCCGAGCTGGTCAAGATCGACCCCAAATCCATCGGTGTCGGCCAGTACCAGCATGACGTCAACCAGACCCGCCTGGCGCGCGCCCTCGATTCAGTGGTGGAGGACTGCGTGAACGCCGTGGGCGTGGACGTAAATATGGCCTCCGCCGCACTGCTGACCCGCATCTCCGGCCTCAACCCGACCCTGGCCGCCAATATCGTGGCCCACCGGGACGCCCACGGCCCCTTCCCCAGCCGGGCAGCCCTGCTTGACGTGCCCCGCCTGGGCCCCAAGACCTTCGAACAGGCTGCCGGCTTCCTGCGCATCACCAACGGCAGCAACCCGCTGGACGCCTCAGCAGTGCACCCGGAAGCCTATCCGGTGGTCGAACGCATCCTTGCCGACATCAGGAAGAACGCCCGCGACCTCATGGGGGACAGCCGCAGCATCAGCCAGCTGAAGGCCGAGCGCTACACGGACGAACGCTTCGGCCTGCCCACCGTGCAGGACATCCTCAGGGAGCTGGACAAGCCCGGCCGCGACCCGCGGCCCGAGTTCAAGACCGCCAGCTTCAAGGACGGCGTTGAAGAGCTGAAGGATCTGGCCGTCGGCATGGTCCTGGAGGGCGTGGTCACCAACGTCACCAACTTTGGCGCCTTCGTGGACATTGGCGTGCACCAGGACGGTCTGGTGCACGTCTCGGCCCTGTCCGAGCGCTTCGTCAAGGACCCGCACACGGTCGTCAAAGCCGGCCAGGTTGTCAGGGTCAAGGTCCTGGAGGTAGACCTGCCCCGCAAGCGGATCGCCCTCACCATGCGGATGGGCGACCTCCCCCCGGGTAACAGCAAACCTGCCGGTGACCACCGGGATGCTCCCCGCAGCACGCCCCGTACGACAGGTAAACCAAGACAGGAAGCGGCGATGACCGGCTCACTTGCCTCCGCTTTCGCCAAGGCGCTGAAGAAGTAAGATCGAATTCATTCGACCGCCAAACCCTCCTGGAGGGTAAAATCGGTTCATCTCCTTGATTTTTCAGCGACGCCCCCCGGGCGTCGTGCTGTTTTTACGGTCATGACCACCATCTACGGGATCAAGAACTGCGACACCATGAAGAAGGCCTTCGCCTGGCTCGACGAGCACGGCGTGGTTTATACCTTCCACGACTTCAAGAAATCCGGCATCGACTCGGCGCGTCTGCACGCCTGGAGCAAGGCCATCGGCTGGAAAAGCCTGATCAACACCCGGGGCACCACCTGGCGCAAGCTGCCCGTGGAGCGGCAGGCCATCGAAACCCAGAGCGCCGCGGTCCAGCTGATGCAGGAATTCCCGAGCCTGATCCGCCGTCCGCTCGTCGAAACCGACGCTGGCCAGCTGCTGGTGGGCCTGGACACCACCCTATACGCCAGCTTCCTCAGCCCTTCCGCCGGAGCCTCCGCATGAGCACTTCCTGGATTCAACGCTTCCTGCTGGAAGATCTGGACATCCGTGGCGCCCTCGTCCAGCTGGACGACGTCTGGCAGGCTCTGCAGGAGAACCGTGACTATCCGCCCAGCGTGCGGGACCTGCTCGGTGCCATGAGCGCAGTGGCCAGCGTGATCGGCGGCAACCTCAAGCAGGCGGGCCGGCTCACCATCCAGTTGCAGGGCCACGGTCCGGTCAGCCTGCTGGTGGTGGACGTCAACGAGGCCCTAAACCTGCGCGGCTATGCCAAATCGTCTGCCGACGCCCTCGGCAAGTCGGGTATCGAAGCGCTGATCGGGGATGGACAATTACTGCTGAGCCTGGACGTCCCGGGCATGCGTCATCCCTATCAGAGCTACGTGCCCATCGAGGGCAGCACCGTCGCGGCCATCTTCGAGCACTACCTGACCCAATCGGAACAGCAACCGGCCGCCCTCCACACCGCCAGTTCCGCCCGGCGCAGCGCCTGCCTCTTCCTGCAAAAGCTGCCGGACGCGGACAAGAAGGATGGGGACGGCTGGGACCGGATCACCCGCCTGGCCGCCACCGTGCGCCCGGAGGAACTGACGGACCTCCCGGCCGAAGAAATCCTCACCCGACTGTTCCATCAGGAAACCGTCCGCCTGCTGGACCGTCGGGAAGTCACCCACGACTGGCCAATGAACTGGGACAAGGTCCGGGACATGCTGCGCACCCTTGACAAGGCAGAACTGGAAGCACTCCTCGCCGAGCACGGGGAAATCCTGATCCACGACGACCTGTCGAACCACGAATACCGTTTCACGGCAGCGGAGGTGGCCAGCCTGTTCGCCGAGAACCCGCCGGAGAACCGCACCCTGCATTGATCCTGGGGCAAAATACTGGCGCACTTGCTGGAAATCCCCCCGAAAAGTAGACTTCAATGGCTTTGTTTCACGCTTTTTCCCATCCAAGGACTTCATGGCTGACGCGACCCTGCAGGGCAAACTGATCGAGTTCAAAGGCGGCAGCCTCGCGGTGATGACGGCCCACTTGCGGGACACCGAGGCCATGCGCCTGGCCGATGCCCTTCACATGATGCTGGGGGGCATGCCCGATTTCTTCGCGGGCGAAGCGGCGGTGCTGGATTTCAGCCAGCTGGCCACCTTTCCTGACCGGGTGGACTGGACCGCCATCGTCAGTCTCCTGCGCCGCTATCAGGTGCAGCCCATCGCCGTCCGCAACCTGCCCGAGCACCTGCATGAAGGCGCCCGGCGGGCCAACCTGGCGATCCTGGGCAACGAGGGGATGTCGGCCGAACGCCCCGTGGCAGCGCCCCCGCCCGCCCGGGTAGAGGCAGCGGCCGCAGCACCCGCCCCCGAGCCCGTGCCGGCCCTCTCGGCACCCACCCTGATCGTCGAGCGGCCCGTACGCTCCGGTCAGCAGGTGTATTCCAAGGGGGGGGACCTGATCCTGCTGGCCGGCATGAGTCCCGGCTCGGAGGTCATCGCTGACGGCTGCATCCACTGCTACGGCCCCCTGCGTGGCAGGGCCCTGGCGGGCGCCCGGGGCGACCTGACTGCCCGCATCTTCAGCACCAATTTCGGTCCGGAACTGGTTTCCATCGCCGGCGTATACCGTACCTTCGAACGGGGCCTCCCGCCGGCCATTGCCGGCCACTGGGCCCAGGTCCGGCTCGTCAGTTCCGACTCCCAGAACACACTCGAAATCACCCCGCTCGGCAGCGACTGAACGGCATCCATCATTTAAGGGGACATCGTGGCACGCGTCATCGTAGTAACGTCCGGCAAAGGCGGCGTCGGCAAGACCACCACCAGCGCCAGTTTCTCCACCGGCCTCGCCCTTCGCGGCTTCAAGACTGCGGTTATCGACTTCGATGTGGGTCTGCGCAACCTCGACCTGATCATGGGCTGCGAGCGCCGTGTGGTCTATGACCTGGTCAACGTCATCAATGGCGAAGCCAATCTGAACCAGGCCCTGATCAAGGACAAGCACTGCGAAAACCTGTTTGTCCTTCCCGCCTCCCAGACCCGGGACAAGGACGCCCTCAGCGAGGAAGGTGTTGAAAAGGTACTCAAGGAACTCGAACACATGGGCTTCGACTACATCGTCTGCGACTCCCCGGCGGGTATCGAGCGGGGTGCAGTGATGGCCCTGACCTTCGCGGATGAAGCCATCGTCGTTTCGAATCCGGAAGTCTCGTCGGTCCGCGACTCCGACCGCATCCTCGGCATCCTGCAAAGCAAGAGTCGACGTGCGGTGGAAGGGCGGGAAGCAGTCAAAGAGCACCTGCTGATCACCCGCTACGCTCCCAAGCGCGTCGAGGAAGGCGAGATGCTGTCCTACAAGGACGTTCATGAGCTCCTGCGGGTCCCCCTGCTCGGGGTGATTCCCGAATCCGATGACGTCCTCCAGGCCTCCAACCAGGGCTCGCCGGCCATTCACCTGAAAGACAGCGATGTGGCCACGGCGTATCAGGACGTGGTAGCCCGCTTTCTCGACGAGGACCGCCCCCTGCGATTCGTCAATTACGAGAAACCTGGCCTGCTGAAGCGCATCTTCGGAGGCAAGTGAAATGTCCCTCCTGACCTACTTTTTCGGCTCCAAGCCCAAGACTGCTTCGGTGGCCAAAGAGCGCCTTTCCCTGCTGATCGCTCATGAGCGCAGCGCAAACCAGCCCACACCGGACTTCCTGCCCGCGCTGCAAAGGGAGCTTATCGAAGTCATCTCGAAGTACGTGAATGTCAGCGCCGACGACATCCAGGTTCAGCTTGGCAAGCGCGACAACTATGAAATCCTGGAAGTGGACATCACCCTGCCGGATCAGAGCAAGTAAAACTGTCGTCACGCCCGGATGGTGAAATCGGTAAACACAGCGGACTTAAAATCCGCCGCCGTAAGGTTTGCGGGTTCAAGTCCCGCTCCGGGCACCACCTCCCTGTCAAGCTGATGCACCTGTAATATCCGGGGGTCAATCAAGCTCATGGGTCAGGGCTTGACCAGCAACCCACCCCACAAGGAAGCGAGCGTCAGCATGGAATCGGCAAAGTACCTTTCCCCCGCCGACTTCTCCGGACTGAGCGATCTTCTCGACCGCTGGCATGCCATCTACCCCGGAATGGGCGTACTGGCCCTGCTCGCCGAGGCAGACCAGGAGCGTGTTCCACTTCTTCAGCGCACCTGCCGGCAACGGCAGATCCCCCTGGTCGGAGCGATCTTTCCGGCCCTTGTGGAAGGGCCGGAATTTCATGAGCGGGGGCTCTTCCTGCTCCGTTTCAACCGGGCACCCATCTGGGTGCTGCAAGCCGATATCCCCGACACTCCGGATGGCCTGGATGCCGCCATGGACGATCTCGTCCATCAGCTCCGCCCCCATCTCAGCAATCACCTCCCCACCGAAACCACACTCTTCCTGCTCCTCGACGGGATGTTACCCAACATCGCATCTCTCCTGGACGCCTTGTACCTGAGACTGGCCAACCGGGTCAGTTACATGGGCGCAAATGCAGGGAGCAAGCGTTTCCAGCCCATGCCCTGCCTGTTCGATGACCAGCGGCAGGTCGACAAAGGGCTCCTGGCCCTGCTGCTGACACCCCACCACGGCGCAATTCTCGAACATGGCTATCAGGCTCCCGAGGGGATGATCACGGCCACCTCCACGCAGGGGAACCGGATCCTCCAGATCGACTGGCAACCCGCCTTTGAGGTCTATCGGGAGAGGGTCCGGACACGGGTGGGGATGGACATCAACCAGGACAATTTCTACCAGTACTCAGTGCACTTTCCCTTTGGCATCGTGAGGGCCAACGGCATCACCCTGGTGCGCATACCGGTCGCCCTGGAAGAAGACGGATCCCTGTTCTGCATCGGCGAAGTGCCCGCCAACTCCGTTCTGGTCCTGCTGGACGCCCCTGCAGTCAACAGCCGTTATACCCAGGACAAGGTTCTGGGGGGCCTGGAGGCAGTCCATGGCCCATTACGGGGAGCAGACATGCTGCTCTTCTACTGTGCAGGCCGTCACCTTCACCTGGGCGAAGCGGCCCGTGCCGAGTTGCACCAGTTGTGCGAGCGCAGCGCT
>NZ_JAQUVG010000002.1 GCF_028693495.1 Zoogloea sp. | reverse complement strand
TCCTCTAGCGCTGCGAGCTCGCACCAATGACGTGTCGGTCATCGCGGCGCTGCCGTTCTCCTTGTAAGCCATATTCGTTTCTTCCGGAACGCCGGGCGTGCGGGACGCGCGGATGGGATGCTCAGAAATCACCGACAACGGCGTTTCGATCGGCTGGGGCCTTCACTGCCGGATAGGCAGCTCAGAAAAGGATGCGCGCCCAGGTGGGCGTACCTGTGGACTTCACTGCCGGATAGGCAGCTCAGAAAGTCATCGTCGAAGCCCAGTTCGGCGCCGCCGACTTCACTGCCGGATAGGCAGCTCAGAAACGTGGCGGGGCGCTGCAGGGTGATGCGGGCGTCTTCACTGCCGGATAGGCAGCTCAGAAAGCCTAAATCAGCCTTGACCGTACAAAGCAGAACTTCACTGCCGGATAGGCAGCTCAGAAACTCGGCCAGACGGCATCCAGCTGCGGGGCGACTCTTCACTGCCGGATAGGCAGCTCAGAAAGAAGACGGTGAGCGCGTCGCCCACCTGCAGCCCTTCACTGCCGGATAGGCAGCTCAGAAAGTCGTGTGCCCCAGGAGCTTGGCGACCAGGAGCTTCACTGCCGGATAGGCAGCTCAGAAAAGGATGACGGCCATCAGGTCGTTGAAACCCAACTTCACTGCCGGATAGGCAGCTCAGAAAGTTCCCCACGACGGATTCACGCAGCGCCACCAGCTTCACTGCCGGATAGGCAGCTCAGAAAGTTGTTTTGCTGCGTGAGCAGATCCTTGATCTTCTTCACTGCCGGATAGGCAGCTCAGAAAAGGTTCGTCACGGCCATATCCGGGTAAAAGTTCCTTCACTGCCGGATAGGCAGCTCAGAAAGGAACTGGTGTGCCGCAGTCCGCAACGACGACCCTTCACTGCCGGATAGGCAGCTCAGAAAGGCGAGGCGGGCGAGGTTGTGCTTGTCTGATACTTCACTGCCGGATAGGCAGCTCAGAAAGGATGGCAGGCGGCAACTCCCCTGGCTCGACCCTTCACTGCCGGATAGGCAGCTCAGAAAGATGGCCTGAAGAACGCGACGGGCCAAAGGACCTTCACTGCCGGATAGGCAGCTCAGAAAAAAATCAAGGACGCCCTTCTGTGATAATTGATCTTCACTGCCGGATAGGCAGCTCAGAAAGAGGGCGGGCCTCCGCCGTCGGCAGTCTCGGTCTTCACTGCCGGATAGGCAGCTCAGAAAAATCCGGACGGCGACATCCGGCTGATGACTTACTTCACTGCCGGATAGGCAGCTCAGAAACTCAACGATTGACAGCTACGCGGGCGAGTTCAACTTCACTGCCGGATAGGCAGCTCAGAAAGTTTAGTCAGCGGATCCGGATTGGGCAAGAGACTTCACTGCCGGATAGGCAGCTCAGAAATGTTCGATCTGGATCACCAAGGCCTGGTGTCGCTTCACTGCCGGATAGGCAGCTCAGAAAAGCGTGATCACCGAATCCGAGGCCGGTCGCTTCTTCACTGCCGGATAGGCAGCTCAGAAATGAAACCCTTGCCTGCTCCCGGAACCGTGCGTCTTCACTGCCGGATAGGCAGCTCAGAAATTGCAGCCAAGGCCCCTCAAAACGTCCGCGTCCTTCACTGCCGGATAGGCAGCTCAGAAACGGATCACGTCGCACCCTGGCTGACTACATCGCCTTCACTGCCGGATAGGCAGCTCAGAAACCCGAGGCGGATCAAGATGGAGCTTTTCCCTGCTTCACTGCCGGATAGGCAGCTCAGAAATTTCCGCCGGCGCGCATTTGTTCGGAGATGTCCTTCACTGCCGGATAGGCAGCTCAGAAAGAGCTGGTCGTCAATGCGCGTCGCCATCTTCGCTTCACTGCCGGATAGGCAGCTCAGAAAAGCCGCCGCCGACGAGATCCGCATTGCCGCCGGCTTCACTGCCGGATAGGCAGCTCAGAAAGACATCCTGCCGCGCCTGGAGGCCTATCTCAACTTCACTGCCGGATAGGCAGCTCAGAAATCGAGCACGTCGGTCAAGGGCCTCGCTGAAGCCTTCACTGCCGGATAGGCAGCTCAGAAACAGGCCCAGATCGCCCTGGTGGGTCGGTTTCACTTCACTGCCGGATAGGCAGCTCAGAAACTTGTAACGCGCAGGCTTGAACAGGAACTCCAGCTTCACTGCCGGATAGGCAGCTCAGAAAAAGCTGTTCTCCGGCACGAACAAGGCGGCGTACTTCACTGCCGGATAGGCAGCTCAGAAATTCAACGGGCAGGCAATCCGCGACTACATCAACTTCACTGCCGGATAGGCAGCTCAGAAAGGCAAGCCTCTCCGCGTGATCGTCGCCCAGGACTTCACTGCCGGATAGGCAGCTCAGAAACAGTGGGACACCGAGTTCTGCAGCAAGGCTGGCTTCACTGCCGGATAGGCAGCTCAGAAAAAATACGATGGTCTGGAGACGCTCTACAAGGACTTCACTGCCGGATAGGCAGCTCAGAAAATTAGCAATGTATGCCTCTGCAAACAGCTTCTTCTTCACTGCCGGATAGGCAGCTCAGAAATATGACTTTCCGGGCACGGCGCAGAATCGCCTCTTCACTGCCGGATAGGCAGCTCAGAAATGTAGAAATTCCAGGAGCAGAACCAGAGCTGATCTTCACTGCCGGATAGGCAGCTCAGAAAGGTGTCGTCATGCCGCCGGGTCGGTGGGGATGCTTCACTGCCGGATAGGCAGCTCAGAAAGGCCGCAGCTGATCGTCTGCCCGTTGCTCACCCTTCACTGCCGGATAGGCAGCTCAGAAAACCGCCCCCGGCCGCTACACCCTGGCCCTGGCCCTTCACTGCCGGATAGGCAGCTCAGAAAGCCTCCAGATCAGCCGCTATGCGCTCCTTGTCCTTCACTGCCGGATAGGCAGCTCAGAAAGACTGGTCAATCAGCGTGACGGATGGGAAGTGCCTTCACTGCCGGATAGGCAGCTCAGAAAACGCGCTGCAGCACCTGCGCCGTGGAAAGAAGCTTCACTGCCGGATAGGCAGCTCAGAAATCATCATCGGCGACCCGAAGCGCGCCCAGGGCCTTCACTGCCGGATAGGCAGCTCAGAAAAACCGTCACGGCGAGAAGCAGGACGGCGCGCTCTTCACTGCCGGATAGGCAGCTCAGAAATTCCAGAGGTGTTCACCGCAGCACCGGATCTTCTTCACTGCCGGATAGGCAGCTCAGAAAACAAGCTCGTCATCCACCGTCGAGAACACGACCTTCACTGCCGGATAGGCAGCTCAGAAATCGGCGCGGATGGCGGCAGCATCGGGCGCCGCCTTCACTGCCGGATAGGCAGCTCAGAAAAGCTCGAGAAGCGTCTCGAGTCTGCCCCTCGTCTTCACTGCCGGATAGGCAGCTCAGAAATTCCGAGAGAAGTATTACGAATGTGAATGTGACTTCACTGCCGGATAGGCAGCTCAGAAATCCGCGTCCGCGTTCGGATCGGCGGCTATCGTCTTCACTGCCGGATAGGCAGCTCAGAAATGCGGCCTGTGCTGGACCACCACGAAACCCATCTTCACTGCCGGATAGGCAGCTCAGAAAAGGACAGCTGGCCAGTCCTACGGTTGGAAGGGCTTCACTGCCGGATAGGCAGCTCAGAAATGTTCGGCACCTTTGGCACCGTCAGCTACGCGCTTCACTGCCGGATAGGCAGCTCAGAAAGAACCGAAAGACCACTTTCCAATTGTCCCCTGCCTTCACTGCCGGATAGGCAGCTCAGAAAAGAGGTTGGCAGACGTGACCCTCGATGAACCGATGGCGACGCGGATTGACGATCAGCGCTCCGAGTGTTCCCCACGAACGTGGGGATGAACCGAACACGCCGTGCTCAGCGGGTCATGGAGGAGGGAGCCCGCTTTCGGCGGCGCGGCTGATTGCCGGCAACTGGGCTGCCAGTTTGGGGGCGCACGTTGCACGGTCTCCCAGATCACGCTGATGTCCTACTCGAAATACCCGTGTGCGATCCGGTTGCGCATGCCTTTCATGCTGGACCACGGCACAGAGGGGTATCCCGCAACAAAGTCGCTGTAGTGCTCCAGGAGCTTTGCTGCGAGCTCACCGATCACGAGGAGGTTAAGTGTACGACGGCCTGCTGGGTTCGCCGGTCTGCGTTGAAGCCCTCCCGTTGGTTTTCAACGTAGGCGAGTGCTTGACGGGCCGCTTCGTCCATTTGTTCAAGCCAGAGAGACAGGCGGCTTTCCGTCACAGGGGAGGCGCCTCTGTAAGGATTTTTGCGCGGATTCGAAGCGGTAGGTCGTTGGGGGTCACTAGATCGACTGGAACACCTAGTAGTGCCTCCAGTTTCACCTGGAGTCCGCCCAGATCGAAGAGTGTCGTCTCGGGTGTGGGGGCCACGAGCAGGTCGAGGTCACTCCGGTCGGTATCCGTTCCATGCAGTACGGAACCGAAAACACGGGGGTTGCTGACATGAAAGCGCCACGCCTGGCGTGCCGTTAAAAACTTCACATCCACCCGCAAGATGGAAGGTTTTATGGGGAAACATGCCCAATAAGTCCGGGTTGGTGCCGGAGCGGGGCTTTATTCTTGCCCCATCTTTCCAGCCAATGACCTGCCATGACCCAGATGCCTCGATTTCTTGCTCTTGCCGTTGGTGCAGCCCTTTCCGTCGCCGCGACGTCGGCCAGTGCGCTGACGTTCGGTATCTTTGGTGACTCGAAAAATCAGGCGGCAACCATGGTGGTGAGCCAGGGTTATACGGCTTCGCTCCTCAACAATCTGGGCGCATCCAGTCTTGCGGGAATCGATGTGCTGTGGGTCCTCAACGGGAGCAATGGTGGGCACAGTGCCCAGCTCAGCGGGAATGCCGCGGCCGTAAACGCATTCGTTTCGTCGGGGGGCGTGTTCGTCTATCACGACCGGACGGTGACCAATGCGGCCTCGGTCTTGCCGGGGGGCGCGGGCATCGGTTTCGTGCGCAGCACCAGTTCCGAGGCCAACACGGTGGCGGGGAGCGAACTGTTGAGCGGTCCGGGGGGTGTCATCACCAACACCACCCTGGATGGGGGCAGTTCTTCGAGCCACGGTTACGCACTGGCCAACACCCTGAAGGCCGGCACCCACCAGCACCTGACCCAGGCGAACGGGAGCTTCGTGACCGACTTCGATTTCCAGTGGGGCCTGGGCGATGTCTATTACTCGTCGATCCCTCTGGATTACTACCTGGGGGGTTCCGGGCTTGCGACGTTCCGAACGGTCTATGCGCCCAATATGGCGAGTTACGCTGCGGAGCTTTCGGTGGAGAACCGCCTTCCCAAGACGGTTCCGGAGCCTGCAAGCATGGCCTTGGTCAGTCTCGGCCTCGCGGGGGTGGCTTTGGCCCGTCGTCGCATGAGCGTGGTCTGAGGGCGATCTGCATCTCACTGCCAACCCGCCGCGAGGCGGGTTTTTTGTTGCCGGGCGCGGGGTGGGATGTTTGACCCATGTCAACGGACTGTGGATGGATGCCCCGGCGTGTGTTCAGTTGTCACATTTGCCGCCGATGTACCCCGGAAGCCGCTGGCCTTTGCCGGTGGGGGGAGGGGCACGGAGTCTTGCCGTCCCTCCGGGACAGCCCTTCGATCGGAGAATAAAAACAGATGTTTCGCAATAGCAGCCTTGGACAAAAGCTGACCGTGGTCATCGTGGGGGTGCTGCTGGTCGCCCTGCTGGTGGGATCGGTGGTGTTGGGTCGGGCCTCCGACCGCTTGGTGACGGAGACGGCGACCCAGTCCGTGGAGACGGTCAATGCCACGGTGCTGGATATGGTGGATGTTTTCGCGGTGCAGCTGGAGAAGGGGGCGGACCGCCTGATGAGCGCCCTCCAGCTGAGCCTGCACGAGCCCTTGCGCCGGGATGCCGGTGCCTCGGTGCCGATGGGGGGCCGGACGGTGCCGGTCCTGCGCCTGGGGGCCAAGCCCTTGAACCTGGATTTCGGGCTGGTGGATGCCTTCACCCGGGAAACCGGGGGGGTGGCGACGCTGTTCGTGCGGGACGGGGACGATTTCGTGCGGATCACCACGTCCCTGAAGAAGGAGGATGGCTCCCGCGCGGTGGGGACGGTGCTCGACCGTGCCCATCCGGCCTACGGGCGGATGCTCAAGGGGGAGACGTACCGGGGGCCAGCCCGCCTCTTCGGGCGGGATTACTACACCAAGTACGTGCCGATCCGGGAGGGGAGCGATGTAGTGGGCATCCTGTTCATCGGGGTGGATTTCACCGATGAGCTCAAGGCCCTGACGGCGCGGATCAAGTCCACCCGGGTCGGGGAGACGGGGTATGTCTTTGTATTGAATGCCAAGGAAGGGCCGGCCTTCGGTCAGTTCGTGGTCCATCCGGAAAAGGAAGGGCAGAGCGGGCTGGAGCTGACGGATTCGGAAGGGCGTTTCATCCTCAAGGAGATGTTGTCCCAGAAGAAGGGGCTCCTCCAGTACACCGCCCGGGATGCGGGTGGCGGGTCGGGCAAGGGCAGGATCACGGCCTATGGTCACAATGAGCGCCTGTCGTGGGTGATCGCGTCCGGGGCCAACACGGAGGATCTGGGCCGCAGCATGCATGCCCTGATCTACCTGGCCGGGGCGGTGGGGCTGGCGCTGGCGGTCCTGTTGCCGATCCTGATTTTCGTGGTGATCCGGCGGGTGGTCTCGGTGCCCCTCGGCGAGCTGCAGCAGTTCTGTCAGCGCGTCCAGGAGACCCACGATTTCACGTTGCCGGCGCCTTTCGTGGGGAACGATGAGGTCGGGCGGACCGGGCAGGCCATCGTCAGCCTGCTGGGGACCCTGCGTCAGACCTTCGGTGAGTTGCTGGAGACGGTGGCTCAGGTGGAGCAGGCGGCTCAGGAAATGTCGGGGGCGTCGGTGAACGCGGCCCGGCAGTCCCATGTGGCGAGTGATTCGGCGTCGGCGATGGCGGCGGCCATCGAGGAGATGACGGTGAGCATCAGCCACATCACCGAGAGCGCCGAGGTGGCAGTGAGCATGGCCCGCCGGGCGGGAGAGCGCTCCCGCGAGGGCTGCGAAACCATCCTGGGGGCAACCCAGGAGATGACGGCCATCTCCGACGAGGTGCAGCGGGCGTCCCTGGTGATCAACGACCTGACCCGGGAGGCCGGGCGGATTTCCAGCATTGTGGGGGTGATCCGCGAGGTGGCGGAGCAGACCAACATGCTGGCGCTCAATGCGGCCATCGAGGCGGCTCGGGCAGGGGAGAGCGGACGGGGGTTTGCCGTGGTGGCGGACGAGGTGCGCAAGCTGGCGGAGCGGACCTCCACGTCCACCGCCGAGATCACCGCGATGGTGGCGTCGGTCCAGTCCCTGTCGGTGCAGGTGAACGCGATCATGGGGCAATCGGTGGGGCAGGCGGCGCATGGGTCGGCGTTGGCCCAGGAGGCTTCGGCCGCCATCACGGAGATTCAGGAGAGCGCCGACAAGGTGATCGAACTGGTTCATGAGATCACCCTGTCGATGGGCGAGCAGAATGTCGCCAGCCAGCAGGTGGCAGCCCAGACGGAGCAGGTGGCGCGGGTGGCCGAGGAGAACAACGCGGCCTCAGTCCAGGCCAGTCAGTCGGCCGAGCGGCTGGAGGCGCTGGGGACGGCCATCTCCGGGCAGGTGAAGCAGTTCCGGATCTGATGGCCTGCCCATGGGCGACCCTGCCGCCGGCGTTTACTGCATGAAGGGATAGTCGGTGTAGCCTTCGGGGCCCGGACTGTAGAAGGTGGTCGGGTCGGCTGCGTTGAGCTGGGCGCCCACCTTGATGCGGGCGGGCAGGTCCGGGTTGGCCAGGAAGGGGACGCCGAAGGCCACGCCATCGAGCTGGCCGCTTTCGATGGCGGCAGCGGCTTCCTGGGGGCTGTAGCCCATGTTGCCGATGAGCACGCCCCGGTAGTGTTTGCGCGCTGGGGTCAGCACGTCGTCCTTCTGCTGGCCGAGGAAATCGCTGCGCATCACGTGCAGGTAGGCCAGCCGGTAGTCGTTGAGGCGCTCGGCGAGCCAGCTGATCAGGCCCACCGGGTCGCTGTCGATCATGCTGTTGTAGCTGTTGAGGGGAGAGAGGCGCAGGCCGACTCGGTCGCTGCCCCACACGTCGATGGTGGCTTGCAGCACTTCCAGCAGCAGGCGGGCACGGTTCTCGATGGGGCCGCCGTAGGGGCCGCTGCGCCGGTTGGCGCCGTCGCGCAGGAATTCGTCCAGGAGGTAGCCGTTGGCGCCGTGCACTTCGACGCCGTCGAAACCGGCGGCCCGGGCGTTCGCAGCGGCCTGGCGAAATCCGGCGACGATGCCCGGGAGCTCGTCATCCTGCAACGCGCGGGGGACGACGTAGGGCTTCTTCCCTTCGGGGGTATGCACCTCGTCGTTGGTGATGGCGATGGGGCTCGGGGCCACTGGCTGGGCGCCGTCGTTGAGGAGCGGGTGGCAGGCCCGGCCGCCGTGCCAGATCTGCAGGAAGATGCGGCCTCCCGCCGCATGGACCGCGTCGGTGACCTTTTTCCAGCCGGCCACCTGGGCGGCATTGTAGATGCCCGGTTCGTGCCAGAAGGCAGAGTTGCCCGCCATGGCCATGGTGGCCTCGGTGATGATCAGGCCGGCGCTGGCCCGCTGGGCGTAATGGGTCGCGATCAGGTCGCCCGGCACGTGGCCCGCTTCGGCCCGGCAGCGGGTGAGGGGAGCCATCAGGATCCGGTTGGGCAGGGTCAGCGCACCCGCTTGCAGGGGTTGGAACAGGGCAGACATGGGAACTCCTGGTGTTCGGTAAGGAATCGGGTTTGTTTCCCGCCGGGGGCAATTGTTCCCGCAGGGGATGGTTTCAGGCCCCGGGTTCGCGGAGCACGGGGCGGGTTTGCCAGTTATAGCGGATGGTCAGGCTGCGGATCATGAAGAACAGGGCGATGGTGGTCCAGGCTGCAGGGAGCGTGGCCACGTCAAGGGCCAGGGTGAGGAGCAGGAAGACCAGGCAGGCCAGCACCACGACCACGCTGAAGAACTGCCCCGGCTGGAGAATGAAGGGGATCTCCCGGACGATCATGTCCCGCAGGACCCCTCCGCCCACGCCGCTCACGGCGCCCACCAGCACCACACCGGGCAGGGGGATGCCAGCGCCCAGGGCCAACTGCATGCCGACCACGGCGAAGGCCGGGGTGCCGATGGCGTCGATGGTGCTGACGAGCTTGTCCACCACTTTCAGGTCGGCAATGCGCTGGCGCAGCAATCCGATCAGCAGCGTGGCCAGGGTGATCAGGGGCAGGTAGACCGGATCGGTGAGAACCGGCGGCGTGCGCTGCAGGAAGACCCCGTCCCGCAGGATGCTGCCGCCCACCGAGGTGAGCAGCGCCAGCACGAACACGCCCACCACGTCGAGCCGCTTGCGCAGGGCGACGATGGCCCCCGACAGGGCCCAGCTGAAGGTGGCCAGGTAGTCGAAGAAAACCGGTACGTGGAAGGCGGTGCTCATGGGGGCGCCGGGCTCATCCGGCCACGGCCATCTGGTTGCGACCGGCGTCCTTGGCCTGGTACATGGCGTCGTCGGCGCTCTTCATCAGATGGACCTCGTCGATGCCGTGGTCTGGATAGAGGCCGATGCCGATCGAGCAGGAAATGTTCAGCACATGGCTCGCCACTTCGAAGGGGGTGGCCAGGGCGGTCCGGATGCGCTCGGCAACCTGCTCGGCATCGGCGGCAGTGTCCACCTGGGGCAGCAACACCACGAATTCGTCCCCGCCGATGCGTGCCAGGGTGTCCGACTCCCGGAGGCAGGCACGCATGCGTCCGCTCGCCGCCACCAGGAGCTGGTCGCCCACGCCGTGCCCGTATTCGTCATTGACCGGCTTGAAGCGGTCCAGATCCACGAACATGAGGGCGGCCCGGGTGTCGTCCCGCCGGGCGCGGGCGAGGGCGGAGGCGAGCCGGTCCGAGAACAGGGCGCGATTGGGGAGGCGGGTGAGGGGGTCGTGCTGGGCCATGTGGCGCATGCGCTCCTCGCTTTCCCGCAGTTCGAGGGTCATCTGGTGGGCCCGTTCATGCGCCCGCACCCGGGAGGTGGTCAGCTGCCAGGTGATGAGGGCGAGCAGCAGGCTCACGAAGCCGCCGGAGAGGGCGGTCAGGCGGGCCTTGTCTCCCCCCTGGGTGGCCTCGAAAGCGGGTGTGCTGAAGATTTCCAGGGTCCAGGCATGCTGGCTGAAGCGGATCTCCCGGTAGGCCGTGAAGCGGGAGGGGAGCGCATCGTCCTGCTCCGGGTGGGAGTCGAACATCCCTTGGGCCATGCGGGTGCCCGGACCGTCGTAGATCCGCAGGCCGATCCCGGGGGTGCCGCTGCCGTACAGGCTGGCCATCAGGTCATGAACCCGGAATGCCACGTGGACCCAGCCCTGCAGGGCTGTCTGGCGTTCGGCCAGGGTGCCGGTGGGGCTGCCCCGCCGGTAGAGAGCCAGGTACAGGGCGATGCCTGGCTGGGGCGAGGTCTTGTCCATCAGCAGGTGGGTCTTGGGGGTCATGGTGATCCGCCCCGAGTCCCGGGCCTGGAGCATGACCGGACCCCGCACCGGGGCGGCCAGCATGTCCAGGTTCTTGACGCTTTTGTTCTCCTGGGTGGGTGGGGCGACGAAGGCGATGGGGCCGCGGAGGGTGTTTTCCTGGCGCAGGAGGGGCGTATAGGCGACCACCTGCAGTCCTTCCAGCTCGTGGCCCCGGGTCAGCGCATCCACGTAATCCAGAAAATCCCTTTCGCTGACGGCATCGGAGGCCTGGAACAAGCCGCGGACGCCCCGCAGGAGCTGCTCGTAGGTGGCGATCTGGTTCTCGATGCGTTCTGCGGTCTGGCGGACGTGGAGATTGAAATTGTCTTCCAGGCGCTGCTGGCTGCCGGTGTATTCGGAGTGGGAGAGGAGTCCTGTGCACGCCAGGGCGACAACAAAGACCAGCAGCGGGAGCAGGGCCTGACCTGGGTGGCGCCCGTCAGAGGGTGTCTCGAGGGCGTGGTGGTGCGGGTCCTCGGGCAGACCGGATGAGGTGGGGACGGGCTCGGGTGTGGGGACCGCAGGCGAGGCCATGGAGGCGGGTGGGGGTTTCTGGGTGAAGAGGTTCTTGACAGGCCTAAGGGTAACAATTTCAGGAAGAAATTGATCCTGGCGATGGCAAATCATCGTTACTTCGCTAAAATTTCGCCAGAATTTTTTTCTGGTGTGTCCTTTCTCCCGTGCTGCGCCGTCTGCTGACCCTGTTGCTGCTCGTGTTGCTGCCCCTCCAGGCCGTGGCCGGGATGGCTGCGCCCCTGTGCCGGCATGGGATGTCCGAGGCGCGCGCGGAGCCGGTCCATTGCCACGAGGAGACGGTCAGCGTCAGCGTTGATGCCGGCCTGCCCGATGTTGCGGCACACCAGGAGATGTTCTGTGACGGCTGCGGTGCCTGCCACCATGTGGCCTTCTCCCTGCTGGCCGTGCCGGATCTGGCCCCGCTCGTGAGCTTCTCTCCGGTTCGCGTGGCGTCGCCCCTGGCACCCCTTCCCTCCCGCGTCCCGGCCCAGCCCGAGCGACCGCCCAGACTCGCCGCCGCCTGACGCGGACGGCCTCCCTCTTTCTTTTCCGATCCTCTGATCGCTGGCGTCCGCTGGCGTGACGGAGCTGCGGCCTGGCTGTCCGCCCTTGTCCATCCATTGCTTGCGAGGATTGCATGGGACGCCTGATCGCGCCTTTATTGTTGAGTTTTTCCCTGTCGGCGGCGGCCCTGGCCGCGTCGCCGTCCACCACGGAGTTGGTGGAGGCGGCCTGGCAGCGTCATCCCCAGGCCCGGGGGCTGGATGCCCGCCGGGCCGAGCTGGCGGCCCTGGCCGACCTGGCCGCTGGCTGGACACCCGGTCCCGGTTCCGTGGGGATCGGCAACCGCAATGACCAGACCTTCGAACGCCGGGGCCAGCTGGAGTGGGAGCTGGAGTACGCCCAGCCCGTCTGGCTGCCCGGCCAGGCGGGGGCCCGTCGGGAGGAGGCCGCCGCTGCGCTGCGCACCCTGGAGGCGGAACGGTCCGCCCTGCGCCTGGGCCTGACCCGCAGCGTGCTCGATGCCCACCGGAACTGGCGGTTGGCCCGGGGCCTGGAGGCCCTGGCGGAGCGCCGGCTGGAGGTGGCGACCCAGCTGGCGGCCGATCTGGCGCGGCGGGTCCGCGCGGGAGAGTCTCCCCGCTTTGATCTGAACCTGGCGGAGGGGGAGCGTCTGAGTGCCGAAGGCGCCGTGGCGGAGCAGCGGCTGGCAGTGGCCGATGCCGGCCGGGCCTTTGCCGTGCTGGTGGGGCGTCTGCCCCCCGAGACCCTGGCCGCACCGGTCCCGTCCGACGTCCCCGCCGAGCATCCGGCCCTGGCTGCCGCCCGCGAGGCGGCCGCCCTTGCGACGGCCCGCCTGGCGGTGACCCGCCAGAGTCTCCGGGACAATCCGGAGGTGGGGCTGCGCCTGCGCCGCGAGCGGGGTGGGTACGGTGAAGGGATGGCGGACTCGGTGATGGTCCGGGTGGTGATTCCCCTCGCCTCCGCTCCCCGCACGGCGGCCCGGGAGGCGGGGGCCCAGGCGGCCGTGACCGAGAGTGCCGTGACCCTGGCCCGCCGCCGCAGCCAGCTGGAGGCGGATCAGGCTAGCGCTACCGACCAGCTGGCCACGGCCCGGGCCCTGGAGGAGAGCGCCCGTCGTCGTCAGCAGCTGGCGGAAGACAACGTGCAGCTGGCCGACAGGGCCTGGCGGCTGGGCGAGCGCCCTCTGGAGGCTCTGCTGCGGGCCCGGGCGGCCTCGTTCGATGCAGATTCCGGTGCCCTCAGGGCCCGTTTTGCCCGCGAACAGGCGGAAGCCTGGCGGGATTACCTCAAAGGAGTGGCCGAATGAGCCCCCGATCTCTGATGACGGGTCTGGCAGCCCTGATGATGGCGCTGCCGGCCCTGGCCCATGAGGGCCACGATCATGCTGCTCCGCCCCCCAGCCAGGACGGTGAGTGGGCACCCCGGGCAGAAGCCCGCAGCAACGACTTCGATCTGGTGGTGATCCATCGGGGTGCTCACCTGGAAATCTGGCTCGACCGGGCAGCCGACAATGCGCCGGTCACTGCCGCCCAGGTGGACGTGGAGGTGGGGGATTGGACGGGCAGGGCGGTGGCGGAGCCGGAGGGGTTCTTTCATCTGGATGCGCCGCCCCTGGCCCGCTCCGGTCGTCATGCTCTGGTTTTTACGATCCAGGCCGGCGACAGCGTGGACCTGTTACCGGTGACCCTGGTGGTGCCGGAGGCGGCGGCCACCGCGGCGGGCATTCCACCTGCGTTCTGGCGGATCGGTAGCGGCCTGGGCGTGTTGTGCCTGGCCAGTGGCGCCACCTGGCTGTGGGCCCGGCGCCGGGAGCGGAGGGCGGTCCCATGAGGCTGATGGCATTTGCGCTGGCGCTGGCCACGGCCTTGCCGGTCCTCGCCCACGAGGGACATGCCCCCGATGTCCGGCCTGGGGCCCTGCCGGTGGTGTCCGGGGCCATTGCGACCGATGCACCCCGTCGCCTGACCGATGGTCGCGTGCGGGTGGCCAAGGCATCCCAGCGTCTGTGGGGACTTCGGACCCGCACGGCCCGCCAGGAGGATGCGGCGCCGGTGGTTGAGCTGGCGGGCCGGGTGGTGGCCGATCCGTCGGCGGGGGGGCGCATTCAGGCGCCCTTCGCCGGTACGGTTGAGGCGGGCCCTGGGGGCCTGCCCCTGCCCGGGCAGGCGGTGCGGGGCGGGCAGGTGCTGGCCTGGCTCCGGCCGTCCCTGCCACCCCTTGAGCGTTCTGCCCGCGTGGCCGAGCAGGCGGACGTGGGGGCCCGCCTGGCGGTGGCCCGCCAGCGTGCCGAGCGGCTGGCCCAGCTGGAAGGGAGCGTGGCCCGCAAGGACATCGAGGCGGCCCGCGCCGAGGCTGACGGGTTGGCCCGCCAGTGGGCCGCCCTGGGGTCGGCCCTGGAGGACCGGACCCCGCTGCGGGCACCGGCTGCCGGTCTCCTGGCCAGCGCCCTGGCGAGTGTCGGCCAGCGGGTGGAAGCGGGGACAGAGCTGTTCCAGGTGATCCGTCCCGACCGGCTGATGGTGGAGGCCCTGGCCTACGATCCGTCCCTGGCGGACGGATTGGCTGCGGCCCGGGGTGAGGCGGGTGGGGTGGCTCTGAGCCTGCACTTTGCCGGCGGTGGGCGCAGTCTGCGGGAAGGTGCCGTGCCCCTGTTGTTCCGGGTGGAGGGGCGCCCTCCGGTTGCGGTGGGCCAGCCGGTCAAGGTGCTGGCGAGCCGGCCAGGGACCGGGAAAGCCGTGGTGCTGCCCCTGGCCGCCGTGAGCGGCAGTGGGGACAACGCCCTGGTCTGGGTTCATGAGGCGCCGGAGCTGTTCGCCCCGCGACGGGTCCGCTTGAGGCCCCTCGATGCGGAGCGCGTGGCGGTCCGGGAGGGCCTTGCCGCCGGCGAGCGGGTGGTGGTTCAGGGTGCCCATCTCCTGGGGAACGTGCGATGACGCCCGCCGGCAATCTCTTCGATCGCCTGGTGGGCTGGAGCCTGGCCAACCGGGTGGTGGTGCTGGCCGGTGCGCTGGCCCTGCTGGTGGCGGGCTTCTTCGGCCTGCGCAGCCTGCCGGTGGACGTGTTCCCCGATCTGGACAAGCCCACCGTGACCCTGATGACCGAGGCCGGGGGCATGGCGCCGGAGGAGGTGGAGCAGCTGGTCAGCTTTCCCCTGGAGACCGCCATGAACGGCATGCCTGGGGTGACCCGGGTGCGCTCGGTGTCCGGTATCGGCCTGAGCCTGGTGTATGTGGAGTTCGACTGGGGCAGCGACATCTGGCGCAACCGCCAGAGCGTGGCCGAGCGCCTGGCCACCGTGCGGGAGCGCCTGCCCGCCGGGGTGGCTCCCCAGATGGGGCCGATCGCTTCCATCATGGGGGAGGTGCTGTTGATTGCCCTGCCCATCGATGGCGCCACCACCACGCCCATGGCCGTCCGGGAGTACGCCGACTGGGTGCTGCGCCCGCGCCTGCTTTCTGTGCCCGGTGTGGCCCAGGTGATTCCCATCGGCGGTGGAGTGAAGCAATGGCGGGTGATGCCCGACCCGGCCCGGATGCGCGAGCGGGGCATCGGCCTGGATGAACTGGAGCGGGCGGTGGCGGGGTTCGCGAGTAACAGTGCGGGGGGCTTCCTGGAGCGTCAGGGGCAGGAGTGGCTGGTGCGCGGGGTGGGCCGCAGCCGGCATCTGGAGGATCTGGTGAACCTGCCGGTGGGTACGCCCCGGGGCGTGCCGGTACGTCTTTCCCAAGTGGCCGAGGTGGGGTTTGCGCCGGCGGTGGCCCGGGGCAGCGCCGGCTTCGACGCCCAGCCGGCGGTGATCCTGTCGGTCCAGAAGCAGCCGGGGACCGACAGCATTGCCCTCACCCGGGCGGTGGAGGCTGCGCTGGAGGAGGTGACCCGCAACCTGCCAGCGGGGGTGGCCAAGCCCCGCTTCCTGTTCCGCCAGGCGGACTTCATCGAGGCGGCCCTGGGCAACGTGGAGGAGGCCCTGCGGGACGGTGCCTTCCTGGTGGCCATCGTGCTGTTTGCCTTCCTGATGAATACCCGTACCACGGTGATCTCGCTGCTGGCGATTCCCCTGTCCCTGCTGGCCTCAGTGCTGGTGTTCCGGGCTCTGGGGCTGTCCATCAACACGATGACCCTGGGGGGGCTGGCGATCGCCATCGGGGAGCTGGTGGACGATGCGGTGGTGGATGTGGAGAACGTGCTGCGCCGTCTCAAGGCGCACCGGGCCCGGTCGGCGGATCTGGCCGGGCCGGGGATCCTGGCCGTGATCGCCCGCGCGTGCAGTGAGGTGCGCTCCGGTGTGGTGCTGGCCACGGCCACTGTGGTGCTGGTCTTCGTGCCCCTGTTCGCCCTGCCGGGCATGGAGGGCCGGTTGTTCGTGCCGCTGGGCGTGGCCTACATCGTGTCCATCCTGGCCAGCCTGGGGGTGGCGCTGACGGTGACGCCGGTGCTGTGCTACTTCCTGCTGCCGTCCATGCCCCAGCTGGGCCACGGGGACGGTGCCCTGGTGCGTCGCCTGAAGGTGGCCCAGGCCCGCCTGCTGGCGTGGGCCCTGCCCCGGTCCGGGGGCGTGCTGGTAGCGGCGGTGGTGCTGGTGCTGGGGGCGGCCGCGGTGGTCCCTCTGTTCCCGCGGACCTTCCTGCCCCCCTTCAACGAGGGCACCCTGACCATCAGTGTGCAGCTCCAGCCGGGGGTGTCCCTCACCGAGTCGAGCCGCATCGGCCAGCTGGCCGAGGCCATCGTCCGGGGGGTGCCCGAGGTGGCCCAGGTGGGCCGCCGGACCGGGCGGGCCGAGCTGGATGAGCATGCGGAGGGCGTCCACAGCACCGAGCTGGAGGTGGACCTGCATCCCCAGGGACGCCCCCGGGGGCAGGTGATCGACGATATCCGGAGCCGCCTGGCCCAGCTTCCGGCCAACATCGCGGTGGGCCAGCCCATCGCCCACCGGCTGGACCACCTGTTGTCCGGCGTGCGGGCGGACATCGCGGTCAAGGTTCAGGGGGATGACCTGGACCAGATCCGTGGGGTGGCGGAGGATCTGCGCGGCCGTTTTGCCCGGGTGGCGGGCGTGACGGACCTGCAGATCGAGAAGCAGGTGCGCATTCCCCAGTTGCGGGTCGTGCTGGATTACCCGGCGCTGGCGGCCCATGGAGTGGCACCGGAGACGGTGCTCGGCGTGGTGTCCCGGCTGGTGGGCGGCGAACGGGTGGGGCAGGTGGTGGACGGTGCCCGGCGTTTTGATCTGGTGATTCGCCTGGCCGAGGATCAGCGGGATCCCCTGCGCCTGGCCCAGCTGCCGGTTCCCACGCCGGGCGGCACGGTGGCCCTGGGCCAGCTGGCCCGGCTGGAGGAGGGGGACGGTCCGAACCAGATCGCCCGGGACAACGGCCGGCGGCGCATCGTGGTGTCGGCCAACGTGGCGGCCAGCGGCGAGCAGCGCCTCTCGGACGTGGTGGCGGGGATGCGTGCCGAAGTGGCGGCCATGCCCCTGCCCGAAGGCGTCTCCGTGCGTTTCGAGGGCCAGTTCCAGGCCCAGGAGGACGCCCAGGGCCGTATCGTCTGGCTGTCCCTGCTGTCCCTGGCCCTGATTTTCCTGGTGCTGTACGGGCGCTATGGGTCGGTGCGCCTGGTGGCGATGGTGATGGTGGGAATCCCGGCGGCGCTGGTGGGGGCCGTGGCGGCCCTGGCCCTGTCCGGTCAGCCCCTGTCGGTGGCGGCGCTGGTGGGTTTCGTGACCCTCACCGGGATCGCCACCCGGAACGGCATCCTGAAGATCAGCCATTACCTGCACCTGCACGGGGAGGAGGGCATGCCCTTCGGCGATGCCCTGGTCCTGCGCGGTGCCCAGGAGCGCCTCACCCCGGTGCTGATGACCGCCCTGACCGCTGCCCTGGCCCTGGTGCCTCTTTTGCTGGCCGCCGATGCCCCGGGCAAGGAGCTCCTCCACCCGGTGGCGGTGGTGATCTTCGGGGGACTGGTCAGCTCCACCCTGCTGGATGTACTGCTTACCCCCCTGCTGTTCCGGCGTTATGGCCGGGCGGCCCTGAATCCCCCTGCAACCCCCGCGGCCGGCTGAAGCCGGCCTCACAAGGAGAACATCATGACCCTGCGTACCCTTTCCCTGGTGCTTGCCCTGTTTGTCGGCCCGGTGCTGGCCCACGACGATGCCACCCTGGATGCCATGCCGTCACCCCACGGCGGGCAAGTGCGGATGGCCGGCGCTTATCACCTGGAACTGGTCCTCCGCAAGGATGTGAAGCCCGGGCAGCCGGCACCGGTCCACCTCCACCTCAGCGACCATGGCGGCAATCCGGTGGCGGTGAAGGGCTCCAGCGCCAGCGCGACCCTCCTCGCCCCGGGGGGCAAGGTGGTCGTTTCCCTCAAACCGGTGGGCAACCGGCTGGAGGGCAGTGCCGTGTATGGGGCCGATCCGGCCACCAAGGCGCTGGTGACGGTGAAGTTTGCTGATGGCCAGACGGAGACGGCCCGTTTCGAGCCCTTCAAACCCCGCTGAACGTGATCGATGCAACTTTCTGCTGCCGGGCGGGACGAAGGCCCGGTATGAAGTGTTGACTGACGAACAGGAGCCCTGCCCATGAATACCCTCGAAGCCATCGAATCCCGCCGTGCCGTCAAGAACTACGATCCGGAGCACCGGATGAGCGAGGAGGAGATCACCCGCCTGCTGTCCCTCGGCATGCTCTCCCCCACGGCCTTTAACATCCAGCACTGGCGCTTCGTGGTGGTGGATGACCCGGCCCTCCGCCAGCAGATCCGTGAGGTGGCCTGGAACCAGGCCCAGGTCACCGATGCGTCCCTGCTGGTGGTGTTGTGTGCCGACCTCAAGGCCTGGGAAAAGGCGCCTGCCCGCTACTGGCGCAATGCGCCCCCGGAAGTGCGCGACTTCATGGTTCCGGCCATCGACGCCTACTACCGGGACAAGCCCCAGGTTCAGCGGGACGAGGTGATGCGCTCCTGCGGCATCGCGGCCCAGACCTTGATGCTGGCGGCCCGCAGCATGGGCTACGACTCCTGCCCGATGGACGGTTTCGATTTCGATGCGGTGGCCCGTCTCATCCACCTGCCCGACGACCACGCGATCGCCATGTTCGTGGCCATCGGCAAGGCCACGGCGGAAGCCCGTCCGCGGGGCGGTCAGCTGGACTATGCCGAGGTGGTGGTGAAGAACCGCTTCTGATCCCGTGAAGGCCTCGCTCCCCGGCAAACCCGCAGTTTCCGGGGGGACTTCTCCCGGAGGGGGCCGCAGCACCCCTCCGGGGCTCAGGGCCTCGCCTGGTGCCGCGTGGCCCACACCGCCATGGCCACGCCGGCGAGGATCATCGGCAGGGACAGCCACTGGCCCATGGACAGCCCAAGGGTGAGCAGGCCAAGGAAATCATCCGGTTCGCGGCCGAATTCGGCGATGAAGCGCAAGCCTCCGTAGCCGATCAGGAACACCGCCGAGATGAGCCCCCGGGGGCGGGGCCGGGCGGAAAACCACCACAGGATCAGGAACAGGCTCACCCCTTCCAGTGCAAACTGGTAAAGCTGGGATGGGTGGCGGGGCAGGGCGTCCACTTGGGGAAAAATCATGCCCCAGGGGACATTGGTGACCCGCCCGACCAGTTCGCCATTGATGAAATTGCCCATGCGCCCGGCGGCCAGGCCCAGGGGAACCAGCGGGGCGATGAAGTCGGTGACTGCCAGCCAGGGCCTGCTGGTCTTGCGCGCGAACAGCCACATGGCCACCAGCACCCCCAGAAAGCCTCCGTGGAAGGCCATGCCCCCCTGCCACACGGCAAGGATCTCGGTGGGGTTGGCCAGGTAGTAGACGGGTTTGTAGAACAGTACGTAGCCGAGGCGTCCTCCCAGGATCACCCCGAGCACCCCGTAGAACAGCAGGTCATCAATCTGCTGGGCGTCCCAGCCCAGTTCGGGCCGGCGCCGGGCATGGATCCGTCCAAGGACGACGAAGAGGATGAAGGCGATCAGGTACATCAGGCCGTACCAGCGGACGGCCAGGGGGCCGAGGGACAGGGCGATGGGGTCGAACTGGGGGTGGATGAGCATGGCGATGGGGGCTGTGGTGATTCGGGGTGGCGCTTGCCTCGTCCCTTACTGAAATTCTTTCCTGAAGGCTTCGAACTCGCTGGTGAGCCATTCCAGTTGCTGGCGCAGGCGGCGGACTTCTTCTTCAAGCTCTGCCATGCGGCCACCGCGGGGAGACGTTACGTCCCCGCCGGCTTCGAAGGTCTGCAGGGCGAGGGCGGCACTGCCGCTCATCAGGTGGGTGTAGCGGGCTTCCTTGGTACCGGGGATCTTGGGCAGCTGGACCACCATCGGCGGGTACTTGTCGGTCAGCCGCTCCAGCACTTCCTCCACCTCGGTGGGGGTGGCGAAGGCATGCATGCGCTCGCAGCGGGCCCGGATTTCGCCGATGGTCTGGGGACCGCGGAGCATCAGGATGGCCAGCACGGCCTGCATCGGAGGAGTGAGGGAGTGGCGCAGGCGGACCTGATGCTCCCATTTGGAGACCCGGGCACCGGCCTGATGGCGTTGGCTGACCAGGCCCCGCCCGGCCAGGCGATCAAGGGTGGCCAGTACGGTGGCTTCGGACAGGCTCATGACCGGTTCGCGGCCGGTCAGCTGGTTGCAGCCGGTGACCAGGGCGTTGACCGACAGGGGGTAGGTGTCGGGGGTGACGAAGGCCTTTTCGATCAGCACAGCGAGTACGCGCACCTCGAACTCGTCCAGGTCGAAACCGGGTGCGGCTTCGGGTGCGTCGGCAGGAAGGGGGTGCGGGGTCTCGGTCATGGCAGTCTTCCGGTTCGTGGCGAGGGGCCCATCATAGCCGAGGGGTATGTCGCTCCCGTGGCGGGGCGATGGGCTTCGGGGGCTTGCCTGGGGGCGTCCTGTGACTCAGTGGGCCCCGTGGCATTTCTTGTACTTGCGTCCGCTGCCGCAGGGACAGGGGTCGTTCCGTCCCACCTTGGTTTCTTCCCGGACGATGGGCTGGCGGAGGGCGCCGAGGGGAATGGGCTCCATTTCCACCGGGGGAACATGGTGGATGATGGGCCAGAGCTCGATTTCCGGCATCAGGTCTTCGATCAGACCATGGCCGGCTTTGTTCAGGGCCGCCAGACGTTCGTCCGGACTGCGCAGGATGTCGCGCTCCAGCTGGGTCAGGTCCAGGTAGCTGTCGTCCACCAGGCCCGCGGCAAACCACTCGCGGATCTGCGGCAGCGCAGCTGCCGCCCCCAGGTCGACCAGGTGGCCGACGATGCCGTCCAGCAAGGGAAAGTGTTCGCCGGCGTCCGGGTCGGTCCGCAGCCTGTCCGCTTCCCTGGCGCCGAAGTCCTCCAGGAAATCGATGACCGGGGGGGGAGGCAGGCGTGCTTCCAGGGCCGCCAGGGTCATTGCCTCGAGGGCTGCTGCCCGGCTCCAGCGGCTGGCCTCCGCGTCGTCGGCCAGTGTGGTGAGGGGGGTCAGATCACCGTCGCAGGTGGAGGCCAGGCAGCGGCCATAGCTGCCATGGACCAGCTGGCCGAACACCGTGTCCACCCGGGTTTCATCCAGGTGGCCGAGGCGTGCCAGGGGACGGTATGCGGCTGTCTCCCGCCAGCGGGCGAGCAGGAGCATGACGTACAGGTGGAGTACGTAGCCGTCTGCCTGGGCTGGCGTCGGATCGTCTGCCAGGGCGGTCAGTTCGGCAACCAGCAGCGGGGCGATTTTGACCCGGCAGCCATCCGCCTGGAGCAGGTCCGCCAGGGGCAATGGATTGGTGAGGTATTCGAGCTTGGGGCGGAGGGCAGACCAGATGTCGGACATGGGGCGTGAGGGCGGACTGAAGTAGTCCCCAGTGTACCGGATACCGCTCCCGGGATTGGCAGGATGCGCCAGGGTATCCGTTCCCGGGCCGGCTGCCCGCTGCCGGTGGCGGTCTCCGGGCTGGCGCTCCGGGTGGCATGAGCGGGCCCCTGAAGGAGGGCTCCCGTCAGGGCGCGGCATTCTGCAGGTCGTGGCCGTCGGGGGCGGGCGTTGCGAGCAGGTGGGCCAGATAGCGGCCGGTGTGGCTGGCCGGATTGGCGGCCAGTTGCTCGGGCGTGCCGGCCCCCACCAGGGTGCCGCCGCCGTCGCCGCCCTCCGGGCCCATGTCGATGAGCCAGTCGGCGGTCTTGATCACGTCCAGGTTGTGCTCGATCACCACGATGGTGTTGCCGTGATCACGCAGGCGATGGAGCACCGTCAGGAGCAGTTCGATGTCGGCAAAGTGGAGGCCGGTAGTGGGCTCGTCGAGGATGTAGAGGGTGCGCCCGGTGTCGCGCTTGGAGAGCTCCAGGGCCAGCTTGACCCGCTGGGCTTCACCCCCCGACAGGGTGGTGGCGCTCTGGCCCAGGCGGATGTAGCCCAGGCCCACCTGCATCAGGGTGTCGAGTTTGCGGGCAACGATGGGGACGGCACTGAAGAATTCCAGGGCCTGCTCCACGGTCATCTCCAGCACTTCGTAGATGGTCTTGCCCTTGTAGCGGATCTCCAGGGTTTCCCGGTTGTAGCGTTTTCCGTGGCAGACATCGCACGGGACGTACATGTCGGGCAGGAAGTGCATCTCCACCTTGATCAGGCCGTCGCCCTGGCAGGCCTCGCAGCGCCCGCCCTTGACGTTGAAGCTGAAGCGCCCCGGGCCGTAGCCCCGCGCCTTGGCTTCGGGCACGCCGGAGAACAGGTCGCGGATGGGGGTGAGCAGGCCCGTGTAGGTGGCCGGGTTGGAGCGCGGCGTCCGGCCGATCGGGCTCTGGTCCACGTTGATGACCTTGTCGAAGTGGTCCAGACCTTCGATGTTCTCGCAGGGGGCGGCTTCGATGCTGCTGCCATTGACGTGGCGGGCCACGTGGGCGTACAGGGTGTCGTTGATCAGGGTGCTCTTGCCCGAGCCCGAGACCCCGGTGACGCAGGTGAGGAGGCCGACCGGGATGTCGATGCTGACGTTCTTGAGGTTGTTGCCGGTGGCGCCCTGGATGCGCAGCATCCTGTCCGGATCGGCAGGGTGACGGGTTGCCGGTACAGGGATGCAGCGGGTGCCCGAGAGGAATGCGCCGGTCAGGGAGTCGGGGTGGGCGGCCACCTGGGCCGGCGTGCCCTCGGCAATCACCTGGCCGCCGTGCTCTCCGGCGCCAGGACCCATGTCCACCACGTAGTCGGCCATGCGGATGGCGTCCTCGTCGTGCTCCACGACGATGACCGTGTTGCCCATGTCCCGCAGGCGGCGCAGGGTGTCGAGCAGGCGGTCGTTGTCCCGCTGGTGGAGGCCGATGGAGGGCTCGTCGAGCACGTACATCACGCCAGTGAGGCCGGAGCCGATCTGACTGGCCAGCCGGATGCGCTGGGCTTCGCCCCCGGACAGGGTGTCGGCGGAGCGATCGAGGGACAGGTAGTTGAGGCCCACGTCGATCAGGAACTGGATCCGGCTGGAGATCTCGGTGACGATCTTTTCCGCCACCTGGGCCCGCTGGCCGGTGAGGGCCAGGCCGTCGAAGAAGGCCTTGCTCTGGGCAAGAGGCTGGCGGCTGACCTCGGAAATGGTGCGCTCCCCGATCAGCACGTGACGGGCTTCGGTACGCAGGCGGCTGCCGTGACATGCCGGGCAGGCCTGGTTGGCCCGGTATTTGGCGAGCTCGTCGCGGACGGCGATGGAGTCGGTTTCCTTGAAGCGGCGTTCCAGGTTGGGAATGATGCCCTCGAAGCTGTGCTCCTTGAGCACCATCCTGCCGCTGTCCGAGGGATAGCGGAAGGCGATCTTCTCCGGGCCGGAGCCGTGCAGGACGATCTTGCGGACCTTCTCCGGCAGGCTCTCCCAGGGGGTCTCGATGTCGAAGCTGTAATGGTCGGCCAGGCTGGCCAGCAGCTGGAAGTAGAACTGGTTGCGGCGGTCCCAGCCGCGAATGGATCCGGAGGCCAGGGAGAGTTCCGGGTGGGCGACGACCCGCTCCGGGTCGAAGAAGTCCACGTGCCCCAGACCGTCGCACTTGGGGCAGGCGCCCATGGGGTTGTTGAAGGAGAACAGCCGGGGCTCCAGTTCGGCCAGCGCGAAGCTGCACACCGGGCAGGCGAATTTGGCCGAGAACAGGTGCTCGGTGCCGCTGTCCATCTCGACGGCAATGGCCCGGCCCTCGGCGTGGGTGAGGGCCGTCTCGAAGGATTCGGCAATCCGCCCGCGCAGGTCCTGGCGGACCTTGAACCGGTCCACCACCACTTCGATGGTGTGGCGCTTGCCCTTGTCCAGCGCAGGCAGGCTGTCCAACTCATGCACGATGCCGTCCACCCGCACCCGGACGAAGCCCTGGGCGCGCAACTCGGCGAACAGGTCGGCCTGCTCGCCCTTGCGGCCGCTGATCACCGGGGCGACGATCATCAGCCGGGTTTCCTCGGGCAGGCCCAGCACCGCATCCACCATCTGGGAGATGCTCTGGGCTTCCAGGGCGTGCTCCGGGTGGTCGGGGCAGTGGGGGGTGCCGGCGCGGGCGTAGAGGAGGCGCAGGTAGTCGTGGATCTCGGTGACCGTGCCCACGGTGGAGCGGGGGTTGTGGCTGGTGGCCTTCTGTTCGATGGAGATGGCCGGCGACAGGCCCTCGATCAGGTCCACGTCCGGCTTTTCCATCAACTGGAGGAACTGGCGGGCGTAGGCCGAAAGGCTTTCCACGTAACGCCGCTGACCTTCGGCGTAAAGGGTGTCGAAGGCCAGGGAGCTCTTGCCGGAGCCGGACAGGCCGGTGATCACGGTCAACTGATTGCGCGGGATGTCGAGCGCGATGTTCTTCAGGTTGTGGGTGCGGGCACCGCGGATTCGGATGGCGTCCATGGGGCGTTGGAGGGTGGGGCAACCTGTTAATATACGCCTCTTGCCCCTCCCCACGCAGTAGGTTTAATGGCATCTCCTGACATCGACAAGATGAGTCCGGCCGAACGCCGCGCAGGCGCTTCGCTGGCTGCGATCTTTGCCCTGCGCATGCTCGGCCTGTTCCTGATCCTGCCGGTCTTTGCCGTGCACGCCCATTCCATGCCCGGAGGCGACAACGTGGCGCTGGTGGGCATGGCCATCGGTGCCTACGGTCTGACCCAGGCTTTCCTGCAGATTCCCTTCGGGGCCGCTTCCGACCGCTTCGGGCGCAAGCCGGTGATCGTCTTCGGGCTGATCCTCTTCGTCATCGGCAGTGTGGTGGCAGCGCTGGCGGCCGATGTCCAGACGGTGCTGGTCGGGCGGGTGCTGCAGGGCGCCGGGGCCATTTCCGCGGCGGTCACGGCCCTGGCGGCCGACCTGACCCGCGACCAGCACCGCACCAAGGTGATGGCGATGATCGGCTCCTCCATCGGGCTGGTGTTCGCCCTGTCCATGGTGGCCGCGCCTCTCCTGTATGCGGCCATCGGCATGGGCGGCCTGTTTTGGTTGACCGCGGTACTGGCGGTGGCGGCGATCTTCACGATCCTCTTCGTGGTGCCGGCGGCGCCTCCGGTCCCCCGGGCCATCGGGCGTTTTGCCGAGGTGCTGGGTAATGGGCAGCTGATGCGCCTCAACTTCGGCGTGTTCGCCCTGCACCTGATGCAGACGGCCCTGTGGGTCCTGGTGCCGGTGGGGCTGGTGAAGGCGGGCCTGCCGATGCCCGAGCACTGGAAGGTCTATCTGCCGGCAGTCCTGCTGTCCTTCGTCGTGATGGTGCCGGCGATCATCCAGGCTGAACGGAAAGGCCGCATGAAGGCAGTCTTCAATGGGGCCATCATGCTGTTGCTGCTGGTGCAGGCGGGCTTCTACCTGCTGGGGAGTGAAGGGGGGCTGTGGTCCCTGGCGGCCCTGCTCACCCTCTTCTTCGTGGCCTTCAACGTGCTGGAGGCGACCCAGCCTTCGTGGATCTCCCGGATTGCGCCGCCCCATGCCAAGGGTACGGCGCTGGGCATCTACAACACCCTGCAATCCACCGGACTGTTCCTCGGGGGTGCCCTGGGCGGCTGGCTGGCCCAGCACCAGGGCCCCGGAGCGGTTCCTCTCTTGTGTGCCGGCCTGGCGCTGGCCTGGCTGGCCCTGGCTTCAGGCATGAGTGCCCCACCCCTGCGGCGGGTGGCCACTGTCTGAGTGCCTTCATCGAATCTTTCAGGAGAAATACATGGCATCCATCAACAAGGTGATCCTCATCGGCAACCTGGGCAAGGATCCGGAAGTCCGTTATGCCCCCAGTGGGGACGCGATCTGCAACATTACCCTGGCGACGACCGATACCTGGCGGGACAAGGCTTCCGGTGACAAGCGGGAGGCCACTGAATGGCACCGGGTGGTGTTCTTCGGCAAGCTGGCCGAGATTGCCGGGCAATATCTGAAAAAGGGGAGCTCGGTGTATGTGGAAGGCTCCCTGCGTACCCGCAAGTGGCAGGACAAGGAAGGCCAGGACCGCTACACCACGGAGATCCGTGCCGATGAGATGAAGATGCTCGGTGGTCGCCAGGGCATGGGTGGCAGCGATGCGCCTTCCCGTAACGAGGGGGGCTACGCCGGTAACCGCGACGCTGGCAGCTTTGGCAGTGGCGCCCCGCGGGATGGTGGCTTTGGCGGTGGCGCTCCTGGCGGCAGCAGTGGATATGGCGGTGGTGATGGTTTCGGTGGTGGCGCCCCGGCCCCCGCGCCGGCAGCCCCCAGGAAGCCCGCGCCGGGTGGGTTTGGCGATTTCGACGATGATATCCCGTTTTGATATTCTTGTTGCCTGAAGCCGGCTTGGGGAATAGGATCTCGCCTTTCAGCCCTTGCCGGCTACACTATTAAAATCCGTTGTCCATCCGTATCCCTGAAATGGCTGTTACACCCGAATCCCCCGGAAAGGAATACTGCAGTACCTCCGAGGCTGCCCAGCGTCTGGGTTTGTCCCTGGGTACAGTTCAGCAGATGGTCGAAAATGGCCAGCTGGAGGGGTGGAAGACCGCGGGTGGCCATCGCCGGATTCGTATCAGTTCCATTGAGCAGTTTCGTTCGCGCTCGATGGCCGGGGGGGGGAATGCCGTCACCCGCGCCCAGGGCAATGGGTTGCAGATCCTCGTTGCCGAAGATGACCGCATCCTCCAGAAACTCTATGCACACACCTTCGCGTCCTGGGGTCTGCCGATCCAGGTGCGGATGGTCTCCAGCGGCATTGACGGGCTGGTGGAGATTGGCCGGGTGCCTCCCGGTCTGCTGATCACCGACCTGCGCATGCCCGGGATTGATGGCTTCGAAATGATCCGCCGTCTCCGGGCCGACCCTCAGTTGCACGATCTGGACATCCTGGTGGTCAGCGGTCTGACCGAGGAAGAAATCCTAGAAAACGGTGGCCTGCCTGCCGATGTGATCCTCTACACCAAACCGGTACCCTTCCGGGAGCTGAAGGGCTATATCCAGGCCAAGATCATGGCCCTCCAGCGCCGCGGCCGTCCCGCCGCCTGATCTGCCGCCTTGTTCCTGCAGCGCCTGCCGCAGCCCTTGTCCCGATGTGCCCGGCACCTGCAGTCGGGCCTCTGCTTCTTCCCGCTCCCTTGCGATCCTGTCGATCCGGGTACTTCAGTTGCCCGGATGCCCGGTCTGTGTGCTGAAGGCCCCGGCGGCCCCGTGGTTCATTCGGGCTGGAAGGTGGCGCGCCAGTCCCCCGCGTCGATATGCGCCAGACGCTGCCCCAGAAACCGGCGGGCTGCGGCAAGGTGGGTCCGGGCAGTTTCACTCAGGGGCGCACCCAGCTCGAAGGTTTCGCCGCAGATGCACAACACGAAGGCAGGTGGCGGCGGGGTGGGGCTGATGTCCCGGTGGACCGCCAGTACGGCTTCCGGCGCCAGGGCATGGGAACTGCCGAAACGGTCTGTCACGGGAAAAATCTCGCGGAAGCAGAAGGGCGCCGGAGTCCCGGTGCCGGCATCAATGAACAGGGCCAGATCCTGCCCCTCCAGGTCCAGGGCATGCTCCACCTGCAGCTGAAAGTCATCCACCAGGGTCACTCCCGGGAGAGTTTGCCCGGCCAGTTCGGCCATCAGCAGCGGCCCCAGGGCATCATCGCCCCGGGAAGGGTTGCCGATTCCAAAGATCACCAGCGCCATGGCGTCAGGCGCCGCTGACGGCCCGGTCCACCAGGCTGCCATCTGCATCCAGCAGTTCGACAGCGAGGGGCATCTTGCCAAGGGCATGGGTGGCGCAGGACAGGCAGGGGTCGAAGGCCCGGATCGCCACTTCGATATGGTTGAGCAGCCCCTCGGTGAGCTGGCGGCCGTCCAGGTAACGGCGGGCCACCTGGCGCACGGCCTCGTTCATTGCCTGGTTGTTGTGGGTGGTGGACACGATCAGGTTGCAGTAGCTGACCAGATTGTCGTCGCCCACCTGGTAGTGGTGGATGAGGGTGCCGCGAGGGGCCTCGATGATACCGACCCCTTCGCGCCTTTTTTGGCCTTCCGCCATTCGGTTGGCGGAGAGCAGGTCCGGGTCGTCCAGCAGGTCACGGATGACTTCAGCGGCATGAAGCATCTCGATCATCCGGGCCCAGTGGTAAGCCAGGGGGGCATGGACGGGTTCGCCCTCGCCATGAGCGATGAAGTCCTGGCGCTCCACCTCGGCAAGAGGGGTGGGGATGAAGTCGCAGTTCTGCACCCGGGCGAGGGGACCGACCTTGTACCAGCCCTTGAACGGGCCCTGGTCTTCCATGAAGGGAAACTTCATGTAGCTCCACGATTTGACCTCCTCCAGGATGTGCCGGCCGTAGTCGGCGCAGGGGATGTTGTCCTTGACGATCTGGCCGCGGGCATCCCGCAGGCGCAGGTGGCCGTCGTAGAGATCCATGGCGCCGTCGCCTCGTACCAGGCTGAACAACTGGCTGCGGAACAGGCCGAACTCGTCGTAGAGGGCACTGTTGGTCTCATGGAGGCGGCGGGCCAGATGCACGGCATCCCGGCTCCAGGCGATCATCTGGTCTGCGTCGGCCAGAAGCAGGGCCCGGTCTTCCGGGGTGAGGGATTTATTGACGCCGCCCGGTACCGCGCCGGTGCCATGAACCCGCTTGCCGGCGGTGATGCGGATGACCTCCTGGCCGAACTTGCGCAGCAGGACGCCCTGTCTGGCAACCTCTGGATAGGCTGCTGCCACGCCCACGATGTTGCGCTGCTGGACTGGGGATTCGAAACCGAACAGCAGGTCGGGGGAGGACAGGTGGAAGAAGTGCAGGGCGTGGGACTGGAGGATCTGGCCATAGTGCATCAGGCGGCGGATCTTCTCGGCCGTGGCGGTGATGGGGATGGCGCCCACGACCGGGTCGAGGGCCTTGGCGGCGGCCAGGTGGTGGCTCACCGGGCAGATTCCGCACAGGCGCTGGACCATCACCGGGACTTCCCAGTAAGGCCGCCCCTGGATGAATTTTTCGAAGCCGCGGAATTCGACGATGTGCAGGCGAGCTTCCTTCACGTGGCCAGCCTCGTCGAGCAGCAGCGTGACCTTGCCGTGCCCCTCCACCCGGGAAACAGGGTCGATGGCCACCCGGCGGAGGGTGTCCCGGTGGGCGGCGGTTTCCAGTTCGAAGCTCATGGTTGGATCCTTGGCATCAGGCGTGAAGGGTCAGGGAGCTGAAGGGAGACACTTGAGTCACCTTTGCGAGCGCAGTGGTTTTGGTCAAGTTCGCTTCAGCCCTGCCACCCTCGGTACTCAGTCGTAGTGGAGCAGGCCGCCCGACAGGCGGGGCGTGCGGCCAGAGATCAGGTCGGTGAGAAACTTCCAGATGGCGGGTCCGGACGGCGGACAGCCGGGAAGGAAGTAGTCCACCCGCACCACTTCATGAACCGGGCGGACTTTGTCGAGGGGCAGGGGGAGTTCGGGATCGTTGGGAATCTGGCCGTTGGCGATGCCCGGACGGAACTGGTAGACCTCCCGCATGCATTCGGAGAGGGGCAGGTGGTTGCGCTGGGCCGGCAGACCGCCATTGACCGCGCAGGCACCCAGGGCGATCAGGGTCTTGCAGTTGCGACGGAAGGCCCGCAGTACATGGACGTTTTCTGCATTGCAGACACCTCCCTCGATCAGGCCGATGTCGCAGGGCCCCACGTCCTTGATGTCGGTGAGAGGTGAACGGTCGAATTCCACCAGCTCCACCAGTTCGAAGAGGTGTTCGTCGATGTCGAGGAAGGACATGTGGCAGCCGAAGCAGCCCGCCAGGGAAGTGGTGGCGACCCGAAGCTTGCGGGGAGACGGGGCGTTCATGAGGCTTCCTCCTCCCTGAGCTTCTTTTCGCGGATGCTTGCGCCATCGTAGGAGCGCTCCCCGATCGGAACCGCGAAGCCCGGCCCCTTGTGGAGGATCACCCCGACCGGGCAGATGTGCGCGGCCAGGTCGTCCTTGCTGAAGTCGGTGTCGGCCAGTCGGCCGGATTCCGCATTGACCACCAGGTGCTTGTCGATGCCCCGGCCCGTCAGGGCGAACACTGACTTGCCATCCACGTCCCGGCTGGCCCGGACACACAGCTCGCAGAAGATGCAGCGGTTGAAATCCAGCAGGATATCCGGGTGGGAGGCATCCACCGGGCGTTCCGGGTAGAAGTGGCGAAAGCGCGGCGTCAGCATTTCGTATTCGTACCCGAGGGCCTGCAACTCGCAATTGCCACTTTTCTCGCAGGAGGGGCAGAAGTGGTTGCCCTCCACGAAGAGCATCTGTAGCAGGCCGCGCCGCTCACCGTTCATTTCGGGGGTGTTGCTTTCCACTTCCCAGCCCTCCCTGGCGGGGGTGGCACAGGCGGAGACGTGGCGTCCGGCAGCCTTCACGACACAGAGCTTGCAGCTGCCGTGGGCGGGAAAGTCCTTGTGCCAGCACAGGCTGGGAATGTAATGGCCGGCTTTGCGGGCGGCTTCGAGGATGCTCTGGCCTTCTTCGAAGGAGACGGGCTGACCATCCAGGAGAAACTGTTTGCCACTCATTTTTCATTCTCCCCGTGGGTGTGCAGGTGGGCGCCCGCGTCATCCCGGGCGGTGAGCTGGCGGGCTTCGGCCAATGCCGCATCCAGGTCGAAGGCTGGCTCGAAATCCAGGGAGACGAGCCGCCGTTCATAGGCTGGCCGGAATTTCTGCAGGGTATCGATCACCGGGTTCGGCGCGGCGCTGCCCAGGCCGCAGTGGCTGGCGTTCTTCAGCAGGCGATCGAGCCAGTCGATGTCGGCCAGGTCAGCCTTGGCCCCATGACCGTCGGCCAGCTTGTCCATGAATCCCTTGAGGAGCGAGGTGCCGACCCGGCACGGGGTGCAGAAGCCGCAGCTTTCGTGGGCGAAGAAATGGACGAAGGCCCGGGCTACCTCGAAGAGGTCGCGGGTTTCGTCGAAGATCATGAAGGCGCCGGCGGTGGGTACGTCCTCGTAGGCAATACGGCGCTGGAACTCGTAGGTGGCAAGGCAGATTCCGGCAGCTCCGCCCACCTGCACCGCCTGGGTGTCGCTGGCGCCGCAGTCCTCGAGGATGCGGGCGATGGACACGCCGAAGGGATATTCGTAAATGCCTGGCGCAGCACAGTCGCCGGAGATGGACAGGAGCTTGGTTCCGGCGGACTGGGCCGTGCCGGTGGCGGCAAAGGCCGCGCCGCCCTGAAGGGCGATCAAGCAGGTCTTGGCCAGGGTTTCCACGTTGTTTACCACCGTCGGGCGGTCCAGGTAGCCCTTGATGACGGGGAAGGGGGGGCGGATGCGCGGGGTGCCGCGCTTCCCCTCCAGGGATTCGATCAGTGCGGATTCTTCGCCGCATACGTAGGCCCCGGCGCCCAGGTGGATGCGGATGTCGAAATCGAAACCGGCTTCGCCGAGGATCTGCTGGCCGAGCAGGCCGGCGCTGCGTCGTCGTGCCAGCACGGCTTCGAGCTGAGGCAGCAGGTAGCGGTATTCCCCACGCAGGTAGAGGAAACCGTCGCGGGCACCCACCGCCCAGGCGGCCAGGGTCATGCCCTCGAACACCAGGTCGGCGTAACTGTTGAGTAACACTCTGTCCTTGAAGGTGCCCGGCTCCCCTTCGTCGGCGTTGCAGACGATGACCTTGGCTTCGCCTGGGGCATTGCGGGCGCTGGCCCATTTGACCGCGGTGGCGAAGCCGGCACCCCCCCGACCCCGCAGGTTGGAAGCCTGCATGCCAGCCAGCCAGCCGTCCCGCCCCTGCCGGATTGCAGCGCCGAGGGCCATGCCCGGGGTCATCTCCAGGTTGAGCAGGGCATCCTTGCGGCGGATGTTGTCGTCGACCCGGAAATATCCGGCGGGCCACAGGTCGAGGGGGCGTTGCTGGCGGATCAGTTCGGCGATCTCGTTGATCCGCCGGTGGTTGAGCTGCCCGATGGCCCGACCATTGACCAGCATGGCCGGTCCCTGGTCACACAGGCCGGTGCAGGACGTGGTGGTGATGCTGACGAGTCCGTCTTCCGAGGTCTTGCCCGGCTCCACCCAGAGCTTGCGGCACAGGGTGTCCAGCAGTTCGGCGTTGCCGAGCATGCGGTCGGTGATGTTGTCGGAGAACAGCACCCGGTAGCGCCCGACCGGGTGCTGGTACAGGAAACTGTAGAAGCCGGCAACGCCCTCCACCCGGGCTCGGGGGATGTGCAGGCCTTCAGCGATGCGGGTCAAGGTGGAGGCCGGAAGCCAGCCCTCGATGTCCTGGGCCTCGATGAGGATCTGGAGCAGCGCGGTGGGCTGGTGACCGTGGCGCAGCAGGATGTCGTCGAGAGGCGCGACAGTGGATGACGGGAGCACACTCACAACAACCTCCGGCTCAAGGGGGTGATGCGGTAAGTATGCACCCAGAACGAGGGTGCGTCTTGCGTTGAATCAGAGAATTTCGATGGCGCCTAGCGCAGCGTCACCTTGCTCCCAAGGGCAAATGCGGCCAGGCCTGCGTCCCAGGCCTGATCGGCCTGGTCAGCGTTGGCAGGACGGATGGCGTAGCGGATGTCGCCGCTCAGGCGCGGATCTTCGTCGGGAAAAGCGAGCAGCAGGGCGTGGTCGCCCGCAGGCAGGCCGGCGGGCAGGGTGATGCGCCGGGTGATCCGGATGGTCTGGCCAGGTGTCCATTGGCGTGGGTCCACGTCTGCCAGGGGCAGCCGGGTGACCTGTCCGCTGGTTTCGTGGCGCAGCAGCAACTGGACCGGTCGGGCATTGTGGAGTCGGGCCCAGCCGCGGTTCGCCACTTCGAGGCGCAGCCCCATGGGCTGGCCGGCGGCGATGCTGCCCGTATGGGCGAAGCTGATCAGCTCGAAGCGGTAACCGAGACGGGTACGCACGGTGTTCAGGCATCCCTGGGCTGCCCAGTTGTCGTGGAAGGTGGGGGTGTAATACTCCTCGCCCAGATAGCTCACGTGGTATTCCGCTCCCTCCCTGAGGATGTCCGCGCAGTTGCTGCGGGCCCGGGCAGGACTGGGAGGTTCGCAGGTTTCCCCGCCGAAGGGGGTGGTGGCGCTGAGGCTGCGGATGTAGTTGCGCTGGCTTTCCCCGTCCGGATAGGTGCCCACGTCGGTATCGTCCGCCAGAAAGCAGTCGTTGTGCAGGCCGATGCGGGCCTGGACGCCGGTGGTGTTCGTGCCCGCAGGGGAGGGGTACCAGCGCTGCAGGTCAGCTGGCTGGCGGAACTGCAGGGTCCGTCCCGCCGGCAGGGCTGCGATCAGGGCATCCCGGACGGCCAGCCGGGCGCTCGGGTCGTCGAGCCCGTTGGTGGAGGTGTGCCATTCGCCCCACGCTCCGATGAAGCCGGCCTGCCAGTAGGCGATCACGTCCGCATTGGCCGCCAGGACCGGGGCCAGGCGGGCGATGTGTTCGCGGATGCGGGGCAGGGTGGCGTCCCGGCTGTCACTCCCGGCGACGGAGGGGTCGTTGTAGCTGACCCGCAGCACCAGCTTGAGTCCTGCCTTGCGTACCCGGGCAAAGGCGTCACCCAGATCGCTCAGCAGGCTGTCCGGCAAGCTGGCGTTCCGCCAGGCATCCAGCCGCAGGGGCGCGTAGGCCAGGCGCACGCCTGCAGCCGACAGGGCCCCCAGGCGGGCATCGGAGATTGTGATCAGGGAGTCCAGGCTGCGGGTCATGCCCCGTTCCGGATTGGGGAAATCCTGGTTCGTGCCGACAAACGAGACGCTGAGGTCGAGGGGCGGCAGCTCGGACGTGCTCCCGCCGCCTCCGCCACAGGCGCTCAGCAGCACGGCGAGCAGGGGCAGGGTGCGACGCAGCAACGGGCTGCTGGGTGGGCGAGGGCAGGGCATGGGAAATCGATGATGAAGCAAACGCCGTGCAGTCTAGCCTGTCTCCATGACGGCGTGGCGAATGCGCCGCAGGGCTTCCTCCAGGCGGGCTGGCGGGCAGCCGAAGTTGAGCCGGACAAAGCCGGGTTGTCCGAAGTCCCGACCGTCCGACAGCCCTACGCCGGCGGCCTCGAAGAAGGCGCACGGCCCGTCGAGTCCTCGTTCCTGCAGGAGTCCCGCGCAATCGATCCAGGCCAGGTAGGTGGCTTCCACCGGGGTGGTGCGCACTCCGGGAAGCGCCTGGATGGCGTCGATGGTTTTCCGGGCGTTGGCCCTCAGGGTGGTCAGCAGAGCCTGGCGCCAGGGGTCTCCATCCCGGTAGGCGGCTTCGGTGGCGGTCAGGCCGAGCACATTCACATGAGGCACGATGCCCGCCATGGCACGCTTGTAGCGGTTGCGCAGACCGTGATCGGGGATGATCGCAAAGGCGCAGTAGAGGGCAGGGATGTTCCAGGTCTTGGACGGCGCCATCAGGGTGATGGTGCGTCGGGCCACCGTCTCATCCAGGCTGGCGATGGGGATGTGGGGTGTGTTCGGATCCAGGACCAGTCCGCAGTGAATCTCGTCGGAGCAGATGATCAGGTCGTGGCGTTCCGCCAGTGCCGCGATGCGGGTGAGCTCGTCCCTCTGGAAGACTCGGCCGACCGGGTTGTGGGGGTTGCACAGCATGAACAGGCTGACATCGTCCGCGACGGCCGCTTCCGTGGCGGGCCAGTCCCATTCCCAGCGGTCCTGCTGCCGGAGCAGGGGCACGCTCACCAGCCGGCGCTCCGAGTGGGCCGGGGCGTGCAGGAAAGGTGGGTAGACCGGGGTCGCGGTGAAGACCCCGCTGCCGGGGCGCCCGACTGCCCGGGCCGCCAGGTTGAATCCGGTGACGACGCCCGGCAGCCAGACCAGCCAGTCGGGATGAATGTGCCAGTCATGATCCCGGGCGATTCCTTCGACGACCGCTTCCAGCACCGAGGGCCAGGGATCGGCATAGCCGAATACCCCATGGTCAATACGCCGGCGCAGGGCGTCCAGAACGGGCGGGGGGGCGGCGAAATCCATGTCGGCCACCCACATGGGCAGGATGTCGCGGCCGGCGTAGCGTCGCCACTTGATGCTGTCGGAGGCGCTGCGGTCAGGGGCTGTGGTGAAGTCGAAGGAGCTCAAGGGGGGCCTGCAGGATGGAGGGGTGCGGGCCCGGAGGCGTCCGGCCCCGCACCCGGGGGGAGGTCAGGAGGCCGCCGGGGCGGCGACGGACGTCTAAACCTCCAGGTGCTGGTAGAGCGCCGTGGACAGGTAGCGTTCGCCGAAGGAGGGGATGATCACCACGACCAGCTTGCCGGCATTTTCGGGGCGCTCTGCCACCTGCAGGGCGGCCCAGACGGCAGCACCGGATGAGATGCCCACCAGCAGGCCCTCCTCGGTGGCCAGCCGGCGGGCGGTATCCAGGGCGGCTTCGTTGGGCACCTGGGCGATTTCGTCGTAGATCAGGGTGTTCAGCACGCCGGGCACGAAGCCGGCACCGATGCCCTGGATCGGGTGGGGGCCCCGCTGGCCGCCGGAGAGGACCGGGCTGGCGGCCGGCTCCACGGCGATCACCTGAACCGAGGGCTTCTTGGCCTTGAGGGCTTCGCCGACGCCCGTCACGGTCCCGCCGGTTCCCACACCAGAGACGAAGATATCCACCTGGCCGTCCGTGTCGGCCCAGATCTCCTCGGCGGTGGTGGTCCGGTGGATGGCCGGATTGGCCGGATTCTCGAACTGCTGTGGAATGAAGTAGCGGGGGTCGGCGGCGGCCATCTCCTCGGCTTTCTTCACGGCTCCGGGCATGCCTTCGGCGCCAGGGGTCAGGATCAGTTCCGCACCGTAGGCCTTGAGCAGCAGCTTGCGTTCCCGGCTCATGGTTTCCGGCATCACGAAGGCACACTTGTAGCCCCGGGCAGCACAGACCATGGCCAGCCCGATGCCGGTGTTGCCGGAGGTGGGTTCGAGGACGATGGTGTCGGGCGTGAGCTTGCCGGCGGCTTCGGCGGCGTCGATCATCGCGGCCGCGATGCGGTCCTTGACGCTGTGGGCGGGGTTGAAGAACTCCAGCTTGAGGGCAAGGGTGGCGCCGTTGGCAGGGGCCAGCTTGTTGAGCTTGACGAGGGGCGTGTTGCCGATCAGTTCCGCAATGTTGTTGGCGATGCGCATGGCACTCCTCTACGGGAAGTCGATGATTAAGTGAAAATGGATTCTAGTGCGGAGAAAAGCGTGTCCTTAGATAATATTGGAATATTCAAATACTCTTTTCAGGCTCCGTCTCCATCACAGGCGGCGGATCTTTTCCAGCAGGGCCGTGGTGGAGCGCTGGTGCTCGAAGGGGATTGAATGCACGCTTCCTCCCCGGGCGAGGGTCTCCGGGGCGCCGATGATGTGCTCCGGTGCCCAGTCGCCGCCCTTGACCAGAACATCGGGTTCGCATTCAAGAATGCGCAGGATGGGAGTGTCCTCGTCGAACCAGGTTGCCAGATCCACGCAGCCCAGGCTCGCGATGACCGCCAGGCGGTCGTCCAGGGTGTTTATCGGGCGGTCCGCCCCCTTGCCCTGACGGCGCACGGAGTCGTCGCTGTTGAGGGCAACTACCAGCGAGGCTCCCAGCGCCCGGGCCTGGGCCAGGCAGGTGACGTGGCCGCGATGGAGGATGTCGAAGCAGCCGTTGGTAAAGACCAGGGGGCGGGGAAGGCGGGCGACGCGTTCCGCGAGCTCTTCCGGCGGGCAGAGCTTGGTTTCGAAGCTGGGGCGAGGGTACATGGTGAGGGGTGAGGGGTGAGGGGTGAGGGCACGTAGACTACCTGATAGGCAGCGGTCGCCCGCTAGTGCTTCCCCCCGTATCCGGCGATGCCGATCATCAGCCGCACCAGGCCGTAGGCGGCCCAGGTGAGCACCCGCTGGACCCGCGAGCCTCGCAGCCAGTCCCGGGGGTGGATTTCCTTTCCGCCATCGCCGATCGCGCGTTCCAGTCGTTCCCGCAGCTGTAGTGCAAAGCCGGCGTCCCGTACCACCACGTTGCCTTCCCGGGCCAGCAGCAGGCTGAATGGATCGATGTTGCTGGAGCCTACGGTGGCCCAGTGGTCATCGATCACGGCCACCTTGGCATGCAGGTAGCTGCGGTGGTATTCGATGATCCGGATGCCTGCGTGAAGCATCTGTCCGTAGAGCGCCCGGGTCGCCCACTGCTGGAGCGGATGGTCAGCCAGCCCCTGGACCAGCAGGGTGATCCGGACGCCCCGTCGGGCCGCATCCAGGAGCGCATGGCGGAAGCGACGGCCCGGCAGGAAGTAGGCGTTGGCCAGCAGCACCTCCCGGCGTGCGCCAGCGATGGCTTGCAGGTAGGCATCCTCGATGTCCCGCCGGTGGCGGATGTTGTCCCGGATCAGGAAGGCAGCTTCCACCTGATCGCAGGGCGCGGGCTGAAGCGGAGGCGTCGGCGCCAGGCGGAGTCGCTGGCGAAAGGAGGCCCAGGCCACCAGTTCCCAGACCCGCCGGACGCTTGCGTGGATCGGAGCGAGCAGGGGGCCTTCGATGCGGACTGCATAGTCGTGGCGGGGCGCATCCAGCGCCGGTGCTTCGAAGTCGCTGACGATGTTGATGCCACCGACGAAGGCCAGCCGGCCGTCGATCACGGCCAGCTTTCGATGAAGGCGTCGCAGGCGTCGCCTGCGGAGGGAAAAGGCGCCCACTTCCCGGCGGTAAATCAGGACCCTGACCCCGGCGGCAGCCAGCTCGTCCATCATCTCGGCAACGAACTCCCTGCCGCCAAATCCATCTACCATCAGGCGTACCGTGACGCCCCTTTGTGCCGCCCGCTGCAGACAGACGGAAACGGCACGCCCTACCGGGTCGTTGGCAAAAATGTAGGTTTCGAGGAAAACCTCCCGCCTGGCTCCGTCGATGGCCGCCTGGAGTGCGGGGAAGAACTCGATACCGTTCTCCAGCAGGGTCAGGGAATTGCAGCGGTACCAGACCGTGCTCATCGGATCACTGGGGATGGACCAGGGCGGTCAGGGCCGCGTGGTCGGAGATCCGGCTCCAGGGGGGGCCGTAATGGACTTCAGCCTTGTCCACGGCAAAGCCCCGCACGTAGATGCGATCCAGGCGCAGCACCGGCAGGGTGCTCGGAAAGCTGCGCGCCGGCCGGCCGCGCAGGGAGACGAAGACTTCGGCGACGCCAAGCTGTTCAGTCAGGTAGGTGTCGGCGTGGTTGCGCCAGTCGTTGAAGTCGCCCGCGATGATGAGCGGGGCTCCGGCCGGTGCCAGTTCATCCATCCGCTTGACCAGGGCCGCCATCTGCCGACGGCGGCTGCCAGCGGTGAGGCCCAGGTGCACGCAGACGCAATGCACCGGGCGGGCCAGGCTATCCACCCGGATCTCGCAGTGCAGGAGCCCGCGGCTTTCAAAGCGGTGGTCGGATACATCCTGGTTGGCCTGGGACAGGATGGTGTGGCGGCTGAGGATGGCATTGCCATGATGACCATGGGCATAGACGGCGTTGCCGCCGTAGGCGGTCTGCTGCCACATGTCCCGGGCCAGGAATTCGTGCTGGGGCTGCTCCGGCCAGTTGGTGTGCTGGCGGGCGTGGCGCAGGTGCAGGCCCTGGACCTCCTGCAGGAAGACCACGTCGGCTCCGAGTACCCGCAGACGATCCCGCAGATCGTGAATGGCCAGGCGGCGGTTGAACTGGGAGAAGCCTTTGTGGATGTTGTAGGTGCAGATGCGCAGGGTGCTCATCGGATTTCCTTTTTGTCCATTGTGCGCCTTCCCGGGGATGTCCGCACGAGGTCCCGTTCCATGAAAAACGGCGCCTCGCGGCGCCGTCCTGAGGGGCAGCTGGCAATCAGGATACCGCGAGCATGCGTTCCAGGGCCACCTTGGCCAGGGCCGCCTCGTGGCCGGGTACGGTGATCCGGTTGACCACCTTGCCATCCGCCAGGTTCTCCAGCGTCCAGGCCAGATGCTGGGGATCAATGCGCTGCATGGTTGAGCACATGCAGACATTGGGGGCCATGAACTGGACGATCTTGCCCTCGGATTTCACTTCCTCAGCCAGGCGGTTGACCAGGTTCAGCTCCGTGCCCACCAGCCAGCGGGTGTTGGGGGCGGCATCCTTGATGACCTTGATGATGTATTCGGTGGATCCCACGTAGTCAGACTGGCGACAGACCTCCAGGGCACTCTCCGGGTGGGAAATCACGAAGCCGGCCGGGTGCTGGTTGCGGAACTTGATGATGTGGGCGGGCTGGAACATCTGGTGTACCGAGCAGTGTCCTTTCCACAGCAGGATCCTGGCCTTGCGGATCTGTTCGGGGGTGAGCCCACCGTATTCCTGGTCCGGATCCCACACCACCATTTCATCCTGGGGAATGCCCTTCTTGAAGCCGGTCCAGCGCCCAAGGTGCTGATCGGGGAAGAACAGCACCTTCTCACGCTGGTTGAAGGCCCAGTCCAGGATGATGGGTGCGTTGGTGGAGGTGCACACGATACCGCCATGCTCGCCGCAGAAGGCCTTCAGGTCTGCGGCAGAGTTGATGTAGGTGACCGGTGTGATCAGCGTATCCGGCGTCTCCAGCACCTCGGCCAGTTCGCGCCAGCAGCGTTCCACCTTGGCCAGGCTGGCCATGTCGGCCATGGAACAGCCCGCTGCCAGGTCGGGCAGGATGGCCTGCTGGTGGGGTCTGGACATGATGTCCGCCACTTCAGCCATGAAGTGCACGCCACAGAAGACGATGAACTCCGCGTCGGTTTCAGAGGCCAGGCGGGAGAGCTTGAGGGAGTCGCCGGTCAGGTCGGCATATTGATAGACATCCGCCCGCTGATAGTGGTGGCACAGCAGGACGGCCTTGTCGCCAAGGCGGGCACGGGCGGCGCGGATGCGCTCATGGGCGTCCTGGTCGGACAGGGTGTTGAAGCGGTCGAAGCTGATGGGTACGGCTTGCATCTCTGGGGTGTCCTGTTGTGTTCTCTCAGCCCTGGATCCACGGCAGGCCGGCATGACGCCAGCCTCCGACCTTGTTGCGGTGCCCTTGGGCGTCCTTGTCGCCCTCGAAGCCTTCCAGGATGTTGTAGGCGTTGGTGTAGCCCGAGCCGGCAGCAAGGGTGGTGGCCGCATTGGAACGGGCGCCGCTGCGGCACAGGAACATGACCAGCGCCTCCGGATCCACCTGGCGCGTGAACTGGGCCAGAAAGTGGGGGTTGGGTTCATTCCCCGGGTAAAGCATCCATTCGATCTCCACCGCATCGGGGATACGCCCAACCCAGTCCCATTCGGCGCGGGTCCGCACATCGACCAACCTGGCTCCCGGGGCCAGTTGCAGCACGTCCCAGGCTTCCTTCGGTGTGAGGGCGCCGGCGTAGGGCAGGTTCAGGGCGCGCGCACGCTCCTGGGCAAGGGCAAGGGTCTCGCTGAGTTTTCCCATGACGGTCATTCGGCAAGGTAGGGGGAGGGAAAACGAGTATACCGCTGCCCTTCCCCGCTGCAAGTCATGCCGTCCTGTAGCATCCTGAAGCGTGCCCGCCACCTGGGGCCGGATAGATGCACTGTTTTGGCAGGCGCGGAGCAAGGGGTCACCAAATTGGTGCGGCCTTGATTTTTTTGCACTACTTTGGTGCAGAAATGAATCGAGGCATGTCCGCGCAAGCCTTGTGGCACAATGGGATGCTTGCTTTTTTAAGGTGGCACGAAATCTGCTTCGTTGTTGCGGACACAGCCGTGCCTGACCAAATTTTTTTATCCACTGCGCAGCAGCTTCAACCCGTTTAGGAGTGAGTTATATGACCCCGCAAGACGTCATGAAGGTCGTCCAGGAAAACGAAGTCAAGTTTGTTGACTTCCGTTTTACCGATACCAAGGGCAAGGAGCACCACGTCGGCGTGCCTATCAGCGCCTTTGATGAAGACAAGTTTGAGAGTGGTCATGCCTTCGACGGTTCCTCCATCGCTGGCTGGAAGGGTATCCAGGCGTCCGACATGCTGCTGATGCCGGATCCGAACACCGCTTACATCGACCCGTTCTTCGACGAGACCACCCTGGTTCTGAGCTGTGACGTGATCGACCCCGCCGACGGCAAGGGTTACGACCGCGATCCCCGCTCCATCGCCAACCGCGCCGAGGCCTACCTGAAGTCCTCCGGGATTGGTGATACCGCCTACTTTGGCCCGGAACCCGAATTCTTCATCTTCGATTCCGTCGAGTGGAAGGTCGGCATGTCCGGCGCCTACCACAAGATCTTCTCCGAAGAAGCGGCCTGGTCCTCCGACCAGAAGTTTGAAGGCGGCAACACCGGCTACCGTCCCGCCGTGAAGGGTGGTTACTTCCCCGTTCCGCCGGTCGACTCCTTCAACGACATGCGTGCTGCCATGTGTCTGGCTCTCGAAGCCTGCGGCGTGCCGGTTGAAGTGCACCACCATGAAGTCGCAACCGCCGGCCAGAACGAAATCGGTACCAAGTTCGACACCCTGGTGCGTCGTGCCGACCAGACCCAGATCACCAAGTACATCGTTCAGAACGTTGCCCACCAGTACGGCAAGACGGCCACCTTCATGCCCAAGCCCATCGTTGGTGACAACGGTTCCGGCATGCACGTGCACCAGTCGATCTGGAAGGACGGCAAGAACCTGTTTGCTGGCAACGGCTACGCCGGCCTGTCCGAGACCGCCCTGTACTACATCGGCGGCATCATCAAGCACGCCCGCGCCCTGAACGCCATCACCAACCCGCTGACCAACTCCTACAAGCGCCTCGTGCCTCACTACGAAGCTCCGGTCAAGCTGGCTTACTCCGCGAAGAACCGTTCGGCTTCCATCCGGATCCCGTTCGTGAATAGCGAAAAGGCCCGCCGCATCGAGACCCGCTTCCCGGATCCGGGTGCCAACCCCTACCTGTGCTTTGCAGCGCTCATGATGGCCGGCCTCGACGGCATCCAGAACAAGATCCACCCGGGCGACCCCGCCGACAAGAACCTCTACGACCTGCCCCCGGAAGAAGACGCGCTCATCCCGACCGTCTGCTCCAGCCTCGAGCAGGCCCTCGAGGCCCTCGACAAGGATCGCGAGTTCCTGACCCGTGGTGGTGTGTTCAGCAACGACTTCATCGACTCCTTCATCGCCCTCAAGCAGGAAGATGTCAACCGTCTGCGCATCGAAGTGCACCCGGTTGAGTTCGAGATGTACTACGCCATCTGATCTCCGGATCGGGGGGGCTCCAGTGCGCTGGAGGCTCCACCTGGCGCCAGGAAGGGACGGGCTTCATGCCCGTCTTTTTTTATGGGTGCGATTGGTGCTTTGTGATTGTCACTCCCGCCCCTAAACTACCGATGCCCTGTCGTCATCCGAACTGATCATGATGCTGAGATTTTTCCTGCTGCTGGTGGTCCTGTCGTCCGCTCCACTGGCTCGGGCAGATATTTTCAAGTGTGTGGACGATGCGGGTCATGTGACTTACACCAACGCCCGGGCGCCCGGAAAGGGGTGCACCGTTTTATCCCGGGATCAGGCCGTGTCCTCCGTCTCCAGTGCGCCGCCGCGTGTGTCGTCTGCGCCATTGCCCCAGAATGGTGCATCCCAGGGGGGCGCAGGCTTTCCCCGGGTGGATGGCACGACCCAGCGCGCCCGTGATTCGGACCGCCGGCGTATCCTGGAAGAAGAACTGGCCAGCGAGCAGAGGGCTCTTGAAGTGGCTCGGCGGGACGCTGCGCAGGATCCCCGCCGTAGCGCCAGCGGGGCTGGTACGGACCGGGTGCAGATTCATGAGCGCAATATTGAGGCTCTGCGCCGCGAGCTATCGAATCTGCGCTGAGCGCGTGGGCCTCCCCCGGGGCGTTATCCTCAAGCACCCTCTTTGATTGGTCTGTTTCTTGCATCAAGTGGGCAGCATGCAAACCGATCAGACCTCCATGACGCCTTCCGCCTTTGCCGGCCTTGAGCTGCTGTCCTCTGCCGTGGTGCTGGTGGATGACGAACTGGTGGTGCGCTACATGAATCCCGGTGCTGAAAATCTTTTTGCAGTGAGCAGCCGCAAGATCGTCAGCTATTCCCTGCGCCGCCTGCTGGGAGATCCCCCGGGCCTGGATGTGGCGCTCAACAGCGTGCTTCGGGATAACTGGAGCTATACCGGGCACAACATCACGGTGACACGCCCCGGGATGGTGGTGCTCCACCTGGACTGCACCGTTACGCCCCTGGAGTCCCCCGATGTGCGTCTTCTGCTGGAGTTCCGGCCCATGGATGCGCACCTCAAGGTGGCCCGGGAGGAGCAACTGGCGCACCAGCAGCAGGCGAACCGGGAGCTTATCCGCAACCTGGCCCACGAGATCAGGAACCCTCTCGGCGGCATTCGTGGTTCTGCCCAGTTGCTGGAGCGGGAACTGGATGATCCCCAGTTGCGGGAATATACCCAGGTGATCATCGCCGAAGCGGATCGCCTGCAGGATCTGATGAACCGGCTGCTGACTTCCCACCGGATGATGCAGCCCTCCCAGCTCAATGCCCATGATGTGCTGGAGCGGGTGCGCCGCCTGATCCTGGCCGAGTTTCCGGCGGTGGAGGTGCGGCGGGATTACGACACCAGCTTGCCCAGCATCACCGGTGACCGGGAGCAACTGATCCAGGCCATCCTGAATATCGCCCGCAACGCAGCCCAGGCCATGCAGGGAGAGGGTGAGATCGTCCTGCGGACCCGGGCAGCCCGGCAGGTCACCCTGGCCAAGCGGCGTTTCCGGCTGGCCCTGCAACTGCAGGTAATCGACAACGGGCCTGGCGTGCCCCAGGAGATCCGCGACAAGATCTTCTATCCCCTTGTGTCGGGGCGGGAAAACGGCAGCGGTCTGGGTCTGTCCCTGGCTCAGAGCTTCGTGGAGCTGCATCACGGGGCCATCGATGTGGACTCTCGTCCCGGGAGGACCTGCTTCACCGTTTTTCTGCCGGTCACCCGGGAAAGCGATGGGTAAGCCGCAGAATAATGAAATCCAGGCAAGGCTCCGCCGTGGCGTCCTCCTGAGGGTGTCTTGCTCCGCCTAAAACCAATTGTATCCGTGTGAATGAAATGAATGCTGTCTGGATAGTTGATGACGACCGCTCGATCCGCTGGGTCCTCGAGAAATCCCTGGCCCGGGAAGAGATTCCGTACAAGAGCTTTGGTACGGTCAGCGAAGTGCTGAACGCCCTCGACAACACCACCCAGCCGCCCCGGGTGCTGCTGTCGGACATCCGCATGCCGGGGGAGTCGGGGTTGACCTTGCTGTCCAGGGTCAAGGCCCGCTTTCCCCACATGCCGGTCATCATCATGACTGCCTACTCGGACCTGGACAGCGCAGTTGCGGCTTTCCAGGGGGGAGCCTTCGAGTACCTGCCCAAGCCCTTCGATGTGGACCAGGCGGTCGAACTGGTGCGCCGGGCGATCGAAGAGAGTGCCCATCAGGCGGGTGCGTCGGAGGAGCTGAGTACCGTGCCGGAGATCCTCGGCTCGGCGCCGGCGATGCAGGAAGTGTTCCGCGCCATCGGTCGTCTGTCCCAGTCCCACGCCACCGTGCTGATCAATGGCGAATCCGGTACCGGCAAGGAGCTGGTGGCGCGTGCCCTGCACCGTCACAGTCCACGCAAGGATGCGCCCTTCATTGCCATCAACACGGCGGCGATCCCCCGGGACCTCCTCGAGTCCGAGTTGTTCGGCCATGAGCGGGGGGCCTTTACCGGTGCCCAGACCATGCGCAGGGGGCGTTTCGAGCAGGCGGAGGGGGGCACCCTGTTCCTCGACGAGATCGGCGACATGCCGGCCGAACTGCAGACCCGCCTGCTGCGCGTGCTGTCCGACGGCAATTTCTACCGGGTGGGCGGGCATCAGCCCATCAAGGCCAACGTGCGGGTGATTGCCGCCACCCACCAGAACATGGAAGAGCGGGTACGCCAGGGCCTGTTCCGGGAGGATCTGTTCCACCGCCTCAATGTGATCCGCTTGCGCCTGCCGCCTCTGCGGGAGCGTCGGGAAGACATCCCGCCCCTGGCCAGGCACTTCATCGCCCTGTCGGCCCAGGAACTGGGTGTCGAAGCCAAGCGCCTGTCCGAGGCCACCCTGAAGTACCTGCAGAGCCTGGATTTTCCGGGCAACGTGCGGCAACTGGAGAATCTCTGCCACTGGCTTACGGTGATGGCGCCGGGCCAGACCGTCGAGGTGGCCGATCTGCCCCCGGAGCTGAAGGATCAGCCGACGCGCGAGCTGACCGCCAACTGGTGCGATGCGTTGATGGCGGAAGCTGACCGTTGTCTGGTCCAGAATCCGGGCGCCGTTTACGACTTGCTGAGCAAGGACTTCGAACGGATCCTGATCCGCCGGGCCCTGGTGGCAACCGGCGGGCGCCGCATTGAGGCCGCTCAGCTGCTGGGCATAGGCCGCAACACCATCACCCGCAAGATCCAGGAGCTGGGGTTGGAGGAGCCGGACGCGGCGTGATGGGCCGGCGGCGGATGGCGCCGACCCATCGTTCACCCTGGTTCAGCCGCTGTTGCGCAGACCTGCGGCGATCCCGTTGATGGAGAGCAGGATGCCGCGCCGTATCCGTTCGTCCTGGTGGCCTTCCCGGTAGCGGTGCAGGAGCTCCACCTGCACGTGGTTGAGAGGGTCCAGATAGGGGTAGCGGTTGTGGATGGAACGCTTGAGGAGCGGGTTCGCATCCAGCAGTTCCTGCTGGCCCGTGATGGACAGCAGCATTTCCACGGTGATGGCATGCTCCTGTTCGATGCGCGGGAAGATCCGGTTGCGCAAGGCCTTGTCATGGACCAGGTCGGCGTAGCGGCTGGCGATGGCGATGTCGCTCTTGGCCAGTACCATGTCCATGTTGGAAAGCAGGGTGGCGAAGAAGGACCACTCCCTGTGCATTGCCTGCAGGCGGGCCAGGCCGGCCTCGCCGTGCCGGGCGACGTAGGCTTTCACCGCGGTGCCGAGGCCGTACCAGCCCGGCAGCATCAGGCGGCACTGGGCCCAGCTGAAGACCCAGGGGATGGCACGCAGATCTTCGATGGCGGTGGACTTCTTGCGCGAGGCGGGGCGGCTGCCGATGTTCAGCGCGGCGATCTCCGAGATCACGGTGGATTCCCAGAAGTAGCGCTCGAAGCCGTCGGTCTCATAGACCAGGTTGCGGTAGGCCTTGAAGGCGGCGTCCGACAGCTCGTCCATGGCCTCCAGGTACTCGGGGCGGGGCGCCGGATCGCGGGGGGCGAACAGGGTGGCCTCCAGGGTGGCCGATGCCAGCACCTCCAGGTTGCGCCGGCCGACCTCGGGGTTGGCGTACTTGGAGGCGATCACCTCGCCCTGCTCGGTCAGGCGGATCTGCCCCTGCACCGCGCCGCCCGGCTGGGCCAGGATGGCCTGGTAGCTGGGACCGCCGCCGCGGCCGACGGAGCCGCCGCGGCCATGGAACAGGCGCAGGCGCACTTTGTTGCGGGCGAAGGTGTCCACCAGACCGATTTCGGCCTTGTAGAGCTCCCAGCCCGAGGTGAGGAAGCCACCGTCCTTGTTGCTGTCGGAGTAGCCGAGCATGACCTCCTGCTCCTTGCGGCGGGACTCCAGCAGCGCCATGTAGGCCGGGATTGAAAACAGCCGGTCCATCACCCCGGCCGCATTCTGCAGGTCGCCGATGGTCTCGAAGAGCGGGATGATATTGACGTCAAGCACCCCTTCGGCGTGCCGCAGCAGGCCGGATTCCTTGGCCAGCACGGCGACTTCCAGGATGTCGGAAACGTCGTCGGTCTTGGAGATGATGCAGTTGGGCACGGCGGCCTTGCCGTAGCGCAGGTGGGCGGCCCGGGCGGCCCGGAAGATGGCCAGCTCGCCGCGGGTTTCCTCGGAGTATTCGATCCAGGGGGAAGCCAGGGGGCGCGCGGTGGCCAGTTCTTCAAGGAGCACCGCGGTGCGTCCGGCCTCGTCGAGGGCCAGGTAGTCCTTGGCCGGGTCGGCGGCCTGGAGCAGCTCGGCCACCACCCGCTCGTGCACGTCGGAGTTCTGGCGCAGGTCGATCGGCGCCAGGTGGAAGCCGAACACCGACACCGCCCGGCGCAGGTGGCGCAGGCGGCCCCGGGAGAGGGCACTCAGGCCGTTGGCGGTGAGGGAGCGATGCACCACATCCAGCTCGTCGGCCAGCTCGTCCGGGCCGGCGTAGGGCGCTGCCGGGCCCACCGCGTGGCGCGGCGGCTGATGGCCCAGGAGCTGCTGGTAGGTGGCGGCGAGGCGGGCATAGACGCCGGTCAGGGCGCGCCGGTAGGGCTCGTCACTGCGGTGGGGGGATCCGTCGGGCGAGGCTTCGGCCAGGCGCAGCAGGGCGTCGGAGGCGCTGACCAGTCCCTGGGCGATGGACAGCTGGGAGCCCAGGGTGTGTACCTCGTCCATGTAATGGGTGAGCACCTTTTCCGCCTGGGTGGCCAGGGTCTTTTCCAGGACCTCGGCAGTGACGAAGGGATTGCCGTCCCGGTCGCCGCCGATCCAGCTGCCCACGCGCATGAAATTGGGCAGCTCCAGTGCGCCCCAGGTCCGGTCATTGGCCGCCAGGCGGTCTTCCACGCTGGCGTAGAGGCGGGGCAGCTCGCGCAGGAAGGTGTAGTCGAAGTAGGACAGTCCGTTGCTGACCTCGTCCATCACCGACAGCTTCTCGGTGCGCAGCATGCGGGTCTGCCACAGGGTCAGCACGGCCCGGCGCAGGGCCTCCTGATTGATGTCCTGCTCTTCGGGGGTCAGCTGCATGCGGTCCCGTTCGTCCAGCAGGCGGGCAATCACCATCTGGCAGTTGAGGATGCTCTTGCGCTGGACCTCGGTGGGGTGGGCAGTGAGTACCGGCACGATGTTGGCGGTGTCGAAGAAGGACACCAGTTCCGGGCTGCCCAGGCCGGCGGCGAAGGCGCGCTCCAGGGCGTGGGCCAGGCTGCCCTCCCTGGGGGCCGACCCGGCGATCTGGTGGGCCCGGGAGCGGCGGATGTGGTGCTGGTCCTCGGCGATGTTGGAGAGGTGGGAGAAATAGCTGAAGGCCCGCACCACGTCGATGGTCTGGTCCCGGGACAGGGAGTCGAGGGTGGCCTCCAGCTCCCGGCGGGCTGCGTGGTCCTCGTGGCGGCGGAAGCGGATCGAGCTCTGGCGGATGGATTCCACCAGGTCGAAGACGGCCTCTCCCTCTTGGGCGCGCACGGTATCTCCAAGCACGCGGCCCAGCAGCCGGATGTCGTCCCGGAGGGGAAGGTCCTTGTCATCGTTCGTTCTTTGTTCACTCATCGCGGTGGATTCCTGTCCAATCGGTTGCATTAATCTGGTGCAAGGGGTGCATTCCTGGCCCCATGCTATGATCGCCCGCCGAAGGACTGCCATTGGTGCCTACCCTGATGCTGCACTGCAGAGGCCTGCAGAGTGCCGCCCCTGGTTCCGCCTGTCCATAGGGCATTCCTCTTTCATTACCGATCGAACATCCAGCCGAGCCCGAATATCGTGAGCGCACCCCAGCCCGACCGCATCGTCATCGCCACCCGTGAAAGTCGTCTTGCCCTCTGGCAGGCCGGGCACGTCAAGGCCCGTCTCGAGGCCCTCTATCCGTCCTGCTCCGTCGAGTTGCTGGGGATGACCACCCGGGGTGACCAGATCCTGGACCGGCCCCTGGCCAAGATCGGGGGCAAGGGCTTGTTCGTCAAGGAGCTGGAAACCGCGCTCCTCGACCGGGCGGCTGACATTGCCGTGCACTCCATGAAGGATGTGCCCATGGAGCTGCCGCCGGACTTCGCCCTGGTGGCCATCTCGGAGCGGGAGGTGCCGCTGGATGCCTTCGTTTCCAACAAGTACGAGAGCCTGGATGACATGCCCCCGGGGGCTGTGGTGGGCACTTCCAGCCTGCGTCGGGAGGCGCAGATCCATGCCCTGTATCCGATGCTGGCGGTGACCAGCCTGCGGGGCAACCTGGATACCCGCCTGCGCAAGCTCGATGAAGGTCAGTACGATGCAATCATCCTCGCCGCTGCCGGTCTGACCCGTCTGGGCCTCGCCGGGCGCATCCGCTCCACCCTGCCTTCCGAAATCTCGCTGCCTGCCGCGGGTCAGGGCGCCCTGGGGATCGAGGCGCTGGCCTCCCGTCCCGAGGTCGCCGAGTGGATCGCACCCCTCGCCGATCTTCATTCTGCTGCCTGCGTGCGTGCCGAGCGGGCCACCTCCCGGGCCCTGGCGGGCAGTTGTGAGGTTCCCCTCGGCGCCTATGCCGAGGTGCAGGACGGCGAGCTGTGGCTGCGGGGCTTCGTGGCCCTGCCCGATGGATCGCGTATGGCCCGTGCGGAGCGTCGGGGGCCCCTGGATCAGCCGGAAGCCCTGGGCCTTGCCCTGGCAGCCGACCTGAGAGCCGACGGCGCCGACGAGATCCTCGCCAGCCTGTAATGGTGAAGGCCCCCGCCGGCCCCCTTGCCGGGCGCGTCATCGCCGTGACCCGTCCGGTCGCCCAGGCTGACGGCCTGTGTGCCACCCTGGCCGGGCTGGGGGCGGAGCCCCTGCGCTTTCCCCTCCTGCACATCGAGCCGGTGGCCGACCCAGAGCCCCTCAGGGCCATGGCCCGTCGCCTGGACGAATTTTCCCTGGCCTTCTTCGTCAGTCCCAACGCGGTGAATCTGGCCCTCGACGTGATCCTGCCGGAAGCGCCCTGGCCTGCCCACCTGGTCGTCGCGACGGTGGGCAAGGGCAGTGAAGCCGCCCTGGCGGCCCGAGGGTTTCGTCAGGTCCTCGCGCCGGACCGGGGCTTCGACAGCGAGTCGGCACTGGCACTGCCGGCCTTCCGTTCCGAGGCAGTGGCGGGCAGGAAGGTGCTGATCCTGCGGGGAGACGGGGGGCGGGATCTGCTGGGCGATACCCTCAAGGCCCGTGGTGCCTGGGTGGAATATCTGACCTGCTACCACCGGGGAGGCCCCCCCGAGGATCCTGCGCCGCTGCTGGCCCGGGTTCGCCAGGGCGCGCTCGATGCCCTGACCCTGACCAGCAGCGAGGGCGTGAGCCATCTCCTGGCCTTGCCAGACGCCGCTCTCCTGAAGGATGTGCCCGTGTTCGTGCCCCATGCCCGGATTGCCGCGGTGGCCCGGGAAGGCGGTTTTGCCCGGGTCATCCTGACGGAGCCGGGGGATACAGGCCTCATCGCTGGACTCGTCGGGCATTTCTCGGTCTGCGACCACGACGCCAATACGGGTTAAACTTCAGCCATGAGCAGCGAACTTCCCAGCCTTCCGCCCATTGAGGCCGCCCAGCCGGCCACCGCGCCGTCTTCTTCGCCTTCGCCCTGGCAGCGTCCCTCGGCCATCATCGCTGCCGTCGCTGTTGCCCTGCTGGCCTGGCAGTGGATCGAAACCCGCAGCCGCCTGGCTGACCTGCAGGCCGAACTCGCCCGTCGCCTGGCGGACGGAGACAGCGTGGCTGCGGAGGGGCGTGCCCTGGCCCGGCAGGCCCAGGACAGCCTGCAGGACCTCCAGGGCAAGGTGGGCGCCCTCGAAGCGAGGATCGCCGAATCCCAGGGACAGCAGCTCGCCCTGGAGTCCATGTACCAGGAGTTTTCCCGCACCCGGGACGACCGGGTCCTGGCCGAGGTGGAGCAGGCCCTGACCATTGCCACCCAGCAACTGCAGCTGGCGGCCAATGTTCAGAACGCCCTGGCCGCACTGCAGGTGGCCGACGCCCGTCTCGGAAGCCTGGACCGGCCCCAGTGGCTGCCTCTCCGCAAGGCGATCGCCAGTGAAATCCAGACCCTGGAGGCCTTGCCCCAGGTGGATGGTTCCGGCCTGGCCCTGAAACTGGAAACCCTCATCGGCCGCATCGATGGGCTGCCGCTGGCCTTCGAGGCCCGTCCCAAGGCGAGTCCGGGCCAGCTGGAAAATCTCGAGCCGTCCTGGCTGAAGGGCCTCTGGCAGGAGTTCTGGAGCGAATTCAGCCAGCTGCTGCGGATCGAGCGGATGGATCGCCCCGATCCTGCCCTGCTCGCCCCGAGCAATACGGTCTTCCTGCGGGAGAATCTCAAGCTGCGTCTGCTCAATGCCCGCCTCGCCCTGCTGTCCCGGGATGGCAACACCTTCCGGGAGGACATGCGGATTTCCGCCCAGTGGCTGGAGCGTTACTTTGATTTGAATGCGGCTGCGGTCAAGGCAGCCAGGGATGATCTGAACGAATTCCAGAAGCTGCCCGTGGGTATGGATCTGCCGACCCTCCAGGCCAGCCAGGCAGCGCTGCGCGCCTTGCTGGCCATCCCCGAGCGGCGCGCCGAGCAGGCCGGAGTGGCGGTCTCCTCCGGTAATGCCGCCGATACGTCCACGACCAAAGGTGCCGTCCGTCCGGCCCGCAAGAACTGAGGCTGGCCATGCGTGGAGTGCTGTGGCTGATTGGACTGTTTGCGCTGGCTGCGGGGCTGGCGGTGGCGGGACGCTACAACGAGGGCTATGCCCTGCTGGTCCTGCCCCCGTACCGGATCCAGATTTCCATGAATCTGCTGGTGGTGGTGGTGGTGGCGGCCTTCGTGGCGGTCTATGCCCTGGTCCGCCTGGTGGCCAACACCCTGGCCCTGCCGCGGGCAGTCCAGGCTTTCCGGGTCCGGAAGGGGCGGGAGCGGGCGTCCCAGGCCCTTTATGATGCGGCCTTGCTGCGCATCGAAGGCCGTTTTGGCCAGGCCTTGCGTCAGGCCGGCGCTGCCTACGAGGCCGGTGAGTCGCCTGGACTGGCCGCACTCCTGGCGGCTCGGGCGGCGCACTCCCTGAGGGATGAGCCCCGCTACCGGGAGTGGCTGGCCAAGGCGGCCCGCCATGACGACAGCGTCCGGGTGGCCCGCCTGATGACCGAGGCAGAACTGGCGGTGGAGGGGCGCCGCTTCGATGAGGCGGCGGAGCGTATTGCCGATCTCCAGGCCGGAGGCCAGCGCCACATTGCTGCCTTGCGCCTCGCCTTGCGGACTGCCCAGGCGCAGGGAAACTGGACCGAGGCGGTTCGCCTGGTGCGGCAGCTGGTCAAGGTGAAGTCCCTGTCCCCGGAGGTCGCTGAGCCGGTCAAGCGTCGTGCCCACCAGGAGGGTCTCCGCCAGCGGGCTGGCGACGCGGGGGCCCTGACAGCCTACTGGCAGGAATTGCCCCGGGACGAGCAGCGGGATCCGGTGGTGGTCAGGGAACTGGCCCGGGCCCTGATTGACGCCGGTGATGGGGATGGCGCCCGGAAAGTCATCGAGGTCCAGCTGGCCCAGTCCTGGGATTCGGAGCTGGCGGGGCTTTACGGACGCTACGAAGGCGGCGAGCTGCGCAGCCGGCTGGCCAGGGCAGAAGAGTGGCTCAAGCGCCAGCCACGGGATCCCCTGCTGCTGCTGACCCTGGGCCGTCTGTGTGTGCAGTCCCAGCTGTGGGGTAAGGCTGAAAGCTATTTCGATGCGGCCCTCGCTGTGGCGCCGGGTCTTGAGGCCCATCTCGAGCTGGCCAACCTGGCTGACCGGCTTGGGCGTGGGGACGATGCCAACCGGCATTATCGCGCCGCAGCGGAAATGGCCCGGCGCTGAGGCGTGCAGGAGCGGGCACTGCTGTACCCGCACCAGGCGTTGCTGTCCGGATGGCGCACCCGGAGGCTCCAGGGGATCGATGGTTGATAGTTTTTGGCAATATGGATAATTTCATCAATCAATTTGAACGATGAGGCGAGCCAGCCTATCATCTGGCTTCCAAGTCTTCTCAACCAGTGAAGGAAACGCTATGTCCCTGATCAATACCGAAATCAAGCCGTTCAGTGCTACCGCCTACCACAATGGCAAGTTCGTTCCGGTCACCAGCGAAGACCTGAAGGGCAAGTGGTCCATTTTCTTCTTCTACCCCGCCGACTTCACCTTCGTCTGCCCGACCGAGCTGGGCGACATGGCGGATCTGTACCCCGAATTCAAGAAGCTGGGCGTTGAGGTGTACTCCGTGTCCACCGACACCCACTTCACCCACAAGGCCTGGCACGACGCCTCCGACACCATCAAGAAGATCAGCTACCCGATGATCGGCGATCCGACGGGTGCCATCACCCGCAACTTCGATGTGATGATCGAAGAAGAGGGGCTGGCCCTGCGTGGCACCTTCGTGGTGAATCCGGAAGGCCAGATCAAGGTTGCCGAGATTCATGACCTGGGCATCGGCCGTGATGCTTCCGAGCTGCTGCGCAAGGTCAAGGCTGCCCAGTACGTGGCCTCCCACCCGGGCGAGGTCTGCCCCGCCAAGTGGCAGGAAGGCGCCGAGACCCTGAAGCCCTCCCTGGATCTGGTCGGCAAGATCTAAGCGGTTTACGCTCACGGCCCCCTGATGGGGCCGTTCAAGGCAAACGCCCGGCTGTCCTCAGGACGCCGGGCGTTTGCCTTTTTGATGCTCCGTTGCCTGGCGGGTGTAAACGGGCTGCTCTATAGTCCACATACCCGGTATGCGTGAGGGGACAATCATGGCGAGTCTGAGTGCTGCGGTGGGACGTGGGGTGGCCAGGCCCTTCAAGAAGGATGTGCTGCTGGTGCAGAAGCTGCTCAACCGTCACCGCCAGGTGGGGGCCCCTCCGATTGATGAAGATGGTGCGCAGGGCGACGAGACCTTCGAGGCGATTGAGGAATTCCAGCAGCGGGTGCTGGGCATGCTGCGTCCGGACGGTCGTATCGATCCCGGCGGGCGCACCTTCAGGGCGCTGGACGAGGCGGTGGCTGTGTCGCCGGAGGTGATCTCCGCTGCGGCGATGACGCACCAGGGGCGGGCCTTGCTGCGCTCGGTCGAGACCCTGGCCTTGCGGCCCTATGATGACCAGAAGAGCGGCATGACACGCATCACGGCCTGGGTGCCCGGCGCAACGATCGGTTATGGTCATCTGATTGCCCGTAGCGAGTGGTCCCGCTACCGTGACGGCATCACTGCAGCGCAGGCCGATGCACTGTTTGATGCGGACCTGGTGCCCTTCGAGCAGGCGGTGCGGGAGACCATCAAGGTGCCATTGGCAGCGAACCGTTTCGATGCCCTGGTGATCCTGGCCTTCAACATCGGGGTCTCAGCCTTTGCCCGGTCATCGGTGGCCCGGCTCGTCAATGACCCGGCCGCGTCGTCCAGCTACCGCAATCTGGAGGCTGCCTGGAAATCCTGGAACAAATCCCAGGGCAAGGTCATGCTGGGGCTGGAGCGTCGGCGTCAGTGCGAATGGAATGTCTACACGAAGGGTGTCTACGAACGGTGGTGAAACGCTTGGGTGCACAGAGGTGGCTGGGATGGGCAGGGCGGTGGAGTCTGTGCCTTGCGCTGGCGGCAGGGCCTGCCCTGGCCATTGACAACCCGGACCGGGAGGATCCGCTGCCCGGCTTCGCTGCCGCTGTGGCCGCCCATGAGGAGCGGATTGCCCGTGCTCCGGATGCGGCGGCAGCCCTGGATGCGAGTGTCTTGTATGCCCGCTTTCTGGATGAACGCCTGAATCACGCCTATGGAGCGGTGTTGCGCGGAGCAGGACCCGATGCCCGCAACGCGTTGCGGCGGGCCCAGCGTCAGTGGCTGGCCTACCGGGATGCCGAGATCCGCTTCATTCAGAGCAATTGGTCCAACCGGGCGCACGGTTCCTCGGCGGCCCTCAGCCGGGCTGCCTTCCGCAACGGTCTGGTGCGTGAACGAACCCGGACCTTGCTGGAGTACCTGCGCAGTTATCCGCCGGATTGAAAGGCTTCAGACCCAGTCGTGGTGGACCAGGAACTCGGAGTACAGCCGGGCCTCCGGGCTGCCCGGCTCCGGCTGCCAGTCGTAGCGCCATTTGACGATGGGCGGCATGGACATCAGGATGGATTCGGTGCGGCCGCCCGATTGCAGGCCGAAAAGGGTGCCCCGGTCGAAGACCAGGTTGAACTCCACATAACGGCCCCGGCGGTAGGCCTGGAAGTCGCGCTCCCGCTCCCCGTAGGGGGTGTCCCGGCGGCGCGCGATGATGGGCAGGTAAGCCGGCAGAAAGGCATCGCCGACACTGCGGGTCATCGCAAAGGCGGTGTCGAAGTCCACCTGGCCGTCGGCGCCATGGTCGTCGAAGAACAGGCCCCCTACGCCGCGCGGTTCGTTACGGTGCTTGAGGAAGAAGTAGCGGTCGCACCAGTCCTTGAGGCGCCGGTATTCCGTCTCGCCCCAGGGCAGCACGGCCGCCTTGCAGGCGGCGTGGAAGTGCCGTACGTCTTCCTCGAAAGGATAGTAGGGGGTGAGGTCCATGCCGCCGCCGAACCACCATACATCGGGCTTGCCCGGGCTGCTGGCGATGAAGAAGCGCACGTTCATGTGCACCGTCGGGCAGTAGGGGTTGCGGGGGTGAAGCACCAGCGAGACACCCATCGCCTCGTAGCTGCGCCCGGCCAGCTCCGGGCGGGCAGCGGTGGCGGAGGGCGGAAGGCCTTCACCCATCACGTGGGAAAAGTTGCAGCCGCCCCGTTCAAAGAAATTGCCTTCCTCGACCAGTCGGGTGATCCCCCCCCCTCCGGCCGGGCGCACCCAGCTGTCGGTCAGGAAGGGCGCGCCGTCGAAGGTTTCGAGGGCCGCCACGATGCGGTTCTGGAGGTCCAGCAGATAGGCTTTGACGGCATTGCGGTCGGGCATGGGCAGTTCATTCCTGAAGCGTGGCCGGGGCAGGCCCCGGGGAAAGTCGACAAGGGGGGCGAATGCCCCCGTCAGCATGCTGCAGCGGGCCTCAGACGCCGGGTACGAGCTGTTTGGAGTAGGTTTCCCGATCCATGTCGCGGGCTTCGGAGGTGAGCTGTACCGTCTCGGGGCCGGGCCGCAACTGGGCACCCAGCGTGGCCACCAGCGCCTCGGTGAGACGCTGCTTGGTGGCCTTGTCCCGGCCGGAGAGCATGCCCAGGTCTGCGTGGAGGAAGCCGTGCCGGGCATCGTTGCCCACGACAAAGTGTTCCACCGGGATCAGGCGGACCTTGATCGACTCGGGCGGGCTGAATACACCACTGACCAGCAGGGTTTCCGCACTCGCCCGGGTCAGCGCCGCGCCGTCGAAGCGGCTCGAGATATTGAGACTGTATTCGATGCGCAGTTGGGGCATGGGGTTTCCTCAGTTTTTGCGGGCCACTGCCCGGTAGCCGATGTCGCGGCGGCACTGCATGCCGTCGAAGTGGATCTGGTCCACCTGCTCGTAAGCGCGCTTCTGTGCCGTGCGCACGTTGTCGCCCAGCGCGGTGACGCACAGCACGCGGCCGCCGTTGGTGACCACCTGGCCATTGCTGTCGCTGGTGCCGGCGTGGAAAACATGAGTGTCTTCGCTGGCGGTGGCAGGCAGGCCATGGATGGCGTCACCCTTGCGGGGGCTGTCCGGGTAGCCGGCGGCGGCCATCACCACGCCCAGGGCGAAGCGGCGGTCCCATTCGGCCTCGACCTTGTCGAGCCTGCCGGCGATGGCGGCCTCCACCAGGTCCACCAGGTCGGACTTGAGTCGCATCATGATGGGCTGGGTTTCCGGGTCGCCCATCCGGCAGTTGAACTCGACAACCCGGGGGGCTCCCTTGGCGTCGATCATCAGCCCGGCGTAAAGAAAGCCGGTGTAGGGCAGGCCTTCGGCCGCCATGCCGGCCAGGGTCGGCATGATGATCTCGCGCATGGCGCGGGCATGAACGTCGGGGGTGACCACGGGGGCGGGGGAGTAGGCACCCATGCCGCCGGTGTTGGGGCCCTGGTCGGCGTCCTTGAGGCGCTTGTGATCCTGGGAGGTGGCGAGCGGCAGGGCGTGGCGGCCGTCGGCCATCACGATGAAGCTGGCTTCCTCTCCCTCCATGAACTCCTCGATGACCACCCGCGGGCCACGCTCGTCGTACTGCACGCCCAGGGTGTTGTGGGTGAGCATGGCGTCGATGGCTGCGTGGGCTTCATCGGCGGTCATGGCCACCACCACGCCCTTGCCGGCCGCGAGGCCGTCCGCCTTGATGACGATCGGCGCGCCCTCGGTGTCCACATAGGCGTGGGCAGCGACGGGGTCGGAGAAGGTCTGATACCTCGCCGTCGGGATCTTGTGACGCTGCAGGAACTGCTTGGCGAAGTCCTTCGAGCTTTCCAGCTGGGCCGCCAGCCGGGTTGGTCCGAAGATGGGCAGGCCGGCGGCCCGGAAGGCATCCACGACACCGGCCGCCAGGGGCGCTTCGGGACCGACTACGGTGAGGGCGATCTGTTCCTGGCGGACGAAGTCCACCAGGGCCGGGATGGCGCTGAGGGCCACGTTCTCGATACCCGGCTCGCGGGCGGTACCCGGGTTGCCCGGGGCCACGAATACCTTGTGAACCCGGGGGGAACGGGACAGCTTCCAGGCCAGCGCGTGTTCGCGCCCGCCGGAACCGATGACGAGGATCTTCATGCTGGAGTGCTCCGGTGGCTTAGTGGCGGAAGTGGCGGAAGCCGGTCAGGACCATGGCGATGCCCTGCTCGTCGGCAGCGGCGATCACTTCGGCGTCGCGCATGGAGCCGCCCGGCTGGATGACGGCGGTGGCGCCGGCCTGGGCCAGCACGTCGAGGCCGTCACGGAAGGGGAAGAAGGCATCGGAGGCCACCACGCAGCCGGGGATCACCAGGCCGGCGTTCTCGGCCTTGATCTTGGCGATGCGGGCGGAGTCCACGCGGCTCATCTGGCCGGCGCCGACGCCGATGGTCATGCCGTCCTTGCAGTAGACGATGGCGTTGGACTTGACGTACTTGGCCACGCGCCAGGCGAACAGCAGGTCGGAGAGCTCCTTGTCGGTGGGCGCACGCTGGGTGACAACCTTGAGGTCGGCGGCGGTGATCGGGGCGAAGTCGGCGCTCTGCACCAGCAGGCCGCCACCCACACGCTTGTAGTCGGGTTGCTTGACGGTGCCCAGGGGATTGACCAGCACGCGGACGTTCTGCTTGGCCTTAAGGAGCTCGAGGGCTTCGTCGGTGTAGGCCGGGGCGATCAGCACCTCGAGGAACTGGGCGCTGACGGCTTCTGCAGCGGCACGATCAACGGTGGTGTTGAAGGCGATGATGCCGCCGAAGGCCGAGGTCGGATCGGTGGAGAAGGCCTTCTTGTAGGCCTCGAGGGGGCTGGCGGCAACCGCCACACCACAGGGGTTGGCGTGCTTGACGATGACGCAGGCCACGCCGTCAAAGGCCTTCACGCATTCCCAGGCCGCGTCGGAGTCGGCAATGTTGTTGTAGGAGAGCTCCTTGCCCTGCACCTGAGTGTAGGCGGCGATGGCGCCGGCAGGGGCGGCACTTTCCTTGTAGAAAGCGGCGGTCTGGTGGGGGTTCTCGCCGTAGCGGAGGTCCTGTACCTTGTCGAAGGCCAGCTGGAAGCGCTCCGGGTAGGCCTTCTTGCTGCCGTCTTCCGCCAAGGCAGTGAGATGGTTGGAGATCGCCGAGTCGTAGCGGGCGGTGTGGGTGAAGGCCTTGCGGGCCAGGTCGAAGCGGGTCTTGTAGGACAGGGCACCGCCGTTGGCTTTGAGCTCGGCGACGATGGTCGCGTAGTCCTCGGGATCGGTCACGATGCCCACGCCGCCGGCTTCATTGCCGTGGTTCTTGGCCGCTGCGCGGACCATGGTGGGGCCGCCGATATCGATGTTCTCGATGGCGTCCTCAAGGGTGCAGTCGGGCTTGGCCACGGTGGCCTGGAAGGGGTAGAGGTTCACCACCACCAAGTCGATGCGGGGAATGGCGTGCTCTTCCAGCTTGGCCAGGTGCTCGGGCAGGTCGCGACGGGCCAGGATGCCGCCATGCACCTTGGGATGCAGGGTCTTCACGCGGCCGTCCAGCATCTCGGGGAAGCCGGTGTAGTCGGACACGTCGGTGACCGGCAGGCCGGCATCGCGCAAGGACTTGGCGGTCCCACCGGTGGACAGCAGGGCGACGCCGAGGGCGGCCAGTTCACGGGCGAATTCGATGACGCCGGTCTTGTCGGAGACGCTGAGCAGGGCTTGGGTGACTTTCATGGGCTTCTCTGGAAGGTCGCGGAGTACCGCGGCGGACAAAGGGAAAATGGCTGAAGATCGCTGGCGGGGCAGGTTCAGAGCAGTTCGTGCTCGGTGAGCTTGCGGCGCAGGGTGTTGCGGTTGATGCCGAGCATCTCGGCACACAGGGTCTGATTGCCGCCGGCCTGCTTGAGCACGAACTCCAGCATGGGTTTCTCGACGTTCTTGATCACCATGTCGTAGAGCGCGTTCGGCTTCTCGCCGTCCAGGTCACGGAAATAGGTGTCCAGCGCGCGGCAGACGGATTCGGCGATCTCGTTGCTGGTACTGCTCATGCTGCAAGCTCCTGGGACAGATCATCGTTGTCGGCATAGACCAGGCGGTTTCCCTGGTCGGCCAGGCTGCCGAAGAACTCTTCCACGGCGGTGAGTTGCTCCTGAACGGTCGGCAGGGTGTTCATGCGTTTGCGGAACTGGGCGGAGCCCACCAGACCCTTGGTGTACCAGCTGATGTGCTTGCGCGCGACCTTGACCCCGGTGTCCTCGCCGTAGAAGGCATACAGGTCGGCCAGATGTTCCCGGCACACCTGCACGATCTCGGAGACCAGGGGGGGCGGGAGCTCTTCGCCGGTCTTCAGGAAATGCTCGATCTCCCGGAAGATCCACGGGCGCCCCTGGGCGGCACGACCGATCATCACCCCGTCGGCCCGGGTGTAGTCGAGGACGAACCTGGCCTTCTGGGGGGTGGTGATGTCGCCGTTGGCAATGACCGGGATGCGCACCCGGGTCTTCACGTCGGCGATGGTGTCGTATTCGGCGTCACCGGTGTACATGCAGGCACGGGTCCGGCCATGGATGGCGATCAGCTGGATGCCGGATTCTTCGGCGATCCGGGCGATCATCGGGGCATTCCTGTTCGCCTTGTTCCAGCCGGTACGGAACTTGAGGGTGACCGGGATGCCTCCGGCGGCACCAACGACGGCCTCGAGGATGCGGGCGACCAGCGGTTCATCCTGCATCAGGGCCGAGCCGGCCATCACGTTGCAGACCTTCTTGGCCGGGCAGCCCATGTTGATGTCGATGATCTGGGCGCCCCGGTCGATGTTGTGCCGGGCCGCCTCGGCCATCATGGCTGGGTCGGCGCCAGCGATCTGCACGGAGATCGGGTCCACCTCGCCATCGTGGTTGGCGCGTCGCTGGGTCTTGGCGCTGCCATAGAGCAGGGAGTTGGAGGTGACCATCTCGGAGACGGCCACACCCGCCCCCATCTTCTTGCATAGCTGGCGGAAGGGGCGATCGGTCACGCCGGCCATGGGCGCGACGAACAGATTGTTTCGCAAGGTAAATCCGGCGAATTGCATCGGGGGAGGAACGACGGGGGAAAAGCAGGCCATTCTACCCCAAGGGGGGCGTGGACGGCAGGGGCTGAAGTCCCCCAAGGCCGTGACGGGTGACCGCTGTGCCCATGAATCAGGGCACGACCGAGGTGTGCATGCGTCCCTGGATGCGGCTGGCGTGGGCCGCCAGGCGGGCGTCGTAACGGGTCTCGTACTTGCGGGGATTGGGCAGCATCACCGCCAGCCGGGCCGCCTGGGCAGGTCCCAGCAGGGCTGCGGGGGTCCGGTAGTAGCGCTGGGCCGCGGCTTCGGCGCCGAACAGGCCGTTGCCCCATTCGACCACGTTGAGATAGACCTCCAGGATGCGCCGCTTGTCCCACAGGGCCTCGATCATCAGGGTGATGATGGCCTCCTGGCCCTTGCGCAGGTAGCTGCGCGAAGGCGACAGGAACAGGTTCTTGGCCAGCTGCTGGCTGATGGTGGAGCCGCCCGCCACGGAGCGGCCCTTTTTCTGGTTCTTCTCGATGGCTTTCTGGATGCCTTCCCAGTCGAAGCCCTCGTGGTCCACAAAGCGGTCATCCTCGGCGGCGACGACCGCCCGCTTCAGATGTACCGAAATCTGCTCGTAGGGCACCCACTGGTAACGGAGCCGGGCCCCGGGATCCTGTTCCCGGAGTTCAATCAGGCGCAGGCGCATGAAGCTGGTCTGATCCGGGGGCACCCATTTCCACCACAGGACATGCCCCAGCAGCCAGAGCTGAGCGGCCAGGATCAGCAGGACCAGGGCCAGCAGGCCCCGCTTCGTCCACTGCCAGAGGGCGTTCATCGAGTCTTACAGGCCGGCGCGCAACTCGGCCAGGACCGACGCCGTATCCGGGCGGATGTGCCGCCACAGCAGGAAGCTCTCGGCGGCCTGCTCCACCAGCATGCCGAGTCCGTCGGACAGGTGTGCCGCGCCCTGGCTCCGGGCGGCGGCCAGGAAAGGGGTGTCGCCCTTGCCGTACATCATGTCGTAGGCCAGGCTGCCCGGGGCGTAGAGGCCGGGGGGCAGGTCGGGCGCTGCATCGGACAGGCTGGCGCTGGTGGCGTTGATGACCACGTCGAACTCCTGGCCGGCCAGCTCGGCAAAGCCGCAGCCGTTCGGGCCTGGCTGCCCGCCTCGGGCGAACTCATCGGCCAGCTCGGCGGCCTTGCCCGGGGTCCGGTTGGCAATGGTCAGGGTGGCTGGAGAGGCATCGAGCAGGGGCAGCACGCTACCCCGGGCCGCTCCGCCGGCACCCAGCAGCAGCACGCGCCGGCCGGCCACCGGGCAGCCCAGGTTGACGGTGATGTCCCGCAGGATGCCGGCGCCGTCCGTGTTGTCCCCGAGCACGCCGTCCGGCCGGAAGGCCAGGGTGTTCACGGCGCCGGCTGCCCGGGCCCGGGCAGTGTGGTGGTCTGCGTAGTCGAAGGCCTCCAGCTTGAAGGGGACGGTCACGTTGAGGCCGCACCCGCCCGCAGCCTGGAAGGCCGTGACCGTTTGAATGAAGCCGTCCAGCGGAGCCAGCAGGGCCTCATAGCTGAGGGCCTGACCGGTCTGGCGGGCGAACAGGGTGTGGATGCGGGGTGACTTGCTGTGGGCGATTGGATTGCCGATCACGGCGTAGCGGTCCATGGCGGGCCTCGTGGGTCAGTCGGTGATGTCGGTTTTCATCTGGTCCGCATTGGTGAAGCGCCAGGTGCGGGTGATGACGATCTCGTCCGTATCCTTGCGGATGTTGGCGGGAAAGGCCGGGAAGGGTGAGGATAGCTGGACGATGCGCAGGGCGGCTTGGTCCAGCACCCGGTTGCCGGAGGAGCGCTGGACGTCCACATGCTTCACGCTGCCGTCGGCCTTGACGGTGATGGAGAGCAGCAGGCTGCCGTACAGCTTGCCCCGGGCCGCGGGAGGGTAGTTGAGGTTGCCGACCCGTTCGATCTTCTGGCGCCAGTCCTCCACGTACTGGGCAAAACGGTATTCCTCCGCACGGGCGCCGATGAATTTCCTGCGCGGCAGTGCCGCGTAGTCGAGCAGATCCTTGTCGATCTGGGCTTCGATCCGGGCAACCGCAGCGGAGCTGTCCAGCAGGTCGTAACCGGAGGGCTGGCGGGGTGTTTCGGTAGGGCTGATCTGGCGGGCGTCCACGGGCAGGGGCGCCTTGCCCTGCTGGGCCGTCATGGCCTGCAGCTGGGGGGGGGCAGGCACTTCGGCCTGACGCTGCAGCTCCACCAGGCCATCGCCGGCCCGGGTCTGCTCCTGGGCGGGCAGAGGCGTGGCCAGCTGCCCCGTCCTGGCGTCCGTGCCGCCACCGTCCAGGGGTGCCTGGGCCAGCACGTCAGCCTTGTCCGGCGCCTGGCTGTGGCGGGAGTTCACCAGTACCACTTCGAGCCCCCGGTCCCGGGCCTGGTGCAGGCTGCCATCCGGCAGCGTGAAATGGATGGAGAGCACCAGGGCGTGGAAGGCCAGCGATAGTCCGACGCCCCATTCCAGCGCATACCGGGCCGTCGGACCGGCGAAGACAGGCCAGTCCTGGCCGGCAGGCACAGATGCAACCGCTTGGGGACGTCCGAAGGGCATGGGCTGAGGTCAGGCGGTCGAGCTGTCCGGTGGGGACCCGGCATCCGCGCCCGGCGGCGTTGCCGCGCTTGCGAGGGCTTCGGCCAGGGTGGCATCGTCCAGCTCAATGGCTTCGCTACTGCTGGCGGCCAGGGTTTCCAGGTAGGTGGCGCGGACCTCGATGTCGATCAGCTCGGTGCTGTCGATGTTCAGCCGCACCCGGGTGCCCGGGGGAAGGGCCGGTACGGAGGGGACTTTTAAAACCAGTGGGATGTCCTCCAAGCGGACCAGGCTCTCCCGCAATATGCGGGCGTTCATGGCAGGATGCCCCGCCTGACGCAGCCAGCGCAGGCACCAGTAGCGCTCCATGCCCCGCTGGAAGTCGGCGTAGGCCGCATAGGTGAGTTCAAAATCCCGCATGGCGGCGATCAGGTCGGCGGATTTGGGCGGGAAAGCCGGAGGGGAGCCCTCGATCCAGCTGATCAGCTGCCACTGGTTGACCAGGTCCACATAACGCCGCAGGGGCGAACTGGACCAGGCATAGCAGTCCACGCCCAGCCCCTCGTGGGGGGCCGCTGCGGTGGTCATGCGGACCTTGCCGCCGGTCTGGGCCCGGTAGAGGGCCGGGATGCCCGCCTCCGCCAGGGCCTTGCCCCAGGTGCTGTTGGCCAGGATCATCAGCTCGGCGACCAGCTTGTCGAGGGGGGAGCCCCGGGGTCGGCGGCTGATCTCCACCCGGCCCGGGCCATCGGGGGTGGTGGCGTCCCAGTCGATGGTGAAGTTGTAATCGACCATGCCCTGATTGGCGGAGGGTTTGCCCCGGCCCGCCTCGAGCACGGTGGCCAGCTCCCATAGCAGGGTCAGTTCGGACTTCCAGGGAAAGTCGGGACCGCCTTCGGTCAGCGTGGTTTCGTTGAAAACCGGCTCGATGTCGTGATGACGCAGGTTGGCTGCCACAGGCACCCGCTCGATGCGCGACTCATGGCCGGTGACCATCAGGTCGCGGCTCACCTCCAGGTAGAGGGACAAGGCTGGACGGTCCTGGCCCTCCCCAAGGGTGAATTGGCCAACGATGTCATCCGGCAGCATGGTGATCTTGTTGCCCGGCATGTAGACGGTGGACAGGCGCTGGCGCGCGATGGCATCCAGCTCCGAATTCCGGCCGAAGCCCAGCCCGGGAGCCGCGATATGGATGCCGATGCGCCAGCCGCTGGCCGTCGGCGTGATCGAGAAGGCGTCGTCGATCTCGGTGGTGGCGGCGTCGTCGATGGAAAAGGCGCGCACTGCGGCCACCGGCAGGTCGTCGGGCGCGAGGGGGGCGGCCACCTCCGGGAAGCCGGTGCCCTCCGCGAAGTATTCGAACAGGAAACGGTCGAAGTGCAGTTCGTGGGAGGACGCCAGGGCGCCGCACTCCAGCAGCAGACGCGCCGGGGAGCGGCCCTGCTCGGCACAGGCCGCTTCAAGGGCCTTGGTTTCCAGGCGGTTGCGGTCGGGCTTGTAGAGGAGCTGACGGACCAGGGGCTTGAGTTCCTCCGGCAACCGGCCGGCCAGCAGTTCGTCGCGCATCCGCTCGATGGCGGCAGCCTGCTGGCGTTTTTTCTCAAGCCCGATGAGGGCTGCCTGGAGAATCTCCGCCGGCGCCTTCCGGAAGCGTCCCTTCCCCTTCCGGTGAAAATAGATCGGCGCCGCATGCAGCCGGAGGAGGACCGCCGTGGACTCGACCGGGCTCGGGGTGTGACCGAAGTATTCCCTGGCGAAGTCGACGAAGCTGAACTCTTCCTCACCACAGACTTCCCACAGGAACTCGGTGTCCAGCCCTTCCGCTTCGGTCTCCGCCCGTTCCAGCAACTCGCCGGCCGAGGGTTGGGCAAAGCGCATCAGCACGTCCTTGCTCTTCAGTTTGAGGCGCTTGCCGTGAGGTGTTTCCACCTGCAGGGAGGCATCGTTGTCGGTCAGGATGGTGCCGGTCTTGAAGGCACCCTCCTCTTCGAAGAGCAGGTTCATGAGGCGGTCGCTGGAAAAAAACGACCGATTATAGCCAAGCCCGGGCCTGGCCCGGATGAAAGCGGTGGCACCTCCCGGTTCAGAGCCCCCGGATGGCCACGAAGGTGTGGATCAGGCGCAGCAGCACATCCTCGTCATAGGGTTTGCCCAGGTAGTGATTGACACCGATCTCTTCCGCGTAGCGCTTGTGCTTTTCGGCGGTGCGGGAGGTGATCATGATGATCGGCACGTCCCGCAGGCGCTGGTCGGCGCGGATGTTGCGCGTCAGGTCGAAACCGTCCATCCGCGGCATCTCGATATCGGCGATGACCACATCCGGGGTGACGCTCAGGAGTTGTTCCAGAGCGTCGACCCCATCCTTGGCGGTGAGTACCCGGTAGCCTTCCCGCTCGAGGAGGCGGCCAGTGATCTTGCGGACGGTCAGGGAGTCGTCCACCACCATGATCGTGGGCTGGCTGATGACCGGGCTGTCGGTGCGCGCGGCGGGAACGTCGTCGCTGTCGGCCGGAGTGCGTCCCGCCAGGGCTACCGGGTTGAGGATCAGCACGATCTCGCCGTCACCCAGTACCGTGGCGCCGGAAAAACCGACCATCCGGGCGTACTGGGGGCCGGCGTTCTTGACCACCACTTCCTGGTTGCCCCGCAGGCTGTCCACATGGAGGGCCAGGGTCTCGCTGCCAGCCCGCAGCAGCAGGACCCAGTTGAAGCGTTCGATCTGGGGCTGGGAGTCGTGGTCGCCGAGCAGGCGCGGCAGGTAGCGGTAGGCGTAGTGGTCCCCGAGCCATTCGGTACCCCGTTCCTCGCGGAGTTTCTCCAGTGCCGGGGCCTTGAGCTCCTGAACCTGGGCGACCATCGAGGAGGGGATGGCCCAGGTCCGGCCACCGGAGCGGACCAGCAGGGCCTGGGTCACGGCCAGCGTGAGGGGGAGGTGGATGCGGAAGCAGGTGCCGCGGCCGGCCTCGGTGTCCACGCTGATGCGGCCGCCGACGGCGGCGGTTTCGCTCTTCACCACGTCCATGCCCACACCCCGCCCAGCCAGGCTGGAGAGGTTGGCAGTGGTGAAGCCGGGTACGAAGATCAGGTTGGTGAGGCGTTTGTCATCCACGTCCTCGCCAGCGTTGATCAGCCCGTTGGCGATGGCCCGTGCCCGGATGCGCTCGAAGTCGAGGCCGGAGCCGTCGTCCCGGAACTGGATGACGACCTCGTTCCCCTCATGGGAGACCTGCAGGGTGATCTGGCCGATTTCGGGCTTGCCGGCGGCACGGCGCTCTTCGGGCGGCTCGATGCCGTGGGCGACGGCGTTGCGGACCAGGTGGCCGAGGGGGCCGGTCATGGCGTCCAGCACGCTGCGGTCGATTTCGATCTGGCCACCGATGATGTCCAGGTTGGCGCGCCGGCCGAGCTCCTTGGCGGTCTGGCGGACCAGCCGGTACAGACGTTCGGCGAGGCTGTCGAAGGGCACCATCCGCACGTGCATCAGGGACTGCTGGAGTTCCCTGGCCATCCGGGACTGGGCGTGGAGGGCCGACTCGGCCCCGTCCAGGTTTTTCAGCAGGTTCTGCTGGACGGTGGTCACGTCGCCGACACTCTCGGCCATCATCCGGGTCAGCTCCTGGAGGCGCGTGTAACGGTCCATTTCCAGGGGGTCGAACTCGGTGTGCTGGGTTTCCACCTGGGACAGGCGCGACTGCATCTGGCTGTCCGCCTGGATCTCCACCTCGCGCAGCTGATTGCGCAGGCGGATCACGTTCTCGGTCAGGTCCAGCAGGGAGCGGCGCAGGGTGCGCAGCTCACCCTCGATCCGGGTCCGGGCGATGCTGATCTCGCCCGCCTCGTTGACGAACTGGTCGATGCGTGTGGCATCTACCCGGAGCTGGGTGCGGGCGGTCTGGGCCTGGGTTTCGGCTGTCGGTGCCGCAGCGGCTCCGGCTTCCGGCGTGGACGCTCCTGCCGCGGGCTGGGCTGGGGGGCCGGAGCCCTGGAGGTTCTCGAGGGTCTGGCGGATCTGATCCAGGGCCGCTTCGAGTTCGTCGGTAATGGCGGTGCCGGCCGGGTCGAGCTTGCGGGCCCGCTCGAGGCGGGTCTCGAGCTCGTGCAGGCCCTGCCCCAGGTTCATTGCCCCGACCATCCGGGCGCTGCCCTTCAGGGTGTGGACCAGCCGTGCCACGCTGCTGGCATGGGCCGGATCGTCCGGGGTTTCCCGCCAGCGGCGCAGGGCGGCATTCAGGCTGTCGAGCAGCTCGTTACCTTCGTCGAGGAAGATCGGCAGCAGGTCCGGATCAAGCTCATCCCGCAGCAGCGGTGTGCTGCCGGGGGTGTCCGTGCCCGTTGGTGTGGCCTCCCCGAGTACGGAAGGACGTTCCAGCACCAGCCGCGGGCGCAGGCGGATGACTTCGGCCAGGTGAAGGGAATGAATCGCGTCCAGACGCTCGACCAGCGGCGCATCAGGCTCCGGCAGATGCAGGCTGGAGAGCTGGGCCAGCATCGCCTCGAGAACACTGGCGGCCTCATTGAGGGTGTCGCTCTGGGTGCTGTCGGGGGGCTGCCCATGGTCGGCCAGGCGTTGCTGGGCCAGCTCAAGGCCCTTGGCCAGCTGTTGCGGGGCCGGGAAGTGGGCCGTGCCGGAGATGCCGGCCAGGGTGTGAGCGGCACGGATTGCATTGGTGGGCGGGATCAGGCTCGGGTTGACCGACAGGCGGGCCAGCTCGCGGCGCAGGGTGGCGACATGCTGCCGCGCTTCCGCCAGGTAAAGGTCGAAAAGTGGGCGGGACAGGGTGACGTCGCCCAGGCGCACCTCGTCGAGACGGAGGTCCGGTACCGGGGTGGCGATCCGTGTCTCCCCGCTGTCCGGGAAAGGGGCTTCCCCGGTCAGCGCTTCGATTTCCTCGATCTCGATCAGCTCGTCGAGATCCGCCTCGTCGGCCAGCTCCCGGTCCAGCATCTCGTCCCCCAGGTCGGTGACCTCGATAACCTCGGTGTCCAGATCCACAGGGAGGTCGGGTGCTCCGGCAGGGAGCCCGGGCAGGCTGATTTCCTCCACCGGGGGCTCGGGGAGCGCTTCCAGCAGAAAGAACTCATCGTCGGAGGCGACAGGATCTTCATCTGCCTGTCCGGAACCCGCGGGGCTGGCCGGGGTGTCCTCTTCTTCAGGGGATGCCGTTGTGGGGAGTCCGGCGGTGGAGACGGCCGCCCCGTCGAGGGGCGCCTGATCCGGGAGCCCGATGAACTCGATGTCTTCCACCTCCATCTCAGCCAACTCGGCCAGCGTCGGAGAGGCCAGGCCGAGATCGAATTCGAATTCGATGCTGTCTGCGGTGGGCGGCGGCGGGCCGGCGGGGGGCTCCGGTGGGCTGGTCGGGGTGCCGAGCTCGAAGTCCACGAGCAGTGAATCCGGCTCGGGCGGCGGCACTGGCTCCGATGGGCTGGGGATGTCCAGCTCGAAGTCCACCGGGGCGGGGAGTGGTGGAGGGGCTTCGAAACTGAGCTCGGGGAAATCCAGATCGATCTCAAGGGCCCCGTCTTGCGCCGGCGGCTCCACGGGCTCGATGTTCAGGCTGGTGGCGGTCAGATCGTACTCGGCCAGGCTGACCGTTGCTTCCAGGTCCACTTCTTCCGGTTCGAGCCCCAGCTCCGTGGCCAGGGGCAGGGGGGCTGCTGCGGGCTGGGGAGCGGCTTCCTCCAGGGGGAGCGGAGCGGGGGAGGCCTCTTCCTGGCGCAGGCGGGTCGCCTCGGCCATCAGGGCCGACACGTCCATGGTGGTGCTGCCGCCTTCCTGGAGCTGTTCCACCCAGGCGCTGAAGTGCTGGTGGGCCCGGTCGATCAATGCCAGCAGGGCAGGGGTGACGGGGCGTTCCAGCCGCAGCCAGTGGTTGAGGGTCTGTTCGACGCCCCAGGCTGCATCGCCGAAGTCCTTCAGGCCAACCATGCGACTGCTGCCCTTGAGGGTGTGGAAGCTGCGCCGGATGGTGGTCAGCAGATCCACGTCGTCGGGGGCCTGGTGGAGCTGCTGGAGGTTTTCGGCAACGCTGGCCCGAACCTCGATCGCCTCTTCTATGAAAATGCCCAGCAGCTCCGCGTCGAGCTCCTCGGCGCTGGCGTCCATCAGCCGGCTGGCCTCCGGGGAGATCGACGGGGTGTCCGTGCCTGCCGGGACCAGGGGTGCATCCGCTGCGTCGAACAGATCGCCCGCGTCGAGCATGGTCAGGGCCTGCCGGGCCTGTTTCTCGAGTTCGTTGTCCGCGGCGAGGGATGCGTCCTGACGCAGGGTTTCCAGGTTGAGCTGGAGTTCACTGCGCAGGCCGGAGTCTTCCGGGTTGTCCTTGAGGGCGGCGGCGAGGGCGGCGGCTTCGCGTTTCTGCTGCGCCAGTTCGGCTTCGAGGGTGGTCGCTGCAGCCGCTCTGGCCTGGGCTGGGTTGAGGATTTTTTCCAGGTCAGCGGGGCCGTGCTGGAGTGCTTCGATGTACATGCCCAGGGCGGACAGCCGATGGGCGATGGCTTCGAAGGCACTGCTGGCGGTCTCCGGAGCCATCCCAGGCAGGCCCGCAATGCGGCCGGCGGCATCCTGGAGCAGGCGGACGGCAGCATCTTCGTTCATGACCGCCAGGGCGCCCTCGATCTGCTTGAGGGGCGAGCGAACGGTATCAAGGATGTTGCTCTGGCTGGGGGCCCGGAAATAGCTGTCGAGGGTCTGCTCGACCTCGGAGAGATTGGCCAGGATCTCATGGGCCAGCTGTCTGCTCAGGTGGAGAGACTCGGATCCCGGTTCGGCAACGGGCAGGGGGGGAAGCTGCTCCCCCCGCTGGTGGGCTTTCAGACGCTCGACCAGGAGCGCTTGCTGGGCCGCTTCCTGAGTGCTGGGCGGGGCTTCAGCGTCCAGCCTGCCATCCACCAGGAGCATCGCAGTGGCCACATCCATGGACAGGGTGTCGTTGAGCTGGAGCGGGTCCTGACGCAGCCAGCTCCCTGTGTCCGCCACGGTGTCGAGGAGCAGGCCGAGCTCGGGCTGGCCAATGGACCGGGCCAGGGCTGGCAGGGAGGCCAGGGCGTCCTGAAAGCGCGGCAGGCCGATGGCGCTGCCGCTTGCGAACTGGGACCATGCCTCGCGGGCCGTCACCAGCCCTTCCCGGAGCTGCCGGGTCAGGGGCGCGAGGGGTTGGTCGGCAATTTCGGGGCGGTCGGTCGGGAGCAGACGGTCAAGCTGATAAGTCTGGCGCAGCCGGGTGATCAGCGGAGAGTGGGCCGTGGCCGTGGCGACCTGGTAGAGCACGTCCCGCATGAGCCGCTCGGTCACCATGCCGGAGCCTTCCATGACCCGCCGCATCTGGGCATCGATGCGCCCGCACAGGCGCTTGGTGCCCGCGTCCACCGGAATGGACAGCTGGCCGAGGGCATCGAAGAAGGCAGTGACGGCAAGCCAGAAGGCGCGGCTGGCGGGTACGCCCTGGAGGGCTTCGATGCCTGCCGCCGCATCCCGCATTTCGAAGGGGCCGCTGGGGTCCTGACTGTTGCGGAACCACTTCAGGAGACCCCGTTCGAAACGCCCCCGCAGGCTGCGCAGCCGCTTGGGGTCGTCCTGGGTATCGGCCGGGCTGTCGAACTCGGGCCGCAGGCTCAGATCGGGAAAGAACAGCTCGCCAGGGGTCGGGGCTTCCTGCCCCCGGGCCCCGGCAAGCTCTCCGTACAGCCGGAAAAGACGCAGGGCCTGATCGGGCTGGCCGCGGGTGAGTTCGTTCAGGTAGTTGCCGATGGCTGCGATGCAGCGCCCGGCCAGGCGCAGGGCATCCGGTGTGCAGGCGATCTGCCCACTGGCCATTTCCCCGAGAAAGCGGTCGAGCTGCTCGGAGAACTGGGTCAGGCCATCCAGACCCACGATGGAGAGGGCGCCGTGGGCCTGGTGAAGATGGGTCTGGGCAAATTTGACCTTGCCCAGACGGTCCGGGGTGGTGCCGGCTTCTGCAAGGGCCGCCGTGGCCCTTTCCAGGGCCAGGTCGATCTCGCTTTTGACCCAGGTCAGCGGACCGAGGTCGAGTTCATGTGCTGGGCTCATCGAGGGGTCTTGATCGGCATCCGTTGCAGTATCACGCGGTTTCCGGGCTCAGACCTTGAAGCCGGACACCGAGCCCTTCAGTTCTACCGCCAGATCAGCCAGTTCTCCGATGGACACCGCCGTCTGCTGGGTACCCGTAGTGGTGCGGTCGGTGATGGCAAGAATGTTCTTCATCTTTTCTGCCACCTGGGTGGCTGCCTTGGCCTGGATTTCGGTGCTGGCCGAGATGCGCTCGATGAGCGCGGCGGTTTCTGCCGACACCCGCTCGATTTCGGCCAGTTCCTGGCCGGCGGTCTCGGAGAGGTGGGCGCCGTCCACCACGTCGCGGGTGGCGTTCTCCATGGCTGCCACGGCGTCGCCGGTGTCGGTCTGAATGGTCTTCACGATGGCGCCGATCTGCTTGGTGGCTTCGGCGGAGCGTTCGGCCAGGCGCTGCACTTCTTCCGCCACCACCGAGAAGCCGCGGCCGGCTTCACCGGCAGAGGCGGCCTGGATGGCGGCGTTGAGAGCCAGCACGTTGGTCTGCTCGGTAATGTCGGAAATCAGCTCCACGATCTCGCCGATCTCCTGGGACGACTCGCCCAGGCGCTTGATGCGCTTGGAGGTCTCCTGGATCTTCTCGCGGATGTCGTTCATGCCCTTGATGGTGTCTTCCACGGCGGCAGCACCCTTCTGGGCAGCCTCCAGGGAGCGGCGGGCCACCCGGGCGGACTGCAGGGCGTCCTCGGAGGCCGCGCTCATGGAGCTGGCCATGCTTTGGGCGGTTTCCCCGGCGAGGCGCAGCTCCTGGGCCTGACGCTCGGTGGCGGCGATCAGTTCATCGGAGGTCTGCTGGGCGGATTCGGTGGCGGCGGTGACGCGGATGGCGGCATCGTTGATCCGGCGCACCAGCACTGAGAGTTCTTCGATGGTGTAATTCACCGAGTCGGCAATGGCGCCGGTGATGTCTTCCGTGACCGTGGTGCGGACGGTCAGGTCGCCGTCTGCCAGGTCGCCCATCTCATTCATCAGGCGCAGGATGGCCTGCTGGGTCCCGTTCCGTTCGGCTTCGGCAGATTCCCGCTGACGTTCGGCCGCCAGACGGCGGCGGGCGATGTCGTCGTTATAGGTTTTTGCCATCAGCACCAGGCACAGCAGGGCTGCCAGGGTGGACAGGATGATCGCGGCGCTGACCCAGGTGAAGAAGCCCGTGTAGGCGCGGGCATAGCCGTCGGCAAGGGCGGTGGTCCTGTCGAGCAGGGGGCCGGAGTTCTGGAAGATCTTGCTGCCTGACTGCTTGGCCTGGACCAGTACCTGGATGTTGCCAAGAATGGCCGTGACGGATGCGATGTTGTCCTTGCCGACGGACTCCAGCTGGGCCAGTCGCGCCTTGGCATCGGAGCCGTCGGGGGTCATCTTCTGGAGCTGCTCGAGGAGTTCCTTGAAGGTGTTGGTGTCCTTGCCCAGCAGGAAGGTCACCTCCGGATCGATGGCGTTGGCCAGCAGGAGGGCGTTGGCGTTCTTGGCGATGCGCTGGGTCAGCATCACCACCTGGTGGGCCATGGCGATTTCCCGGGCGGAGGCGCCTCCCTGGAGCTTGAGGGCGGCGACCTGCTCGGAAAGTTCGAGGAATTCAGGGTTCTTGCTGTTGATGGTGCCCAGCGCCTTGGCCAGACTGGTCAGGTTCTTTTCCTGGCTCAGCAGGCTGGTTGCATCCTTGTCGGTTTTCTGCCAGAGCTCGACCACGGCGGCCAGCTCCGCGCTCACGGCCGTGCTGCCGCCGGGGACGGAGGTGCCGCTCACCTCCCCGCCGTTGGTGACGGCCTCCAGCAGGGTATTGAACTGATCCCGGCTGGACTTCAGCTCGGCGAAGGCGCTGGTGTCGCCCTGGAGGGTCAGCTGGCTGGCCTTGGCCAGCTGCTGGGACAGGGTTCGCATCTGGCCGGCGGCGGTGACGTAGCCTGTACCGAAGCTGCTGACCTGGATCTGGTACCCCACGAAGCCGGCCGTCAGCAGCGCAAAGAGGAAGAAGGGAGCACGCAGGGCGCGCAACTGTTCAGAGGGGCTTTTGCCCGCCAGAAAGGGCAGGGCGGCTTTGGGCGGGGGGATGTCCCCGGAGTCGATGATCGTGTCCGCATTGGCCGCGGCGTTTTTTTTACCGCCCAGAGACAGTCCCGGTAGCTTGAATCCCATGTTCTTCCTCACTCAGCAGGGGGTGCCTGCTGCATCTCCCGAATAGTTGTTCATGATTGGGCTGCTGCGTCCAGAAAGCGGCTGTGCTTGAGCAGTTCCGAGACCCGCAGGCGGGTCCAGTGGATACCGCGGGAATCCCGCAGCTCATCGCCGATCCATGGCTGATCGGCGTCATGGGCGGCGGACAGGACTTCGAAATCCTCGATCTGGCGCAACCCCAGGGCCCGTGACACCAGCAGGGCACAGTTCAGGTCGTGGCGAACCCCCACCAGCAGCAGGCGGGCATGTCCGGCTGCCGGTGTCGGAGCATCCCCGTGGAAGGCAGCAAAATCCACCACGCCGAACAGGTTGCCGCGGACGCTGGCCAGCCCGCGGAACCAGGTGGCACCCAGGGGTACCGTGGCCAGGGGAGGGACTGCGAGGATCTCGCCGGCCTCGGTCAGGTCGAGCAGCCAGTGGCGGTGCCCGGCCTGGATGCCGAGGAGGGCCGAAGCACGGGTGTCCCGGGCCTCGGCCAGGCGCCGGGCGAGGCCGGCCTGGAATTCATGGAGGCTGATCCGCTTGGCCATTGGTGCTTCCTAGCCCAGGGCCCGGATCTTTTCGAGAAGCGCGGTGTGATCAAGGGGCTTCACCATGTAGTCGAAGGCGCCCTGGCGCATGCCCCAGATCTTGTCGGTTTCCTGCCCCTTGCTGGTGCAGATGATCACCGGGATTTGACGGGTGGCCTCATCGCGGACAATCGTACGGGTTGCCTGATAACCGTTGGTGCCCGGCATCACCACGTCCATCAGGATCAGGTCGGGGTGTTCGGACTTGCTCTTGACCACCGCTTCGTCCCCACTCTCGGCGGTCACGACCTGATATCCATTCCTGACCAGTACCTCCGACAGGGCGAGCCTTTCGGTGGGGGAGTCGTCTACGACAAGGATTTTCTTGATCGGCATGGCGGCTTCTGGGGCTTTCAGTCGTCGGCATCTGCCGGACGGGAGGCGTGGGTATGACTGGCCACCGACCGCAGCAGGCTTTCTTTGGTGAAGGGTTTGGTCAGGTACTCATCGGAGCCGGCAAGGCGTCCGCGAGCCCGGTCGAAAAGTCCGTCCTTGGACGAGAGCATGATGACCGGAGTGGACTTGAGGCGGGCGTTCTTCTTGATCAGCGCACAGGTCTGGTAGCCATCCAGGCGCGGCATCATGATGTCCACAAAAATCAGGTCGGGCGCATGGTCGGAAATCTTGGCCAGGGCGTCGAAGCCGTCTTCGGCGAGGACGACCTGGCAGCCCGCCTGGGCGAGAAAGATCTCGGCGCTGCGGCGGATGGTGTTGCTGTCATCGATGACCATGACCTTGATGCCGCTGAGATTCACCTTGATTCTCCGGGGTCGGTTCGGGGAGGGCTGTCCGGGGGGCTGCGGATCAGAGGACGACCATCTCGAAGTCGTCCTTGCGGGCGCCGCAGTCGGGGCAGGTCCAGTTGGGTGGGATGTCGGCCCAGCGGGTGCCGGGGGCAATGCCTTCCTCGGGTGAGCCGGTTTCCTCGTCGTAGATGTGCCCACAGATCAGGCACATCCAGGTTTGATACGGTGGGTTTGCCATGGAGTGCGTCGCTGAGATTTCGGCTAGAATCGCTCGGATCGTGAATGGTAGCGCAGTCGCGGTGAAAATTGTGTGTCCACGGCTTCCAGAATGACTACTAACCGCAACGACCCCTGCCCTCCACTGGTCCTTGTCTTCGCTGCATCTGATCCGACCGGTGGGGCTGGCATTCAGGCCGACATGATGGCCCTGGCTGGCATGGGGTGCCACCCCTTGACGGTCATCACGGCCCTAACGGTTCAGGACACTGCAGGTGTCCAGGACATTTCCCCCGTGGATGAGAATTTCGTCGCCCAACAGGCTTGGGCGGTGCTCGAGGACATGTCGGTACAGGCCTTCAAGCTCGGGGTGCTGGGCAGCGCCGAGAACATCGCGATGATTGCCGGGATCATTGCCGACTACCCTCATGTGCCGGTGATCGTTGACCCGGTGGTGGCCTCGGGGCGAGGGGACGAACTGGCTTCCGAGCGCATGCTCGAAGCCCTGTGCGAGCTGATCCTGCCCCAGACCAGTGTGATCACTCCCAACACGATGGAGGCCCGCCGCCTGGCCGCCTGCCTTGTGGGGCGGACGGACGAGCTCACGCTGCCGGACTGTGCCGGTGCGCTGCTGAGAGCGGGGTGCGAGCATGTTCTGATCACCGGCTCCCACGCCAGCACCCCCCAGGTGGTGAACACCCTCTATGGCCACGGCGGCGTCACCCGTACCGATCTCTGGGAGCGTCTCCCGGGGAACTACCACGGGTCTGGCTGCACCCTGGCGTCGGCGCTGGCCGCGGCCCTGGCCCACGGCCTTGAAATTTCCGAAGCCGTGCGCGAAGCCCAGGCGTTCACCTGGCAAACCCTTGCCCACGCCTTCCGCCCGGGAATGGGGCAATCCATCCCGGACCGGTTCTTCCGGGCCCGTGGTGCCCTGGCGGGGGGCGACCGATGCTGAAGCGCGGTCTTTATCTGGTGACCCCTGACTGGAACGACACGGAGGCCTTGCTGGAGGCCCTGCGGATCCTGCTCCCCGAGGCGCCGGCAGTGGTTCAGTACCGCAACAAGTTGGCCGCGCCTGCGCACAAGGCCACCCAGGCCCGGGCCCTGCTCGCCCCGTGCCGTGCGGCGGGCATCCCCCTGCTGATCAACGACGACCTGGATCTGGCCCTGGCCATCGACGCCGACGGGGTCCACCTGGGGCGGGATGACGGTGATCTGGTGCGTGCCCGGAGGATGCTGGGGCCCCGGCGGATCCTCGGCGTCAGCTGCTACGGTGAATGGGCGCGGGCCGAGGCGGGCGTTGCAGCGGGTGCCGACTACGTCGCCTTTGGTGCCCTGTTTCCGTCCCCCACCAAGCCCCAGGCCCCACGGGCCACCCCCGATCTGCTGACTCGGGCGAAGGCCGGTCTGGGCGTGCCGGTGGCCGCCATCGGCGGCATCACCCTCGACAATGCCCCCGCCTTGATCGCGGCAGGGGCCGATCTACTCGCCGTGATCAGCGATGTTTTCTCTGCGCCCGGACCCGCGGCCCGGGCGGCCGCTTACCGGGAGCTTTTTGCTTCCGCATCACAGGACCTTTCCGCACCATGACCCGTCGTAACGAAGAACTCTTTGCCCGCGCCCAGCGCACCATCCCCGGCGGCGTGAATTCGCCCGTCCGGGCCTTCCGTTCGGTGGGCGGTACGCCGCGCTTCCTCAAGAAGGCGCTGGGCGCCCGGGTGTGGGACGCCGACGGCAAGGAGTACCTGGACTACGTGGGCTCCTGGGGCCCGGCGATCCTCGGCCATGCCGACCCGGTGGTGGTTGAGGCGGTGCGCAGCGCGGCCCTCGACGGCCTGTCCTTCGGCGCGCCCACCGAGCGCGAGATCGAGATGGCCGAGCGCCTCTGCGCGCTGCTGCCCAGCATGGAGATGGTGCGCCTTGTCTCCAGCGGCACCGAAGCCACCATGAGCGCCATTCGCCTGGCCCGCGGCTTCACCGGCCGCGACGCGATCGTCAAGTTCGAGGGCTGCTACCACGGCCACGCCGACAGCCTGCTGGTCAAGGCCGGCTCGGGCCTGCTCACCTTCGGCAATCCCTCGTCGGCCGGCGTGCCCGAAGACTTCGCCAAGCACACCCTGGTGCTCGACTACAACGACCCGGCCCAGCTCGAGGAAACCTTCAAGGCCCGCGGCAGCGAGATCGCCTGCGTGATCATCGAGCCGATCGCCGGCAACATGAACCTCATCAAGCCCTCGGCCGAGTTCATGCACCTGCTCCGCCGGCTGTGCACCGAGCACGGCGCGGTGCTGATCTTCGACGAGGTGATGACCGGCTTCCGGGTCGGCCCGCGGGGCGTGCAGGGCCTGTTTGGCATTACCCCCGACCTGACCACCCTGGGCAAGGTGATCGGCGGCGGGATGCCGGTGGGCGCCTTCGGCGGCCGTCGCGACATCATGGAAAAGATCGCCCCCCTGGGCGCGGTGTACCAGGCCGGCACCCTGTCGGGCAGCCCGGTGGCCGTGGCGGCGGGCCTCGCCAGCCTCGATCAGATCGCCCGGCCCGGCTTCTACGACACCCTCGGTGCCCGCACCGGGCGCCTGGTCGCCGGCCTCAATGCGACGGCGGCGAAGCACGGCGTGCAGTTCGTCGCCGATTCGGTGGGCGGCATGTTCGGCCTGTACTTTGCCGCAGCGGTGCCCCGCAACTACGCCGAGGTGATGGCCTGCGACAAGGAGCGCTTCAACCGCTTCTTCCACGCCATGCTGGAGGCCGGCCATTACTTCGCCCCGTCGGCCTTCGAGGCCGGCTTCGTGTCGGCGGCCCACGCCGAGGCCGACATCGACAGCACCATCGCCGCCGCCGAAGCCTGGTTTGCTGCCGAGGCGGGCTGAACGCTGCGACGCTGGGTGTGGCGTGTCCCTGCGGCTGCAGCCGCACGCGGGGGTTAATTGGCTACTCGAAGTACCCCGCATCGAACGCCGCCCCGTAGGCCTGCCAGTCGGCCACCACCGAGGCGGCAGCGGCGTCGGCCTGGTCTATGAGCGCTGCCTGCCAGCCGGTCTGCTGCCCGAAGTCGACGAAGGCGTCGGCGCTCGCCGAGCCCTGACGCCCGGCACTGCGCAGGTGGGCCCAGGCGACGACCTGGCCCATCGTGCTCAGCACCTCTTCGAGGCGGCGCAGCTTGCCGTTCCAGGCGTCCAGCGCCACGCGGTCTTCGCTGGGCTGCAGGTCGCGCAGGATGTATGAGTTTCCGCTCCATTCCACGACCTGCAGAAACGCCATCGGGATGGCCTGCAGGCGCTTCTGCAGGGTCAGGACGCGGCTCGCCTCGTTGGGCCACTGGGGCTGCGGCGCTGCGGTCCAGGGGGCCAGGGACGAGGGGAGCGCCTGTTTCAGGTCGAGCAGGTAGTTGGCGTCCGGCGAGCCCTTGCCTTCGACCAGGATGATGTAGCGCTCGACGCCGAGGCTGCCGGTGCCGGCGATGCGCCGGGCCACGTCGATGAGCTTGAAGAATCCGGGGTTCGGCTGGGTCCGGGCGAAGCAGGCGAGAAAGGCCTCGATGTCGGCGCGCCGGGCGTCATCGACGGGCAGGGCCTTTTTGCCGTCGCAGCGGATGCGGCGGTGTTTGCCCTTGAGTTCGGTGCGGGTGTCGAGGAACGCCGGACGCTTGCGCTGGCCCAGCCCGCCGAGCAGATCCTTGACCAGTCCGACCGCTGTCTCCCGTTCGACCCAGCGGGCCTTCCCTTCGGCGAGGGCCGCGGTATAGGCGTCGATGAAGACGCGGCACAGCAGCGCGGTCTTCGGGGCATTGACCGACAGGCTGCGGGCGCCCAGCTGCACGCTGGCCAGAAAACGGACGAGGTCCAGGGTGCAGGGCGCCAGAATGGCCTCGTCGAAATCGTTGATGTCGAAGTAGGCGAGGCGATTGTCGCCCTTGAAGCTGCCGAAGTTTTCCAGATGGAGGTCGCCGCACAGCCAGGCGGGCGGCGCCGTGGTGAACAGCGGCTCGCGGGGCAGCCGGGTGTAGAACAGGTGACAGCTGCCGCGCAGGAAGATGAAGGGATCCGCGCGCATTTTCCTGAGCTTGAGGGCCAGCCGTTCCGGGTCGCGCCCGGCGTTGAACTGCTTGATCTGCTTGGCGACATCGTTCATGGCTTGGGTCTCCTGGAAAATTGTCAGGCGCGGTCATCCTTTCATGGGGAAACGCGCCTTTCCGGGGATGACCCCTGCGGGGGGGGCCACAGCCCCACCTACCGCGCGTCATGCAAGCAGCCCCCCGCGGTGTGTATCCGTCGGGCCTCCCCGCGTTACATCAGGAAGATCGTCGCCAGCCCGAGAAAGATGAAGAAGCCGCCCGAGTCGGTGACGGCGGTGATGATCACGCTGGAGCCCACCGCCGGGTCCTGCCCGAGGCGGTTGCGGATCATCGGCGCCATCACGCCCACGAAGGCCGCCAGCAGCAGGTTGAGGGTCATCGCGGCGGTCATCACCGCGCCCAGCTTGCCGCTGCTGTAGAGTACCCAAGACAGCACGCCGAGCAGGCCGCCCCACACGATGCCGTTGATCAAGGCGACGCCCATCTCCTTTTTGATCAGACGGGTGAGGGCGTCATCCTGGACCTGGCCCATGGCGATGCCGCGGACGATCATGGTGATGGTCTGGTTGCCCGAGTTGCCGCCGATGCCGGCGACGATGGGCATCAGGGCGGCCAGGGCAACGAGCTTCTCGATGGAACCCTCAAAGGCGCCGATGACCCGGCTGGCAATGAAGGCGGTGACCAGGTTCACGGCGAGCCAGGCCCAGCGGTTCTTCACCGAGTCCCAGACCGAGGCAAAGATGTCTTCCCCCTCCCGCAGACCGGCCTGGCTCAGGAGCTCGTTCTCGGTTTCCTCGCGGATGAAGTCCACCACCGTGGCCACCGTGACCCGGCCCACCAGCTTGCGGTGATAGTCCACCACCGGGGCCGACACCAGATCGTAACGCTCGAAGGCCTGGGCGGCGGTTTCCGCCTCATCCGCAGGTTCCAGGGTGAGGGTGTCGGTGAGCATGATCTCGCTCACTTCGGTTTCCGGGCCGTTGATCAGCAGTCGATCGATGGGCAGCACGCCCCGCAGGTGTTCGTCCCGGTCCACCACGAAGAGCTGGTCGGTGTGGTCGGGCAGTTCTTCGAAGCGGCGCAGGTAGCGCAGCACCACTTCCAGGGTCACATCCTCCCGGACCGTGACCATCTCGAAATCCATCAGCGCGCCGACCGAGTCCTCGGGATAGGACATCGCTGCCCGGAGCTGCTCCCGCTCTTCCTGGTCGAGCCCCTGGTAGACCGCCTCCATCACCTCATGGGGCAGGTCGGGGGCCAGGTCGGCCAGCTCGTCCGCGTCCAGCTGTTCGGCGGCCGCCCGCAGGGAGGCCGGGTCCATGGACTCGATCAGGGATTCCCGGACTGCGTCGGAGACTTCCAGCAGGATCTCGCCGTCCCGCTCGGCCTTGACCAGATCCCATACGAACATGCGTTCGTCCAGGGGCAGGGCTTCGAGAATGTGGGCCACGTCGGCCGAGTGCAGGCTGTCGAGCTTGTGGGTCAGCTCGTTGATGTGCTGCTTGTGGACCAGGCTCTCCACCAGATCATGCTTGGGCATGTCCTGGCGGTGGACGAGATCTTCCACCAGCCGGTGACGGGCGAGCAGGTGCTGGACTTCCCTCAGGTGGATGTCCAGGTCGTCGTGTTGCTTGAGGTCGTCGGTTTCGGCCATGGTGCAGGTCCCCGTGGGCGGCGTGCAGGCTGCGGATTCTACGGGGTTTGTTGCGCTGCGGCGACGGAGATTTTTATGGCCGGCAGTGCTGCTCTGGTCAGGGCCAGGCGCGTGCGCCGAACATCATCCGCTTGGCCACGAAATGGCGCGCCGGTGGCAGCAGGTCGAGGGCGAAGAGGCCGGCTCCGCGGGCGTGGCGGAGGGGGGCGGCGCCCGTGCTGAACAGTTTCACGAGGCCGTCGGTGAAGCGGATGGTGCCCTGCCGATCCAGCCTGCGCTCCCGCGCGTAGGTCGCAAGGGTGGTGGCGATGCCCGGGTCTCCCCCGGCACGGATCAGGGTCTGGGCGCAGGCCCAGACATCCCGCAGGGCCAGGTTGTAACCCTGACCCGCCACCGGGTGCAGGGTTTGCGCCGCATTGCCCAGCCAGACGGTGCGCTGGCCGACAGGGTTGGGCCGGTAGCGCAGCACCAGCGGGTAGCAGGCCCGCGGGCCGACCCGGGCGAAGCGCAGCCGGCTGCCGAAGCTGGCCTGCAGGCGCTCCCGGTAGGCGTCGTCGTCCAGGGCCATCAGGGCTGCGGCCTCATCGGGGTGGGCGGTATGTACGATTGCGCAGTCGTTGCCCCAGGGCAGCACTGCCAGGGGGCCCTGGGGGGTGAAGCGTTCCCAGGCCCGGTGATGGTGGGCGTCGGCGGGGGTGGCCACGGAGATGATGGCATGCTGGCCATAGTCCTGCTCCACCAGGGGCGTGCCGCCGGCGCCCTGGATCACGCCTTCGGCACAGGCGGCCAGGCGGGCAGCGAGCTGGCTGCCATCCCCAAGCCCGAGCAGCACGTCTTCGGCGCCTGGCGCCAGATGGATGACCGGGGTGTTGTCCCGGACCGGAATACCGGCGCCCTGCAGGGCGTCATCGAGGGCCGCTGCCAGGTCGCCGGCAGCGACCACGTAGCCCATGGCGGGCTGGCCATAGTCTTCGGTACGCAGCAGGGTTCTGCCGAGGCCACCCTGATGGGAGATGTGGATGGTCTCGATGGGCGTGACCTGCAGCCGGGACCAGATCCCCAGGCGCTCGAGGGTCAGGCGGGTGCCGTGGGACAGGGCCAGAATCCGGGGATCCTGGCGGGCACCGCCGCGGGGACGGGCATCCACCAGCACGGTGTCGAGACCGGAGTCCTTGAGGGCCAGGGCCAGGGCCATGCCGACCGGGCCGGCGCCGACAATCGCGATATCGTGGCGGTCCATGGTCAGCGCTGTCCCATCAGGGCTTCGATATCGGCGATGCTCTTGGGGGCGGCCGAGGTGATCAGCACGCAACCGTCCTCCGTGACCAGGGCGTCGTCCTCGATGCGGATGCCGATGTTCCAGAAAGCTTCCGGCACGCCGTCGGCGGGGCGGATGTAACAGCCGGGCTCGATCGTCAGCACGTTGCCGGCGGTGAGGGGACGCCACTCGCCGCCCAGTTTGTACTCGCCGGCGTCGTGCACATCGAGGCCCAGCCAGTGGCCGGTGCGGTGCATGTAGAACTGGCGGTAGCTGCCGGATTCCAGCACGCCATCAAGGGTGCCCCTCAGGAGGCCCAGGTCGATGAAGCCCTGGGCCAGAACCCGGGTGGCCGCATCGTGGGGGGCGTTCCAGCTGGCACCGGCGCGGGTGGCCTGGATGGCGGCATCCTGGGCGGCCAGCACCAGCTCGTAGGCCGCCCTCTGGGGGCCGGAGAAACGGCCGTTCACCGGGAAGGTCCGGGTGATGTCTGAGGCGTACCCGTCCAGTTCGCAGCCCGCGTCGATCAAGAGCAGCTCACCGTCCTTCAGCAGGCAGTCGTTTTCCACGTAGTGGAGTACGCAGGCGTTGGCGCCGCCGGCGACGATGGAGCCATAGGCGGGGGCCTGGCTGCCGTGGCGGCGGAATTCATGGAGCAGCTCCGCCTCCACCTGGTATTCCCAGACACCCGGGCGGGTGGCCTGCATCGCCCGGCGGTGGGCGCTCGCGCTGATGTCGGCGGCCCGGCGCATCACGGCGATCTCGGCGTCATCCTTGATCAGGCGCATTTCGTCCAGCAGGCTGCGTATGTCACGGATCTGGGCAGGGGCGTGGACGCCGGCCCGGGCCTGGCCGCGGACCCGGTTGAGTGCGTCGGTGACCCGTTTGTCCCAGTCGCTGTCGTAGCCCACGGAATGGAAGATGGTCGGCTGGTTGGCCAGGAGCACGCCGAGCTGCTCGTCCAGCTCGGCCACCGGATGGGCTTCGTCGAAGCCGAAGGTGTCCCGGGCCGCCTCGGGGCCGCAGCGGTAGCCGTCCCAGATCTCCCGCTCCATGTCCTTGCTGCGGCAGAACAGCAGGCTGCGCGGGTTGGCATCGGCCACCAGCACCAGCACCGCCTCCGGCTCGCGGAAGCCGGTGAGGTAGTAGAAGTAGCTGTCGAAACGGTAGCTGTAGTGGGTGTCCCGGTTGCGAATGCGCTCCGGTGCGGTGGGGATGATCGCCACCCCGCCGCCGGCAGCCTGCAGGGTGGCCAGGAGGCGGGTACGGCGGGCCTGGAAGGGGGAGATGTCGAGGGGCATGGGGGTGTCCGGTGGCGGTATGGAGGATGGACCGTGGTGGTGCGGGAATGTTGCGCTATCCGGGTGTGCCCAGGCTGGCGTCCAGTTCGTGCAGGCGCTCGGGGGTGCCCACGTCCACCCAGCGGCCGAGCAGGCGGGCGCCGCTGACCCGGTTGCGCGCCATGGCGGCGCGCAGCAGGGGGGCGAGCTTGGCCGGGGCGTCGGGCGACAGGCCGGCGAACAGGGCCGGATGGTAGGCGCCCAGGCCGGAGAAGGTGAGCCGGTCACCGTCGTCCTCGTGGACCAGGCCGTCCGGGGTGAGGCCGAAGTCGCCGTCCGGGTTGTGCGCCGGGTTGGCGACCAGCAGCAGGTGGGCACAGCGCACCGGGTTGAGCTCTGCGGCGGCTCGGCGCAGGCCGGCGAAGTCGGCGTCGCAGAAGACGTCGCCGTTCACCACCAGGAAGGGCGCGCTTCCCAGCAGGGGCAGGGCGCGGGCGATGCCGCCGGCGGTTTCCAGGGCGCTGCCTTCGGGGGAATAGGTGATGCGCACGCCAAAGCGCGCGCCGTCGCCCAGCGCATCCTCGATCATCTGGCCCAGGTGGGCGTGGTTGATGACCAGGTCGACGATGCCCGCCGCCGCCAGGCGCTCGATGTGCCACAGGATCAGCGGCTTGCCGCCGGCCACCAGCAGCGGCTTGGGGCAGGTGTCGGTGAGGGGGCGCATGCGTTCGCCGCGGCCGGCGGCCAGGATCATCGCTTTCATGGGCGCGGGCTCAGAAGGAGTAGCCGACTTCGGTGACGGTCGGGTCGGTCTGCTCGAGGATGCGCAGCAGGGGCTTGAGTTCGCCGTAGCGCTCGCAGGCCTTGCGCAGGTAGTGGAGGACCAGCGGCATGTCCTTCAGGTAGCCGTCCTTGCCGTCCCGGTGGCACAGGCGGGCAAAGATGCCGAGCACCTTGATGTGGCGCTGCACCCCCATCCATTCGTAGTCCCGGTGAAACTCGGCGAAGTCCCCGCGCACCGGCAGACCCAGCTCCCGGGCGGTTTCCCAGTAGCGGGCCAGCAGGTCGAGGGTGAAGTCTTCTTCCCAGTGCACGTAGGCATCCTTGAACAGGGACACCAGGTCATAGGTCATCGGGCCGTACACCGCATCCTGGAAGTCGAGCACTCCCGGGTTGGGGGTGGACAGCATCAGGTTGCGGCTGTGGAAATCCCGGTGCACGAAGACCTTCGGCTCGGCCTCGTTCACATCCAGGATGCGGTCGAAGACCTCGTAGAGCTGCTGGGTCTGTTTTTCGGTGAGGGTGATGCCCTTGTGGCGGCCCAGGTACCACACCGGGAACAGCTCCATCTCCTGCAGCAGTTTTTCCCGGGTGTACTCGGGCAGCACGTCCGGACGGCTGGTGTGCTGAATGCACATCAGGGCGCCGAGGGCTTCGGCGTACAGGGTATGGGCGTTGTCGGCCGTGAGTGCCTGCAGGTAGGTGGTGGTGCCCAGGTCGGACAGGAGCAGGAAGCCCTGTTCCAGGTCTTGCCTGACCACCTGGGGGACGTGCACGCCGGCAGCGCGAAAGAGCTTGGCTACCTGGATGTAGGGGCGGCAGTCCTCGTGGCTGGGCGGTGCATCCATGACGATCAAGGAGGTCGGATCGTCCGCAAAGGTCAGCCGGAAGTAGCGGCGGAAGCTGGCGTCGGCACTGGCCGGGGCGAGTTCGAAGGCGCGGCCGGGAAATTCGGCGGCGATCCAGGACTGGAGTTGTTGGCGTCGTTCCACGGTGTCGAAGATGCGTTCGTGTAAAATCGCGCAGTTTATCAAACCATGGGGTCGGCTCACCGGCTGCTTCCTGTCTCGGGATGAAACCACGTACCCACCAGCTGCGCTACCTGTCGATTGCCCTGTTCGCCCTGTGGGGGCGGGCGGGCGCCGAAGAACTTCCGCCTTTCCTGGTGAATCCGGCCCTGCTGGGCAAACCGGCGGCGGTCCGGCCTGTGCCTCGGGAGCAGCCCCGTCAGGCGCCCGCGGCGAGCACGCCGGTCAGGCCCCTGCCCGCCGCGAGTGACCGGCCCTCGGTGAGCCGTCCAGCGCCGGCTCTCGTTGCCGACCCGCAGGTGCTCCGCCCGGGGGCGACGGTGATCACCGCCGACAAGGTGCTGGGCCGCCAGGATGTGGACGCGCAGGCTGAAGGTTCGGCCGTGCTGGTGCGGGACGCCTCCCGGGTTGAAGCCGACCGGATGCAGTACTTCGAACTCACCGATGAGGTGGAGGCCACGGGCAACGTGCGGGTGCTGCGGGGCAAGGACGAGATGCGCGGCCCCCACGCCCGGGTCAAGGTCCAGGAGCAGGCGGGCTTCTTCGATTCGCCGGAGTACGCCATCAGCCGCCCCGGCCGTCCCCCCGATCCGGGGCGGGCGCCCCTTTTGCCCGGCCAGTCGCCGCCCCTGCGGGAGCAGCCCCTCACGGGGCACGGTTCCGCCGACAAGCTGTATTTCGAGGGGGAGAACCAGTTCCGCTTCACCAACGCCACGTGGACCAGCTGCAAGCCGGATCGCCCCGACTGGTACCTCAAGGCCCGGGAGATCGAGCTCGATTACGATACCGAAGTGGGCGAGGCCACCGGAGGAACCCTGTGGTTCAAGGGGGTGCCGGTGGGCTATCTGCCCTGGGCCGACTTCCCTCTGGGCGAGAGCCGAAAGTCGGGTCTGCTGACGCCCACCTTCGGCACTTCCAACAAGGTGGGTGCCGATCTGGCCATCCCCTATTATTTCAACCTCGCCCCCAACTATGACGCCACCCTGACCACCCGCTTCATGGGCCGGCGGGGCATGCAGTTCCGCACCGAAGCCCGCTATCTGACACCGGGCGCCAAGGGTCTGTCCTACGTGGAGTACATGCCCGAGGACAAGATCGAGGGCCGCAGCCGTTATGTGGGCACGATCCGCGACCTGCGCTCCTACGGCAACGGATGGAGCAGCAACGTGGATTTCAACGGGGTGTCCGATCCCCGTTACTTCATCGACCTGAGCACCCGGCTGGCCCTCACGTCCCGGGTCCACCTGGCGCGCCAGGGGCAGGTCAGCTACGCCGGCGGCGGCTGGTGGTCGGCCACCGGGATGATCCAGTCCTTCCAGACCCTGGACGATCCCCGCACCGGGGCCAAGGTCGCCACCCCCTACAAGCGCCTGCCCCAGCTCACCCTGACGGCCAACCGGGCCGACCTGTGGGGCGGCTCCACCTTCCAGCTGGCCAGCGAGTACGTGTCCTTCAGCCACCCGACCCAGGACAAGGGCCGGCGCCTGACCTTCTATCCGCAGCTGTCGCTGCCGATGCAGACGTCGGCGTTCTTCGTCACCCCCAAGATCGGGGTCCATGCCACCCGCTACGACCTGGATCGCACCACCAGCACCGGCGATGAATCCCTGACCCGCACCCTGCCGATCTTTTCGGTGGACAGCGGCGTGACCTTCGAGCGGGAGACCCGCTGGGGCGGCAAGGATTTCGTCCAGACCCTCGAGCCGCGGATCTACTACCTGTACGTGCCCTACCGGGACCAGTCGTCCATACCCAACTTCGATTCGGGCTTCTACGACTTCAACTACGCCCAGATTTTTGCCGAGAACGTCTATACCGGTGGCGACCGGATTTCCAACGCCAACCAGATCACCACGGCGGTCCAGAGCCGCCTGATCGACCCGGAGACCGGCGCCGAGCGTTTCCGGGCCCTGCTGGGCCAGCGCTACTATCTGGTGGATCAGCGGGTGACCCTCAACAAGGACACGCCCGCCCGCACCGGCAAGCAGGCCGACCTGCTGGCGGCCCTCGGTCTCAACGTGGCGCCCCGCACCACCCTGGATACCGCCTGGCAGTACAACCCCCGGGACAACTGGACCGAGCGTTTCAACTTCGGCTTCCGTTTCCAGCCGGGCCACGCCCGCACCCTGGGCGTCAGCTGGCGTTACCGCAAGAACTACTCCACCGACCCGAACAATCCCAATGGTTTCCGGGACATCGACCTGACCGGCCAGTGGCCCCTGTGGGGTAACTGGTACGGGGTGGCCCGCTACAATCGCAACCTGCGGGACCACCGCCTGACCCAGGGCATCGCCGGCCTCGAATACAACGCCGGCTGCTGGGTATTCCGCAGCGTGATCCAGCACCTGACCACCAGTGCCACCGACTCCACCCGGGCCTTCTTCTTCCAGCTCGAGTTCAACGGTGCCGGCAGTCTCGGCTCCAGCCCCCTCAACGTGCTGCGTCGCAGCGTGCCGGGCTATGGCAAGATCAACGACGGCTCCAACCCCTTCAATAGTGACGACGACTTCTGAAAGCGCATTCCCGACCCATGAAACTGATCGTCTCCCTGCTCGCCGCGTCCCTGTTGGCCGGCGCTGCCCTCGCCGCTGATCCGATCGAAGTGGATCGCATCGTGGCGGTCGTCAACAGTGAAGTCATCACCCGCACCGACCTGCGCGCACGCATCGACCAGGTGACCCGCCAGCTGAGCCGCCAGGGCACACCGCTTCCCCCCGCCGATGTGCTCCAGAAGCAGGTGCTCGAGCGTCAGATCATGGAGCGCCTGCAGCTCCAGCTGGCCAGCGAGACCTCCCTGCGGGTGGATGACGTGGCTCTCGACCGGGCGGTTGGCCGGATTGCCGACGGCAACAAGATGTCCATGACCGAATTCCGCCAGGCCCTCGCCAAGGACGGCATCCCGTGGGACCGCTTCCGCCAGGACGTGCGCAATGAAATGCTCCTGACCCGGGTGCGGGAGCGGGAGGTGGAAGCCCGTATCGTGATTTCCGATGCGGAAGTGAACAACTTCCTGGCCCAGCCTGCCGCGGCAACGGGCAAGGAAGAGCTGAACCTCTCCCACATCCTGTTCCGGGCGCCGGACGGTGCGACCCCGGAGCAGCTGGCCAAGTTGCGGACCAAGGCGGAAGACGTGGCGGCGCGCATCGCCAAAGGCGAGCCCTTCGACAAGCTGGCTGCCAGCTTTTCCGATGCCCCCGACGCCTTGACCGGCGGCAACCTGGGCTGGCGCAGCGCAGAGCGTCTGCCGAGCCTGTTCGCCCAGGCCGTGGTGAGCCTCAAGGCAGGTGAATCGACCCCGATCCTGCGCAGCGCTGCCGGTTTTCACATCGTCCATGTGGTGGACCGCAAGGGGGGCGACGATGCAGGTGTTCCCTCCCAGATCCAGCAGACCCGGGCCCGCCACATCCTGATCAAGACCAGCGAAGTGGTTTCCGATGCGGACGCCCGGCGGCGTCTCGTGGACCTGCGGGAGCGGGTGGTCCAGGGCGGCGCCAGCTTTGCCGAGCTGGCCCGCAGCCATTCGGCTGATCTGTCGGCTTCCAAGGGGGGCGATCTGGGCTGGATCTATCCCGGCGACACCGTGCCCGAATTCGAGCAGGCCATGGATGTCCTCAAGCCGGGTGAGCTTTCCCCGCCGGTCCAGTCGCCCTTCGGCTGGCACCTGATTCTGGTGGAGGAGCGCCGGGTTCAGGATGTGTCCGAAGAGCGCAAGCGCGCCGCGGCCCGCAATGCCCTGCGGGAGAGCAAGACGGACGAGGCTTACCAGGACTGGCTCCGCCAGCTGCGCGACCGGGCCTACGTGGAGTACCGGATCGAGGAGCGGTGAGCGCCATGATCCTCGCCATTACCAGTGGAGAGCCTGCCGGTATCGGTCCCGACCTGTGCGCGGCCCTGCCGGAGCTGAGCTGTGGTGCCCGGTGCGTGGTGCTTGGCGACCGGGAGATGCTGGCTGCCCGGGTGCGCGCCCTGCGTCCTGAGCTGGCCGTGATCGACTACCGCCCCGACGGGCCGGCGCCCTCCGGTGCGCTGGAGGTGTGCCACGTTCCCCTCGCCGTGCCGGTCCGGCCCGGGCAGTTGAACGCGGCCAACGGCCGGTATGTCCTGGATGTGCTCGACCGGGCGATTGCCGGCTGCCGCAGCGGTGAGTTTGCCGGCATGGTCACTGCGCCGGTGCACAAGGGCATCATCTGCGAGGCCGGGGTGCCCTTTTCCGGCCACACCGAATATCTGGCTGAAGCCACCGGCACGCCCCTGGTGGTGATGATGCTGGTGGGTGGCGGTCTGCGGGTCGCCCTCGCCACCACCCATCTGCCCCTCAAGGATGTCCCTGCCGCCATCACCCGGCCCCTCCTCACCCACATCCTGCGCATTCTCGATGCCGACCTGAAAGCCCGTTTTGGTCTGCCCGCCCCGCGCATCCTGGTGGCCGGGCTCAACCCCCATGCGGGGGAGGGCGGCCACATGGGCACCGAGGAGATCGACACCCTGATCCCCGTGCTCGAGCACCTGCGGGGTGAGGGGATGCACCTGACCGGCCCCCTGCCGGCCGACACCCTCTTCGTGCCCCACACCCTCGACAAGGGCGATGCGGTGCTGGCCATGTACCACGACCAGGGGCTGCCAGTGCTCAAGCACGCCAGCTTTGGCTGCGGGGTGAATGTGACCCTGGGCCTGCCCATCGTCCGTACCTCGGTGGATCACGGCACAGCCCTCGACCTGGCCGGCAGCGGCAAGGCCGACCCGGGCAGCCTGTTTGCCGCGGTGCGCCTGGCCCAGGCCATGGCGCGTGGGGAGCTGGCGGCATGAACACCCGCCGTCGTCTGCTGATCGCCACTGCCGGCGCGCTGGGGCTGGCGGCCTGCAGTGGCCTGTCTCCTGCGCCTCCGAAACCGCCCGCGCCTGTCCGCAAGCCGCGCATCGCCCTGGCTCTGGGCGGCGGTGCCGCCCGCGGGTTTGCCCACATCGGGGTGATCAAGGCCCTGGAAACCAGCGGGATCCCTGTGGACTTTGTCGTGGGGACCAGTGCCGGTTCGGTGGTGGGCGCCCTCTATGCGGCGGGCCATACCCCCTTCGAATTGCAGAAGCTGGCGATCCAGCTCGACGAGTCGGCGGTGACCGACTGGAGTCTCTTCGACCGGGGCGTGATCAAGGGCGAGGCCCTGGAGCGCTTCATCAACACCCACGTGGGCAACAAGCCCATCGAAGGGCTAAAGCGGCGCTTTGCCGCCGTGGCCACCGACCTGCAGAGCGGCGAGCCCATCGTCTTCCAGCGGGGCAACACCGGCACGGCGGTGCGGGCCTCCTCATCCATTCCGGGGGTCTTCCCGCCGGTGGCCATCGCCGGCCGCGAGTATGTGGACGGCGGCCTGGTGTCCCCCATTCCCGCCCGGGAAGCACGCAGCCTGGGGGCCGACATCGTGATCGCCGTGGATATCTCGTCCCGGCCCAGCGGCAAGAAGAACCAGGGCAGCCTCGACGTCCTCCTGGACACCATCTCCATCATGGGCGGGGCCCTCGGCAAGACCGCCCTGGCCGAGGCCGACGTGGTGATCCGTCCCGAACTGCGCGGTCTGCCCGCCACCAATTTCCAGCAACGCCACGAGGCCATCCTCGAAGGCGAAAAAGCCGGCTTTGCCGCGATCACCCGGGTCAAGGCCGCCATGGCCGCCTGGGAGCGCAAGCAGGGCTGAGGATCCATCCATGACTGAACCGCACCAGGCGCGCAAGCGCTTCGGCCAGAACTTCCTGTCCGATCCCAACATCATCCGCAAGATCATCGAGGCCATCCGCCCCCAGACAGGGGACCGGATGGTGGAGATCGGCCCCGGTCTGGGAGCCATGACCGAACCCCTGATGGCCCGCCTTGACCACCTGCACGTGTGCGAGATCGACCGGGACCTGATCGCCCGGCTCAAGGAAAAGCACCCGCCCGAGCAGCTGAGCATCCATGAGGGTGACGCCCTCCGCTTCGATTTCGCCAGCCTGGTGCCCGACGGTGCGCCGCTGCGGGTGGTGGGCAACCTGCCCTACAACATCTCCACGCCGATCCTCTTTCACCTGGCCGAGTTCGCCGACAAGGTGAAGGACATGACCTTCATGCTGCAGAAGGAAGTGGTGATGCGGATGGTGGCCGAACCTGGCACCGAGGAATACGGCCGCCTGTCGGTGATGCTCCAGTACCGTTTCCAGATGGCCCGGGTGTTCGACGTGCCGCCGGGCGCCTTCCGCCCCGCACCCAAGGTCATGTCCAGCATTGTGCGGATGGTGCCGCGCCCGGTGGCCGAGTGCACCGCTACCGACCCGGTCCTGCTGGGGCGCATCGTGACCGCAGCCTTCGGCCAGCGCCGCAAGACCCTGCGCAACACCCTCAAGGACTACCTGTCCGAGGCGGACTACCAGGCCCTCGCTCTCGATCCGGGTTTGCGCGGAGAAAAGCTCGGGGTTGAGACTTTCGTGGCCATGGCCAACCACGTGGCCGCCCGGGACGCCCGGGGCTGACGCCGGCAGGCGCCTCCCCGGCCCGTCCTCAGTCCTTCTTGAGAGGGCAGGTGTTCATGCCCAGCAGGGGATAGAGGGGGCAGAAACCGGTCAGGCCGGTGGCCAGGGGCACCACGCCGACCCAGGCCCAGATTGGCCCGCCCAGCGCCGCCCAGGCGAGCAATGCCACCCCGCCGCCGATCCGCAACACCTTGTCGATACCGCCTACGTTCGTTTTCATGATCGCCTCCCGGGCGTGCTGTTCAGGTGACGTCATTACAGCAGGGCAGGGCTGACCGTGTCTGTAACCCAGGTTACACAGGGGTCAGCCCGTGGCAATCCGCCGCAGGCCTGCCGGGTTGAGGATCTCCACCTGCTCCCGGGACAAGGCCACGAGCCCCTGCTCGGCAAAGCCCTTGAGCAGGCGACTGACGATCTCCCGCACGCTGCCCAGTTCATCCGCCAGGTGCTGGTGGGTGGTGTTCAGCCGCTGCCCCTTGCCCAGCAGCAGGGCCGCCAGGCGCTGGTCGAGCTTGCGGAAGGCAACCTCCTCGATGAGCTGCATCAGGTCGGCAATGCGTTCGGAGAAGAGCTGGAACACGAAGTCCCGGAAGGGCGGCTCTCCCAGCAGCGCCTGAAACTCCCCGATGGGCAGGAGGAGCAGGGTGGTGGGCGTTTCGGTGACGCCGCGGGCGTTGTAGGGAGCCCGGCCGAGCAGGCAGGCGGACGAGATGATGCAGGTTTCGCCCGGGGTGACCCGGTAGAGCGGGAGCTCCCGTCCGCTGGGGGCCGCCTTTACCACCCGGATGCTGCCGGCCAGCACGAAGGGAAAGCCCTGGCAGGCCTGATGCTCGTCAAAGACGGTGAACCCCGCCGGCAGGTCCACGACCTGGGTGTGCTTCGCCAGGCGTTCCGCTGCATCTCCGGACAGCCCCGCCAGGATGGGGTAGAGGGCCGCCAGGCGCGGGTTGGCCGAAAGCGTCATGCCAGCTCCACGATCACCGGTGTGTGGTCCGAAGGACGCTCCAGCTTGCGGGGCGCCTTGTCCGTGTAGCAGGCCGTGCACTGGGGCACCAGCGGTGCCGACAGCAGCAGATGGTCGATGCGCAGGCCGAAATTGCGCCGGAAGGCTCCCATCCGGTAATCCCACCAGGAGAAGCTCCGTTCCTCCTGCTCGAACAGGCGGAATGCATCGCTCAGCCCCAGATTCAGCAGCGTCTGGAAGGCCTCCCGTTCCGGAGCCGAGACGTGGATCTCGTCCTTCCAGTCCGGATGGGCATCCCGGTCCTCCGGCGCGATGTTGTAGTCGCCGGCCAGCACCAGCCGCGACGTGGTGGTCAGCTCGGTCTTCAGCCAGGCGCTCAGCGCCTCCAGCCAGGCCATCTTGTAGGCGAACTTGTCCGAGCCCACTGCCTGGCCGTTGGGAAAATAACCGCAGACGATGCGCACCCCGTCGAGGGTCCCGGCGATGATGCGCTTCTGCTCGTCGGCAAAACCGGGGATGTCGAGGGTGACATCGGTCAGGGGCTGGCGGCTCAGGATGGCCACGCCGTTGTAGGTCTTCTGGCCGTTGAAGACCGCGTGGTAGCCGGCCGCCTCGATCTCGGCCAGGGGAAAGGCCTTGTTCTCGCACTTGAGCTCCTGCAGGCACAGGGCATCCGGCTGGGCGCTGCCCAGCCAGTCGAGGACATGGGGCAGGCGGACCTTGAGGGAGTTGACGTTCCAGGTGGCGATCTTCATGGGGTATTGAAATCCAGTGCTGGCAAAGCTTTGCGTTGTTGGGTGTGTGTCTGGCTACACGCGGCCGAAGGGCAGGCCTCGATTGTGCCAGCCGGAAACGCGGCATGGCAGAAAACGGCAGGATTAGGCGGAAGAGGGGAGGGGCGTCTGCCCCCCTGTCGTTCACTCTCTCCCTTTTGCTGCGCGCTCAATGCGCTCTTTCAGATCCTCCGGAGCGTAGAAGACAAAGGATTGCCCTTGCTTGAACTTGTCGAGGAAGCCCAAGGCCTCCAGCTCAAGCAGGTCGGTTCGAGCCGTTTGATACACCACGCTGTGAAACTGCTGGTGCGCACTGACTCGATACGCCTCGCCTGGATTGTGCAGGGCGTGGGTGAGGAGTGTGATCTGCCGGTGGTTGAGTCGTCCGCGAAGTGCCGGTGATCCAGCCAACAGGCGCTGGGCATCTTTCTGTTCGCTGGTCTTGCGTGCAAGGTAGGCGTACAGCGCTTCGATGGACTTACGGATCGTGCCGAGCTGGTGGAGGATGAAGTAGGTCGTGTCCCCTCCATCGGTTTCCGTGTGCAGGTAGGCGGTAACGTACTGGGCCGGCGCCTGGCGCAGAAACTGAGAGATGGAGAGAAACTCCATCAGCCAGTAGCCGCTTCGGGCCATGGCCCAGTAGAACAGCGCTCGGGCGGTACGACCATTTCCATCCGTAAAAGGGTGGTCGTAGCCGATCATGAAGTGCAACAGGATGGCTCTTACGACGGGATGCACGAAAGGAGCGCTCCCTTCGTCCGCATTCGCAAAGGCACATAGGCGCTCCAGGCGTGAAGGCAGTTCAGCCCAGTGCGGGGGGGCGTGCAGCACCGTGCCTGTCCGGTTATCCACCACTTTCACCTCGTCGCTTTGCCGGAGGCGCCCTGCCTCGGCAGGGTCGTCTAACGTGCTGGCGGTCAGCATCCGGTGAAGCTCCAGGATGCGTTCCGGGGTGATGGCCTGATCCCGCAGGCTCCGGATGTGCTCCATCGCCGCGTAGTTGTTGAAGATCATCGCCTCGCTGCGGTCCTTGGGGCGGCGCCCTTCCAGCAGCATGGCTTCTGCCACCCGCCGGGTGGTCGACGCCCCCTCCAACTGGCTGGAGGTGATTGCCTCTTCGATCAATGAGTGCAGCAGGTAGCGTTCGCGATTCTCATGGATCGGGGCGCTGGCTGGCGCCTGGATCTGGCCTGCGGCATCCCGGTGGATGTGGTGCAAATGGATCTGCACTGCCTCCGGTACGGCAAACTTGAATGTCCCCCCCTGGCGGTCCAGCAGCGGCAATGGCTTGAGGAGAGGGGCCCGAGCCAGCCAGATCGACAGCCACCATTCCTCCAGGGAGAAGCCTTCTGGCGGTTGCCGATGCCGAAGCTCATCCCAGTGCAGGTAGCGCCCGGAAGTTGTGGCTTCCTGCAGTTCGATCAGTTGAGAAAGCTTGTTGGAGTGAAGCTTGGCAAGGAGACCAGTCGGGTTTGGAGGCGCGATGGGAATCTTCATTCGGGTACTAATTTATGTGTGTTTTAGTAGGGGCATAGTGTATTCAAGGTCCATTGCTTTGGGTGGCAATCAACTACTAATTAATACACAAATTAGTAGCGATTGTAATGTCGATAAGTCTTGCCCGGATTGCCCAGGGCGTGGATGAGGAGTGCCCGCCCGTTCCTGTTCGACCACCACCAAGTCACCTTCCCGCACACAGGCCAGCAAAGGGCCGCCATAGGCGGGGGCGGTTGCAGCCACCGCACCCGCTCTACCCCGTCACGGGTGAAGTACTTGCTGACGGCGTGGCGGGCTGCTGACAGGGTGGGGCGCTGGCTCCGTGGTGTTGGGCGGGCTTAAAACCAGAAGTCGTTCTCTCCTGTATCCGGCTGGGTGCCGACGATGGACAGGGGCATGAAGGCCACCGTGCCGGGCGCGGTGATGACCCCGTCGGCAACTCCGTCCGCATCAAACTCACCGCCGTCCTGCAACTGGAAGTCAATGCGCAGACGTCCCCCTTCGATCACCATCTGCCCGCCATGAACGGGGCTGGCCAGGTTGACCCAGGTGCCGGAGGCATTCTGCATCCAGTAGCCATTGACCCCCAGGGCCGGATCCAGATACAGGCTGAAGGTCTCCAGCTCGCTGGGGTTTTGCACCTCGGCGACAAAGTTGAGCAGGCCCAGCGGCATGCTCATGGTGGCGGGCTGACTGCTCGGGGCGTCCAGCTGGGTGACGCTACGTACCGTGGCGGTGTTGGTGTCGCTGGTGTCTTCCCTGCCGTTCTGCGCGTCGGCCACCAGGGTCACGAAGACATCGGGTGCGCTCCCCGGGTTCGAAACCGCGGTGGGAGTCTGCAGCACCGGGGTGGATGCCACGCTGACCTGAACCGAGTCCTTGATGCCGTCGCCGTTGCCATCGCCGGTCACGGCCCCGGGCACGCTGGGTGCCGGGACGAAATCCTCGACCGCTTCCGGCAGGCCGTCACCGTCATCGTCGGGCAGGCTGGCCCACTCGTCCCGGGGCGGAATGCCGGGGACCGGCGTGGGTTCGGGGACCGGCGTTGGCGTCGGCGTCGGAACCGGTGTCGGAACCGGTTCGGGGGCGGGCGTCGGAGCCGGTTCGGGGGCGGGCGTCGGAGCCGGGCCTGGCGAGGGCGCAGGGGCCGCTGTCAGGCCGTAGGTGGCCGTGACCGGTGTGGCGATCAGGCCGTCGGTGAGCCGGATGGCGATACTCGCCGCGCCAGCCCCCGCTGCGGTGAAGGTGGCGCCGGCCAGCGCGGTGTTGATGGCGGCGGCCGTGCCGGTGAGCTGGATGCCGGGGGTGCTGGCGTCGGCATCGGTCAGGCCGCCCAGGGTGCCGTTGCTGGGCTTCAGCGTGACGGTGAGGATGCCCGTGTCCCTGTCGGCCACGGTGAAGTCGGCGAGGGCGGCGGCCGTGCCAGCGGTCACCCCTTGCGCCGTGCCGGGCACCCCGCTGAGGGTGGGGGCATCATTGACGGCGGTGATGGAAACGGTCTGCACCGCACTGCCGCTGTTGCCCGCGTTGTCCGTTGCCGTGAAGGATACGGAGCGGGGCCCCGTGCTGGGCGTGTCGCTGGTGTTGTTGAACGTGATGGCGCGGGTCAAACCCTGAACCAAGGCATTGGTGGCGTTGGTATTGAAGGTGAAGGTCCAGGCTGCGCCAGCGCTGACTGACGCTGCATCGGCGCTGCCGATGGCGGTGCTGCCGGCCTTGAGGGCGGTGCCGTCCAGCCAGAGGCTGCTGCCCCCGGGATCGCTGCCGGGAAGGCTCAGGCTGTCGGCCGCTTCGGCATTGCCGGTGATCTGCACCTTCAGGGTGCCACCATTCCAGTCGGCATCGCCACCCGCGTCCGTTACGGTCAGGGTCGGAGCCGCAGCAACCGGCGTTTGTTCGGTAAAGGGGGTTGTGGCACCCGCGGTCACGCTGGGGAGGGAAGTATTGATGCTGATGGACAACACCGACGAAGCCACCGAGGTGTTGCCGGCCGCATCCGTCGCCGTCGCAGTGATCTCATGATGGCCTGCGCTCAAGTCGGCACCGACGGTATGGCTCCAGTTGCCCGAACCGTCGGCGGTGGCCGTGCCCAGGATGCCCGCCACCGAGCTGATCACGGTCACCGTGCTGCTGGCTTCGGCGGTGCCCGTGAAGGTGGGCGTGGCGTCGTTGGTGATGTCGTCCGTGCTGGAAAAGCCGGAGTCGGATGCATCAGAGAGCGCTGGCGTGCCCGGCGCCGGCGGAGCCACCGCATCCACCCGCACGCTGCCGGTTGCGCCCACGCTGTTGAGCGTGAGCACGGCGTTGTTGTCGGCAGCGTCCTTCAGGGTGCCGCCGTTGAGGCCGAGCGCCCCGACGGTGATGCCATCCGTGTCCAGATTGTCACTGACCACGGTATAGCGGAACAGCAGGGCCGAGGTGCCACTGCCCGACTGGTAGCTGGCGTAGGCAGCGGTGCTGCCCACGGCCAGGGCAATCCGCGGAGTGCCGGTCACCGTGACGGCTTCGGTGAAGTTGACCGTGAAGTCCAGATGCTGGCCCGTCCGATAGGTGCCGTTGGCGGGGACGGCCACGCTGCTCACCGTGGGGGCCGCATCCACGGTGATGGCGATGGTGTCGGTGTCAGTCTGTACGCCACCGCTGCCAGTCAGTCCGCCGTCGCTGGTCGTGATCTGCAGCGACGCTGCTCCGGTGAATCCGCTGGTCGGGCTGAAAGACATGCCGGCCAGCGCGCCGTTGATGTCGCTCAGGCTGCCCGAGAAGCTCGTGGTGCTGTCCGCTGTGCCGTCACCGGTGGTGAAAGTGAGGCCGCTCGTTCCACTCAGGCTAAGCGTGCCATTCGTGGCGGTCAGCGTGACGCTCGCTGTGCCGGCATCCACATCGGTAATCGAAATGGGATTGCCATTGGCCGGGCTGAAGACCAGCGTTCCGTCCTGCAAGGCGATTTGGGCTGTGGGGACGGTGTTGACGGGCGCATCGTTCAGCGCCGCCAGGGTCACTGTCGAAGCCAGGCTCAGGCTGGCCGTGGCACCACCGCTGTCGGTCAGCGACGTGAGCGTTACCGCACGCGGGGTCGCGGTGCCGGGGGCTTGGCTGCTGTTGCTGTAGGTGATGCCGTTGATCAGCGTTTGCAGATTGGCTTCACTCAGGGCTGCCCCGGTGATGGTGACGGTCTTGGTGCTGCCTGCACCCGTCACCGTGACGCTGCCCGCGTTTTCTCCGCTGACCGTGCCCAGGGCGAGCTCACTCGTGGCGGTCGTCAGGGGGACGGTTACGTTGTTGATGCTCAGGGACTCGGTGGTGTCCGACACGTTCGTCACGGTGAGCGTCAGTGCCGTGAGTGTCTGCCCGCTTTCCACTGTATCGACCACCACGCCGCTGAATACGCCCACCGGCGCAGCGTCTTCAGTGTAGGTGACGTTCAGCCCACCGCTGACCGCGCGGGTGGTCCAGGTGCCGTTGTTGAGCGTGCCGTGAAAGTTGTTGGCGGTGCTGTCGGCGAGGGTGGTACCCGTGGCTTCGTCGAGCTTCCACAGGGCGACCAGGTTGGCCTCGCTGCCCAGCAGGCTGGCGTTCAGGTTGTCGCGGATTTCTGCGGCCGTACGGACATCGTTCCAGATGCGGTATTCGGCAATTGCGCCGTTCAGCGGATAGCTGCCATCACCCCGCTTGCCGAGGTAGTAGGGGGAAAGCGTGCTTTTCAGTGCATCGTCTGGATTGACGTTGTCGGGGTGGTTGTCGCGGGTACTGACCTGCACGCCATTGATGTAAATCCTGGCGGAATCGGCGCTGGCATCGTAGCTGGCGGCAATATGAATCCACTCGTCGGTGCTGAGAACTGCGCCGGTGTCAATATAGGCGCCACCCGTTGGAATGAAGCGCAGGGCATTGCCGTTGGTGTGCAGTTCCATTTGCTCGACCGCCTGGCCTGCAATGAATTGCACCGCG
>NZ_JAQUVG010000147.1 GCF_028693495.1 Zoogloea sp. | reverse complement strand
CCATTCTGCTCCAGCAGCAGGGGCTTCAACCAGGATGCGGCGCGCGGAAGATGCATCCAGCGAGCGCAGCCTGGCGTAGAGATCATGACCATAACCGGCCGGATCGGCGGGCGCCTGCTCCCAGAGCACACCGTCAGGCAGGTGGGGAGGTGCCGGACAGCGGGCCAGCACGGCGTCACCCACTTCAAGACGGGAGGCAATGGCCTCATAAGGGAGCAGCATCAGGGGGGTGCGCGGCGCGTAATGGGCAGCCAGGGCTCCGGACACCCGGGGCGCATCATCGGGGCGATCTGACGACACCTCACCCCGCAGGCGGGGACGACGGCCGATCACCCGGGCGATGTCTTCCACGCCAATGGCACCCGGACGAAGGATCACCGGCACCCCCCGGGACAGATCGAGTATGGTGGACTCGAGCCCCACCTGACAAGCCCCACCCTCGAGAATCAGGGCCACCCGATCACCCAGTTCCTGGCGCACGTGCTCGGCGGTGGTCGGGCTGATCCGCCCGAAACGATTCGCCGAAGGGGCCGCAATTCCGCCACCAAAGGCCCTGAGCAGGGCCAGGGCAACCGGGTGATTCGGCACCCGCAACCCCACGGTGTCCTGCCCCCCCGTCACCAGGTCCGGCACGCCCTCCTCTTTCTTGAGGATCAGGGTCAGGGGCCCCGGCCAGAAAGCCCTCGCCAGCGCAATGGCCTCCCGGGGAATCTCCCGCGCCCAGTCGATCAGCTGGGCGGCATCGGCCAGGTGAACAATCAGCGGATGGTCGGAGGGACGCCCCTTGGCGCTAAAGATTTTCGCCACGGCGGCAGGATTGAGGGCATCCGCCCCAAGACCATAGACGGTCTCGGTGGGCAGGGCCACCAGCGCCCCCTGGCGCAACAGCCCGACCGCCTGCTCGATATCGTCCATCGCCAGCCAGGCCTTTACTCGTCGCGGATGCCGATGGCCGCCCGGGCCGCCAGGGCCCTGGCAAGCACATCGGCAGGATCGTCACCCACCACCGTGAAATGCCCCATCTTGCGGCCATGACGGGCGTGATGCTTAGCGTAGAGATGCAGACGCAGGCCAGGTACGCCATGAAGCACGGACCAGTCCGGCTCCTGGTAGCGGCCATGAGCATCCCCCCCCTCGAACCACAGCTCGCCAAGGAGGTTTACCATCACCGACGCGCTGTGCTGGCGCGGCTCACCCAACGGCAGGCCGCACAGGGCACGCACCTGCTGTTCGTACTGGCTGACGGTGCAGGCATCCAGGGTATGGTGACCACTGTTGTGGGGGCGCGGCGCCATTTCATTGACCACCAGCTGGCCGCGGCTGACGAAGAACTCGACAGCCAGGGTACCGATGAAGCCCAGACGCTCGGCGATCCGCTCGGCGTACTCCTGAGCCGCGTCCTGCTGGCAGGCAGACGCCCGGGCCGGCGCAATCGAAACGTCGAGAATACCGTGGGTGTGGCGGTTTTCGACGGTGGGGAAGCAGCGGGTCGTGCCGTTTTCATCGCGGGCCAGCACCACCGATACTTCGTAGTCGAGGCTGAGCATCTGCTCCAGCACACAGGGCTCACCCTTGAACTGGTGGAAGGCGTGGAGGGCCTCTGCGGCGCTGGCCACCCGGGCCTGGCCCTTGCCATCGTAACCAAAGCGGGCCACCTTCAGGATGGCCGGATAGAGCCCGGCATCGGCAGCGGCAATGTCGGCATCCGACTGGATGACCGCAAAGGCACCATGAGGCAGGCCGTTGTCGCGCAGGAAAGTCTTTTCGGCGATGCGGTTCTGGCAGACCGCCACAGCCGCAGCGCCGGGGCGCACCGGAATGAATTTGGCCAGGTACTCCAGGGTCGCCGCCGGTACATTCTCGAATTCGGTGGTCACCGCGGCGCACCCTTCGGCCAGCATGTCCAGTGCCTCGAAATCCTCGTAGGCTGCCTGCAGGTGGCGGTCGGCAATCAGTCCGGCGGGGCTGTGGGGATCCGGGTCAAGAACCCAGACCTTGTAGCCCATCTCATGGGCCGCAGCGACAAAGAAGCGGCCGAGCTGGCCACCGCCGAGCATGCCAAGGGTGGCGGGCGGGAGAATCATTGGGTCAATCCTGGGAAAACGGTGGGTCAGACCGGATCGAGTGTCATCGCCAGCACAGCGGCAGTCTGCCCGGCACGGAAGGCGTCGAGTTTTTCGGCCAGGGCCCCATCGGTGGCAGCCAGCAGGGCCACGGCAAACAGGCCCGCGTTGGCGGCGCCGGCTTCGCCGATGGCGAAGGTGGCCACCGGGATCCCCTTGGGCATCTGGACGATGGAAAGCAGGGAATCCTTGCCCGACAAGGCCTTGGACTGGACCGGCACGCCCAGCACCGGCACGGTGGTCTTGGCGGCGACCATGCCCGGCAGATGGGCGGCGCCGCCGGCACCCGCGATGATGGCACGCAGTCCGCGCTCACGAGCCTGCTCCGCATACTCGAACATCAGGTCTGGAGTGCGGTGGGCCGAGACCACCCGGGCCTCGAACGGCACGTCAAAATCCTTGAGGACCTTGGCCGCAGCCTGCAGGGTGGGCCAGTCGGAATTGGAGCCCATGACGATGCCGATGACGGGTTTCTGTTCGCTCATTATGTTCAGGCCTTGCGGGCAGCACGGGAGGCAGACTCGACAGTGTTGGCGAGCAGCATGGTGATGGTCATGGGGCCGACGCCCCCCGGAACCGGGGTGATGGCGCCGGCGACGTCCTTCGCGGAGTCAAAATCCACGTCCCCGCACAGCTTGCCGTCGGGGAGCCGGTTGATACCCACATCGATGACGACCGCCCCGGGCCGGAGCATGTCACCGGTAACGAACTTCGGTTTGCCGATGGCGGCAACCAGGATGTCAGCGCGGCGGGTGTGAAAATTCAGGTCACGGGTACCCGAGTGGCACACCGTCACGGTGGCCCCGGCAGCCGTGAGCAGCATTGCCATCGGCTTGCCGACAATGTTGGAGCGGCCAATCACCACGGCCTCCGCTCCGCGCAAGGGGACCTCGATGCTCTTGAGCATTTCCATCACGCCATTCGGCGTACAGGGAACGAAGGCTTCCTGCCCCTGGGACAAACGCCCCACGTTCTCGGCATGAAAACCATCCACATCCTTCTCGACGGAAATGGCTTCGAGCACCAGCTTCTCGTCAAAGTGCTTCGGCAGGGGCAACTGCACCAGGATTCCGTGCACCGCCGGATCGGCATTGAGCTCGGCAATCCTGGCCAGCACGTCCGCCTGGGCGGCATCGTCGGCATACTCGAACCGGAGGGACCGGATGCCGGCCTTCTCGCACCCCGCCACCTTGTTGCGGACATACACTGCCGAGGCAGGATCTCCCCCGATCAGAATCACCGCCAGACAGGGCTGAGTGCCCCTGGCGGTCAGTTCAGCCGCCTTCGCAGCGAGTTCTCCGCGCAGTTTTGCAGAAAGCGCATTGCCATCGATGATGCGAGCCGTCATGGTTCCGACCTTCAAGAAAAACCCGGGAGTATACCATCGCTTGACCAAGCCGCTCAGACCCCCCTTGCCATGCCCGTGCAACTCAGGCGCGCGGCGAAGCCTCAATGGCCATCACCTGCTGCACCAGCTCGGCCAGGGACTGGGCCGACATCTTTTCCATCACCCGCGCCCGATGGACCTCCACGGTCTTGATGCTGATACCCAGGACGTCGGCAATCTGCTTGTTCAGCTTGCCGGCGATAATCAGATCAAGCACCTCCCTCTCCCGCTGGGTGAGCTGATCCAGCCGACGGGCCACTTCGGCGTCCTGACGGCGACGGACGCGACTCTCCCGCTCGGTGACCAGGCACTGGGTGACCAGTTTGAGCAATTCGGTATCGTTGAAAGGCTTCTCGATGAAATCCACGGCCCCCTTCTTCAGCGCCGCCACGGCCATCGGAACATCACCGTGACCGGTGATGAAGATGATCGGTAACGTGGAATACAGGGCCCGGAGACGCTCGTGGAGTTCCAGCCCGCTCATGCCCGGCATGCGCACATCGAGCAGCAGGCAACCATTGAACTCGGGCCGCCAGGCCTTCAGGAAATCCTCCGCCGAAGCGAAGGATGCCACCTGAAAGCCCTGGGACTCCAGCAGCCAGACCAGGGAATCCCGCAGGGGCTCATCGTCGTCGACCACATAAATGCTCTGTTCAGGCAGGGGGGCTTGCAGCTTCAAGGGCGCTCTCCAGGGGCAGGGTAAAACGGAAGATACATCCTCCGAGGGGGTTGGGGTCCACCCATAGGCGGCCTTCGTGGAACTCCACGATGGTCCGGCAGATGTTGAGCCCCATGCCCATGCCCTCGGCCTTGGTGGTGTAAAAGGCCGAGAAAAGCTTTTCCCGGGCATCCTCCGACAGACCATGCCCCCGATCGGCAATCGACACCTCCACCTGGGCATGCTCCACGCGCCGGGCAGAAACGGTCAGGATGCGTTCCTCTGCGGGGGTCTCGGCCATGGACTCGATACCGTTCTTGACCAGATTGAGGACCACCTGCTCGATCATCACCGTGTCGGCAAACACCAGCGGCAAGTCGGCCGGCAGCTGGCTCATGATGGAGGCACCCAGGCGACGGGCGTCAACCTCCACGAAGCCGATGGCATCCTCGACAATGCTTGCCAGGGCCACCCCATGGCGACGTGGCTCGCTCTTCTTCACGAACTCCCGTACCCGGCGGATGATCTTGCCGGCCCGCTCCGCCTGAGCGCTGGCCTTCTGCATCGCGGTGAGAAGATCTTCCTGACGGTAGCTGCCCGACTGGAGACGGTTCACACACCCCATGGAATAATTGGCAATGGCCGCCAGGGGCTGGTTGAGCTCGTGGGCCAGGGTGGATGCCATCTCCCCCATGGTGATCAGGCGCGAAGTGCGCTGCAGGCGCTCCTGCTGAATGCGGTTTTCCTCATCCACCCGCTTGCGGTCGGTGATGTCGGTGGCGATGGCCATGCGCACCACCCGTCCATCCACCCAGCGGGTGGCGCGCTCCCGGATGTGATACCAGCGCCCGGACAGCATGTGCTGGAGCTCACCATCATAAAGCTCGCGGGGAACCTGCTCCGGCGACAGGCGCCGGGGGTCCACGTCGTACCACAGGGTGTCCGGCGGCGTGGGCAAGCCGTAGGAGCCCACCCGCTGCCCCACGGTATCAAAACCGTAAATGCTCTTGAAGGCCCGGTTGGCAAACAGGATTTCGTCATTGGCCGCATCGGCCACATACACAGCCGCATCCAGTCCATCCAGAACCGCCACAAAACGCTCGTGGGCCGCTTCAAGCTCGGCGCGCACCCTCTTGGGCTCGGTGATGTCGGTAATGGAAGCCATCCAGCCGGTCTGCCGTCCTTCCCCATCAATCAGGGGCGACAGGTAGAAACGGGCAGCCAGGAGCTGGCCATCCTTGCGGCAGATGCGCATCTCGAACCCGGTAGCCGGCGCATTGCCGGCCAGGG
>NZ_JAQUVG010000146.1 GCF_028693495.1 Zoogloea sp. | reverse complement strand
CCTTGCCTTGTTGGCAAGGGGCTTCAACTATCCGGTTGGTAGGGCTGATTCAATCCGCTTGCGAACGGATGGGACATCGAGACCGACTTCGGTCAGCAGCTGGAGCTGATCCCCGTGGTCGATGAAACGATCGGGCAGCCCCAGTTGCAGCAGGCGGGTGGGCGTGCCGGATTCGTTCAGCACCCGACTGACCTCACTGCCGGCACCACCGATCACGGCGTTTTCTTCCAGTGTGACCAGCAGGTCATGGGATGCGGCGAGTTTGAGGATCAGGGCTTGATCCAGCGGTTTTGCGAAGCGCATGTTGGCAACGCTCGCGTCCATCGCCTCGCCCACCTGCATGGCGGTCTCTACCATGCTGCCAAAGGCCAGCAGGGCGACCTTGCGGCCTTCGCGCAGAATCTTTCCGGTACCGATGGGGATCAGCGTCATCTCGTCGGCTGGCTTCACCCCCCGGCCGCTACCCCTGGGATAGCGTACGGCACTGGGGCCATCGTGCATGAAGGCTGTATACAGCATCTGGCGGCATTCGTTTTCGTCCGACGGGCAGAATACGGTCAGATTGGGTACGCACAGCAGGTAGGACAGGTCAAAGGCGCCGTGGTGGGTGGCTCCGTCAGCGCCCACGAGGCCGGCCCGGTCGATGGCAAGCATGACAGGCAGGTTCTGCAGGGCGATGTCGTGGATGAACTGGTCGTAGCCCCGCTGCAGGAAGGTGGAATAAATGGCCACCACCGGCTTCAGGCCTTCGCAGGCCAGGCCGGCGCCGAAGGTGAGGGCATGCTGTTCCGCGATGCCCACGTCGTAGTAACGATCGGGGTACTCGTGAGCGTAGCGCACCATGCCGGAGCCCTCACGCATGGCCGGGGTGATCGCCACAAGGCGCGGATCAGCTGTGGCCATGTCACACAGCCAGTCACCAAAGACCTGAGTGTAGGTGAGCTTGCCGCTACCTTTGGCGTCCTTGCCGGCCGGAATGCCCGCCGTGTGATCGAACTTGGAGACGCCGTGATAGAGGATCGGGTCGGCTTCAGCAAGCTTGTAGCCCTGTCCTTTGCGGGTGATGACATGCAGGAACTGGGGCCCCTTGAGGGTTCGCAGGTTCTGCAGGGTCGGCAGCAGGGCTTCCAGATCATGGCCGTCGATGGGCCCGATGTAGTTGAAGCCGAACTCCTCGAACATGGTTCCGGGCATGACCATGCCCTTGACGTGTTCTTCGGTGCGCTTGGCCAGTTCGAAAACCGGTGGAGGCAGATTTTCGAGGAAGCGCTTGCCGATACTCCTGGCACCATTGTAGATGCGCCCGGACAGCAATCGGGACAGGTGCTTGTTGAGCGCCCCTACCGGAGGGGAAATGGACATCTCGTTGTCGTTGAGAATGACCAGGATGTTGCTGTCGTGGATGTCTCCGGCGTTGTTGAGGGCTTCGAAGGCCATGCCGGCGGTCATCGCGCCGTCGCCGATCACCGCAATGGCCCGGCGCTCCTCGCCCCGCAGGCGCGCCGCTTCGGACATGCCCAGGGCGGCGGAGATGGAGGTGGACGAGTGGGCCGTGCCGAAGGTGTCGTAGTGGCTCTCGCAGCGCTTGGGAAAGCCGGAGAGGCCCTTGTACTGGCGCAGGGTGGCCATGGCTTCCCGCCGGCCGGTCAGGACCTTGTGGGCATAGGTCTGGTGGCCCACATCCCATACGATGCGGTCTTCCGGGGTGTTGAAAACGTAGTGCAGCGCGATGGTCAGTTCGACCGTTCCCAAGTTGGAGGACAGGTGCCCGCCCGTTCGGGAGACCGAGTCAATCAGGAAATTGCGCAGTTCGTCTGCCAGCAGGGGAAGGGCACTGGCGTCGAGCTTGCGCAGGTCTGCGGGAGAGTTGATGCTGTCCAGCAGGCTGGTGCGTGTTGGGGCGGGCTGCGTTCCGAGGGGCATTCCGGGTTACCGGGTCGTTAATGGGTATTCTGTGTCGTTTGCCGGAATCAGAACTGTCGATTCACGATGAACCGGGTCAACTCGCGCAGGCGCAGGGCGTCATCCCCGAAGGCCGCAAGCCGCTCCAGGGCATCCTGGCACATCTCGGCGGCGAGCTCCCGAGCCCGCGTTCCGCCGAGCAGGCTGACGTAGGTCGGTTTGTCGTTGGCGGCATCCTTGCCCGCGGTTTTGCCCAGGGTGGCGGTGTCTGCCTCTGCGTCGAGAATGTCATCGATCACCTGGAAAAGCAGGCCGATGACCTTTCCCACGTGATCGAGACTGGAGAGCTGCTCTTCGGCAAGGGGTCGGCCGCATTGTACGCCAAGAGCGATGGAAGCCCGGATCAAAGCGCCTGTCTTGTGGATATGCATGAACTCCAGTTCGGCGAGGGTGAGCTGAACGCCTACCGAGGCCAGATCGATGGCCTGTCCGCCGGCCATGCCCCGGGAGCCCGAAGCCTGTGCCAGTTGCCGGATCATGCGGATCTGCTGGCGGGGATCGTCACATACGGGGGCATCCGCCAGGTGCTGGAACGCCAGGCTCTGGAGGGCATCACCGACCAGGAGCGCTGTGGCCTCGTCGAACTCCACGTGGACGGTGGGTTTGCCCCGGCGCAGCACGTCGTCGTCCATGCAGGGCATGTCATCATGCACCAGTGAATAGGCATGGATCATTTCCAGGGCACAGGCAACCCGGTCGAGGCGCTCCGGCGCTGCACCGCTGATCTGCCCGGCTGCATGAACCAGGAGGGGGCGTACCCGCTTGCCTCCGTCCAGGACGGCATAGCGCATGGCCTCGTGAAGGCGGGCGGGTGCCAGGGCGGCGGCGGGCAGCGTCTTGTCCAGGGCCGCTTCGGTGCGTTCCTGGATGTCGCTCATCCATTGGTTGAAGCTGCGGGCGTTCATGCCTGGGGATCTTCCGGAGTGGCGGATTCGAGGGTGCGGATGGTCTGTTCAGCCTGGGTGAGCACTTCCTGGCAATGGCGCAGGAGGTGGGTGCCGCGCTGGTAGGCGGCGAGGGCCTGATCGAGGGGCATCTGGCCATTTTCCATTTCCTGGACAATGGCTTCCAGTTCGGAGACAGCAGACTCGAAGCTGGGCGACTTGGCGCTGGCATTCTTGACCATGGGCCGGTTTCAAGTTTGGGAAACCGTAAAAATAGCCTATGGCCGGGCTTCTGGTCAAACGTGTGATGCTATATAATATTACGTTTTACGTTTCGGGCTTTCGCTTTGAATCAGGGGGTTCGGGATGTCTGACATCGCTTCTCAGGCACTTCTTTCGCCGGCAATTTCTCAATTGCCGGTTTCGTGGTACTCCGACGAAAAAATCTTTGAGCTGGAGAAACGCCTCCTCTTCGATGGCGGCCCCGGCTATGTCGGCCACGAGCTGATGGTGCCGGAGCTCAATCAGTACCGCTCCCTCGAGTGGCTGGATCATGCGGGCTTGCTGATCAATCGCGATGACGGTTTTTACCGGATGTCCAACATCTGCCGTCACCGTCAGGCAATCATGCTGCAGGGCGCGGGTGTCGCTGACCGCAACATCGTCTGTCCGGTCCACCGCTGGACCTACAATCCCGACGGGATGCTGATCGGTGCGCCGCATTTTGCCGACAAGCCTTGTCTCAGCCTGCAGAGGGAGAAGCTCGAGCGCTGGCATGGCCTGCTCTTCAAGGGTCCCCGATCGGCCAATGCGGATCTGGCCGGCATGCAGGTGGCGCCTGAGCTGGATTTCAGCGGTTACAAGCTCGACAAGGTCGAAGTCCATGAGTGCAACTACAACTGGAAGACCTTCATCGAGGTATACCTCGAGGATTACCACGTGGAGCCTTTTCATCCAGGGCTCGGCAAGTTCGTCACCTGTGATGACCTGACCTGGCAGTTCGGTGAGTGGTATTCGGTGCAGCGGGTGGGCATCACCTCCCTCAAGAAGCCCGGTTCGCCGGCCTACCAGCGCTGGCATGAAGCGGTGCTGGCCTGTCACGGTGGTGAAATGCCCAAGCATGGCGCCATTTGGCTGACCTACTTTCCCAACATCATGGTGGAGTGGTATCCCAACGTGCTGGTGGTGAGTACCCTGATTCCCACGGATGTGAACAAGACCACCAATGTGGTCGAGTTCTATTATCCGGAGGAAATTCTTGAGTTCGAGCGGGACTTCGTCGAAGCGGAGCAGGCGGCCTATATGGAAACCGCGATCGAGGATGACGATATCGGTGAACGGATGGATCGGGGCCGCCTGGCCCTGATGAAGGAAGGCCGTAGCGAGGTGGGTCCCTACCAGTCTCCTTACGAGGATGGCATGCAGCACTTCCATGAGTTCTACCGGCGCATCATTGAGCCTCACCTCTGATCATCCCATCCATGAAAAAAGGAGCTGCGGCTCCTTTTTTCATGGATGGGACATCCCTGCGATTTCCTTTTTCCTCCTTCCATGATTCGACATGGGGCCTCTTTCCTGGTGAGCCCGCACGTATGGGCAGCACTGCTGGCCGCAGGCCTGGCGCTGGAGGCGGGATCTGCGGGTTTCCAGATGGAAGGCATGCGCGAGGTGGCGCTGGAGCGTCATGGCGTCACCGGGCGACTTGCCGTGGAGCGCTGGCAGGCGGTCCTGGCGCAGTGGAGGGGGTTGCCGGAAGACCAGATGCTCCGCGAGGTTAACGCTTATTTCAACCGGAACATCCGCTACGAAGAGGATCTGACGACCTGGGGAGTGGTCGATTACTGGGCAACCCCCCTGGAGCTCCTCGCCCGGGGGGCAGGGGATTGTGAGGATTTCGTGTTTGCCAAGTACTTCACCCTGAGGGAGCTGGGCTTTCGGGATGAAAACCTGCGCATGACCTATGTGCGTGTCCAGACCGGCAGTGCAGGGCGGGAAGGTACCCAGGCCCACATGGTCCTCAGCTATCATTCCGGGCCCGGGCAGGCTCCCCTGATACTGGACAACCTGCTTGCGGATGTTCGCACGGCGGGTGCGAGACCCGATCTGGAACCGGTCTTCAGTTTCAACACCCAGGGTGTGTTCGCGCAAGGCGCGGTCCGGGCGACGAGTCCGGCGGACCGCCTTTCCCGCTGGCGAGAGATGCTTGTGCGGATGCGTTCCGAAGGCTACCGACCCTGAAGGAAGAATGATGTCCCTGTTAAAACGTCTGTGGGTCAGTGTGGTGGTGGCCATGGCTCTGGTGTTGTCCGGAGCGGTGGCGGTGAGCCTGTGGACTGCCCGTACCTATTTCGAGCAGCAGCTGACGGCTCAGGCCAGCGATGGTGCGGTTTCCCTGGCCCTTTCCATGTCCCAGCAGAAGAAGGATCAGGCGACAGCCGAGCTGCTGGTCGCAGCGCTGTTCGACGGGGGCCATTACCGCTCCATTCGTCTGGTCGATATGGCGGGCCGGGTTATTGTGGAGCGTTCCCATCGGGATAATGCCGAAGGGGTGCCCGCATGGCTGAGCAAACTGCTGCCCATGGAGGTACACCCCGGTCAGGCACACGTGAGCGATGGTTGGCGTCCGGTGGGGCAGATCACGGTCGAGGCTGCCCGCAGTTATGCCTACGCTTCCC
>NZ_JAQUVG010000145.1 GCF_028693495.1 Zoogloea sp. | reverse complement strand
GTGGCCGATCTGGGGGCCCAGGTCAGCGGCAGTGCCGACATGGACCGGGCTTCCGTGTCCCTGCGGACGCTCAGCAGTCCGGCTGAGCGGGATGGTGCGGTGAGCCTGCTGGCGACCCTGATCCAGCAGCCTACCTTCCCCGAGGCGGCCCTGGAGCGGGAGAAGGCCCGGGGCATTGCCGGGCTCAAGGAGGCCGAGACCCAGCCAGACTCCATCCTGGCCCGCCGCTTTGCCGCCGCGCTCTTTCCTGACCATCCCTACGGCCGGCTTCCCACCGTGGAGACCATGGGCGCCCTGACCCGGGAGGATCTGGTGGCCTTCCACCAGCGTCATTACACCGGAGCACGGGCGACCGTGAGCATCGTCGGGGATGTTTCCCGCGCCGACGCCGAGGTCATCGCCGAGCGGCTGGTGGGTGGGCTGCCCACGGGCGAGGTGCCGGCCCCGGCGGTGAACAGCGTCCGCCCCGCAGGCCAGCAGATCCGCGTGCCCCATCCGGCGGCCCAGGCCCACATCGCAGTGGGGCAACCGGGCATCCGCCGGGGGGACCCGGATTTCTTTCCGCTGCTGGTGGGCAACTACATCCTGGGGGGGGGCGGTTTCGTGTCGCGCCTGACCCACGAGGTCCGGGAGAAGCGCGGGTATGCGTACAGTGTGTATAGCTACTTCATCCCTCAGCGGGACGTGGGTCCTTTCCAGATCGGGCTGCAGACCAAGGGCAGCCAGCTGGAGGATGCCCTCCGGGTGGTGTCGGCCACCCTGCAGGATTTTCTCGACAAGGGCCCTAGCGATGCGGAGCTCAAGGCGGCCAAGGACAACATTGTCAATGGTTTTGCCCTCCGCCTGGATTCCAACCGGAAGATGCTCGAGCAGGTCGCCGTGATCGGCGCCTATGGGCTGCCCCTGGATTATCTGGATACCTACCAGCAGCGCGTCCAGGCGGTGAGCGCGGCCCAGGTCCGCGATGCGTTCCGCCGTCACGTCCAGCCGGACCGCCTGATTACCGTGGTGGTGGGCGGGGATGGGGACAAGGGGAGCACCCCAGGGAGTGCCCGTTGAGCAAGGTGCGCATCATCGGAGGCGCATGGCGCTCCCGCCTGATCGACGTGTCCACGGTGAAGGGGCTGCGTCCGACGCCGGATCGGGTTCGTGAAACCCTCTTCAACTGGCTGGGGCAGGATCTCGAAGGACTTCGCTGCCTGGATCTCTTCTCCGGCAGCGGGGCGCTGGGCTTCGAGGCCGCTTCCCGGGGGGCCGCAAAGGTCACCATGGTCGAGCAGGATGCCGTGGCCTTCGCCGCACTCCGCAGCAATGCAAAGACCCTACAGGCGGTGTGTGTAGAGCTAGTGCGGGCCGATGCGCTAAAATTCGCCCGCTCCGCACGCCACACCTATGACGTGGTCTTTCTGGATCCACCCTACCGGGCGGGCTGGATCGAGCGGATGGCGCCGCTGCTGCCGGATCTCCTGTCGGAAGACGGTGTGGCCTATGTGGAAGCGGAATACAAGATTGAAAACATCGACCGATTGACACTCATCAAGCAGGCGGTGGCCGGGCAGGTGTATTACCACCTCTTTGCTGCGCATGCCTGATGTTCGTGTGGTCGGGCCGACAGGGAAGGGCTGCATATGAGGGATGGCGTCGCGGTTTATCCGGGCACCTTCGATCCGTTCACCAAGGGACATGAAGATCTGGTCCGCCGGGCAGCGCGTCTGTTCGACAGGGTCATCGTCGGCGTGGCGGTGAGCGGCGGCAAGGGGCCGATCTTCAATGTGGATGAACGGGTCGAGATCGCCCGGGAAGTTCTTGCGGCTTATCCCAACGTGGAGGTCCAGGGTTTTGCCTGCCTGCTGATGGAGTTTCTCCACCAGAACAAGGCTCGGGTCATCATCCGCGGCCTGAGGGCCGTGTCTGACTTCGAGTACGAATTTCAGATGGCAGGCATGAACCGCAAGCTTTACCCGGATGTGGAAACGGTGTTCCTTACGCCTGCCGACGAGTACATGTTCATTTCCGGCTCCATGGTGCGGGAAATTGCCCGGCTCGGCGGTGATGTCAGCAAGTTCGTGCAGCCGGGTGTCTATGACCGCCTGTGCCGGAAGTTCAATAAACAGTAAGTAACGAGGAAGTCAAACAAAATGGCCTTGATGATTACCGACGAGTGCATCAACTGCGACGTCTGCGAGCCGGAATGCCCGAATGGTGCCATTTCCCAGGGGGATGAGATTTACATCATCGACCCGAACAAGTGCACCGAGTGCGTCGGCCACTTCGATGAGCCCCAGTGCCAGCAGGTCTGCCCGGTGGATTGCATCCCCTTCGATCCGGAGCATCCGGAAAACAAGGATGACCTGATGGAGAAGTTTCTCAAGCTGACCGCTGACAAGTAAGGCCGGTATCGTGCCGGCGGCGTAAGCCGTAGGCCAGCAAGAACAAGGGCCGCCCTGGTTTCCACCCGGGCGGCCCTTTCATCGAATGCAGGGCAGGAGGGTGCTCAGGCGGCCAGGGCGGTGGCCGGGACGGATGGCCCGGGCAGCGTCAGGGCCTGCTCCATGCGGTTGGCCAGCTGGTTCAGCTGGGCCAGCTGGGCGACCAGCTGGTCTTCGGCCTGCTGCAATTCGCGTACCCGGTCTTCCAGCGTGTCAGTGGCCTGATGGATGCGCTTGACGCTTTCCAGGCGGCGCTTGAGCTGCAGCTGGTATTCCCGGACCTGGGTTTCCAGGGGTGCCATCACCGCCCTCAGCCACTGCTCGGCGTCCCGGTTGGCCACTTCGAAGGTCCGCCGGGCTTCCACGGCCACGGTTTCAAAGAATTTCTGGGTCAGGGTGTGTTTCTCGGTGGTGACGATGGTCAGCACGGTGTTGAACTGACTGTTGAAGGCGGCCTCGAGGCGCTCGATTTCCTTTTCATAGCGCAGGGTCGAGAAGGCCGTGGGGGCGGCCAGCTTGAGGCCATGTTCAACGGTGAAGCGCTTGTACATCGCGTCAAGCATTTTGGAGATCTCGCCGATTTCGTCGGTGGATTTCTTGAAGTTGGCGCGCAGATGGGCAAAGAAGCCCTTCATGGCTTCCCGCAGCCCCCGGGAGAAGGCCGCGTCGAGCATGGCTTCGCGGGTCCGGCGGGTCTCGTCCCGCAGGGCATCCAGTCCCAGGTGTTCGAACAGGTTGTTGGACAGGTTCGAGAACACGCTGCGTACCGCGTAATACTTTTGCAGGCCCTGCTCGAATTCGTCCTTCTCGGAGCGGACCTTGCGCATCATGTATTCGATGACGTTCTGGTTCTTGCCGCGCAGGTCGGTGAGCTCCTGCAGCTGCTCCCGCAGGCCGGTGAGGCGCGCATTGAGGAGCTCCCGGGCGCGACCGACGATGTCGCTCACGTCTCCGTGGGTGCTGTCCCGGACGATCTCTCGTTTGGTGGGCAGCAGCTCGGTGGACAGGGCCTGTTCCAGTTGCAGGATCCGGCTGCGCTCGAGAAGTCCGGCATCCTCATTGACCTTGGCGACCAGCCCCTTCTGAGCCGAGACGGGATACACCTGCTCCGGGGTGATGTCGAGGGTGGCAGCCACGCTGGCCACCTGGCCGCTGATCTCCCGCTCGATCTCGCTTTCGCTGCGCAGCCCGTCCCACAGACCATCGATCTTGTTGAGGGCGACGAGGCGACCCCGCTGGCGGCGCCCTCCATTCACGTGCTCTCGCCAGACCGCCAGGTCGGACTGGGTGACTCCGGTATCGGCTGCCAGGATGAACAGCACCGCATGGGCGTTGGGCAGCAGGTTGAGGGTGAGCTCGGGCTCGGCGCCAATGGCGTTGAGCCCCGGCGTGTCGAGGATCACCAGCCCTTGCTCGAGCAGGGGGTGGGGGAACTGGATGATCGCGTGCCGCCAGCGGGGAATCTCCACTTGCCCGGAGGCGTCCGGGCGGATCCCCCGCTCGCCGCTCTCGTCAATGGGAAAGCCCAGCTCCTCGGCTTCGGACAGCGTGACCATGCGGGTTTCACCCACCTGGGCGAGGGCCTGCTGGAGGCTTTCGGCGGAGCGGGTGTCGAGGGGGCGTACCTGCCACTCTTCCGGGTAGCGCTTGAGTTCGGTAATGCTGGCGTTGGTCTTGCGGCTGTCGATGGGGAGCAGCCGGATTTCCGGGCGGTCGCCGGATTTCCACTGGAGCTCGGTCGGACACATGGTGGTCCGCCCTGCGCTGGAGGGCAGGATCCGGTTGCCGTAACCGGCAAAGAACACGGCGTTGATGAGTTCGGATTTGCCCCGGGAGAACTCGGCCACGAAGGCGACGACCAGCTTGTCCTCGCGCAGGCGATCAAGCAGGTACTGGAGGCGGAGGTCGGACTGGGCGTCACCGATTTCGTTGGTCTGCAACCACTTGCGGAGCTCGCTGACCCCGGCGGCGACGTCACCGCGCCACTGGGTGTAGGCCGAAAAGTGGTCTGCGAGAATGTGGGCGTCTTTCACGGGATTCTTTCCTGCCTGCAGGGCACAGCACCGGGGGATTGGTCGAATAGCGTCAGCATAAACGGAAGCGCTCCGTCGGGAAACGTCTTCAGCGTTGACAGCGGGGGCAATGGAAGCTGGCACGCTGGCCCATGATGCGTTTGCGGATGAGCGTCCCGCAGCGCCGGCAGGGTTCGCCATCCCGGCCATAGACAAAATAGCTTTGCTGGAAGTAGCCGGGCGTGCCAGTGCTGCTGACGAAATCCCGCAGGGTGCTGCCTCCTGCGGCGAGGGCGTCGCTGAGGGTTTCGCGAATGCAGCTCGCCAGGCGGGTGCAGCGCCGGAGACCGAGCTCGTCCATGGGGGTGGTGGGGTCGATGCCTGCCCGGAACAGGCTTTCGGAGGCGTAAATGTTGCCGATGCCCACCACGATGCTGCCATCCATGATGAACAGCTTGGCGGGGGTGCGTCGACCCCGGCTGGCCCGGTGCAGCCAGGCGCCATCGAAGCCGTCACTCAGGGGTTCGATGCCCAGGCGGGTCAGCAGGGGGTGTTCGGTCTCTCCGTCCTGCCACAGCACCAGACCAAACCGGCGGGGGTCCCGCAGACGCAGGGTCCGTGCTCCGAACACGATGTCCACGTGGTCGTGCTTTTCCGGGGGCTGATCTGCCGGGACGATGCGCAGGCTGCCTGACATGCCCAGGTGGATCAGCAGGCTGCCGGCAGGAAAGTCCAGCAGCAGGTATTTGGCGCGTCGCCGGACGCGTTGCAGGGGTTGCTCTGCCAGGTGCTGGGCCAGGCTGGCGGGTACCGGCTGGCGCAGGCGCCCATTGCGGATCAGGACGGCAGTGACCTGCTGTCCTTCCAGTTCCGGGGCGATGCCCCGCCGGGTGGTTTCGACTTCGGGGAGTTCAGGCATCGTAAAGATGAGGTGGGTGGAAGAGGCTCGCTTGCTGGGCTATTCGAAAGGGCCTAACATCAATCGAACCCTATTGTAGCGGCGTGATCCAACCCGTGTTTGCTGTCGGCACCCCGACCGGCAGGCCTGTCGAAGAAATATTCCGAGCCCAACCCATGAGTTCCTTACGCCCGATTCTGC
>NZ_JAQUVG010000144.1 GCF_028693495.1 Zoogloea sp. | reverse complement strand
CTTTGCAGGTGCCACCGGCGAAAAGCGTCAACATAAAGAAGAATGGTCTTGACAGTCAGAATTCGCTTTTTAATTCAGAAGAGTAGGCGGTTTTCGGGGAATTTTTCATGATTCCCGGCCGACCCTCATCGAAGAACGCCCCGACCACAGCGGCCCGCACTTCGAGGCGACGGGCGGCCAGATCGGCATCCGCGACCTCGCGGCCCCGCTCGGCGATGGCAACGCGCGCGGCGCGCTTGCCGCCCAGCTCGAGCCTTTGGCCGAGCTGGACGGTCGTGCTGCGAGTCGCGCGGTTCTGTGTGTCCTCGACCGAGGTCGAGATGTCGGGGTTGGGCCGCAGCCCGGCCTGGATCACCGCACCTTCGACGGCGCGCAGTTCGTTCGTGGCCGCCGAGAGCTCAGGGTTGGCGGTGAGGGCAAGGTCGAGCGCCGCCTCGAGGCTCAGGGGCCCGGTGGGGTTGCTCATGGCGGCGGGAATGACCGCCATGTAGGTTTCGGCTCGCGTCGGCCCGGCCAGCATGGCCAGGGCGCAGATCAGCGCAAGCGCAAGGCTTGATTTGGATGGCATCCGATTCTCCAATAGTGAAAGACACGTGGGGGAATCGGCGGGACGCCCTCCGATAAGCCGGATGGGCGCGCGGCGAGCGCCGCGGAGGATGCGAAGGAAAGAGGGATCCGCTCCCGCCGATCAGGCGGAAGCAACCCAGTTGGGGCGTTCTGGCACGTCGCCGGGCGGCGAGGCAAGGAAGTTAGGCGCCCAGGGCGGGCTAGAATCCGCCACCCGCGGGGGCATCACGTCAAAAACGCCGGTCAGCACTGACACGCAACCGGCGTGGCAGAAGGCGCAGTCCTCGTCGATGCCCGAAGGCGCCTTCTTGGCGTCCTTGGCACCGGCGTCGCCTGCATGCTTGTGTTCGTGATGACCAAAGTGCTGAACGTTGCCTGACTCGTGCTGGCAATAGGCGGCCGCCACCGACCAGGTGAACTGGAGTGGCAGGAAGACCAGCAGGAAGACGGCAAGCCAGCGACGCATGGGCGCAGATGGTATCAGAAATGAGGAAGCCTGCCGCCGGTCTTGCTGCCACGCAGCAAGCGCAGGCCGTTGCCCACCACCAGCAGGCTTGCACCCATGTCGGCAAACACCGCCATCCACATGGTCGCGCTGTCGAAGATCGCCAGGAACAGGAACACCAGCTTGATCCCCAGCGCCAGGGTGATGTTCTGCCAGAGGATGGCATGCGTGCGCTGCGAGAGCCGGATGGTTTCCGGTACGCGGCGCAGGTCGTCGTTCATGATCACGATGTCGGCGGCCTCCATCGCCGTGTGGGTGCCCATGCCTCCCATCGCAAAGCCGATGCTGGCCGTCGCCAGTGCTGGCGCGTCGTTGATGCCGTCCCCGACCATGGCCACGGTGGTCCCTGAGTCGGCGAGGCGCCGGATGGCGTCCAGCTTCTCCTGAGGCAGCAGGTTGGCCCGAACGTCGTCGATGCCGACTTCGGCCGCAATGCTTGAGGCGGTGGCGGGGTTGTCCCCGGTGAGCATCACCGGCCGCACACCCAGCACAGCCAGTTCGGCGATCGCCTCCCGCGAGCTTGCCTTCACGGTATCGGCGACGGCGAAGAGCGCCAGCGGCTTCCCTGCGTCGGCAAGGACGGTGATCGTGCGGCCTTGCCGTTCGTGGCTCGACATCAGGGATTCAAGCGTGGCGGAGCACTGGTTCCGCTCATGAATCCAGCGATGATTGCCGAGCACGTAGTCGTGACCGTCAACCTGCCCGAAGACACCGCGTCCCGCCTCGGCGCCAAAGTCTGTCACATCCGGCACACCCTGCACCGCGAGACCGCTGGCAATCGCGCGCGAAACTGGATGATCCGAGCGGCTGGCCAGGGCTGCGGCGATACGACGCGTCGCGGCTTCGTCGGGCATATCGCCCAGCATGACCGTGGCGACCAGGCGCGGCCGCCCTTCCGTGACTGTACCGGTCTTGTCCAGCGCCACGGCTCGGAGCTTGCGGGCCTCCTCCAGATAGACGCCGCCCTTGATGAGGATACCGCGGCGGGTCGCGGCGGCCAGCCCGCTCACCACCGTGACGGGGGTCGAGATCACCAGCGCGCACGGGCACGCTATGACCAGGATGACCAGCGCCTTGTAGACGCTGCTCAGCCACGCCCAACCGAACAGCAGCGGCCCCGCCAACGCGAGGCCCAGCGCCAGCACGAAGACCGCAGGGGTGTAGATCGCGGCAAACCGGTCGACGAAGCGCTGGGTGGGTGCACGGGAACCTTCGGCGGCCTCGACGGTGTGGATGATGCGAGCCAGAACGGTATCGGTCGCCGGTGCGGTGACTTCAAACTCGAGAGCCGCGTCCTGGTTGATGGTGCCAGCGAACACCTCATCGCCCGGCCCCTTCTCCACCGGCATGCTTTCTCCGGTCACCGGTGACTGATCCACCGCCGAACGCCCATTACGCACCATTCCGTCGAGGGCCAGGCGTTCACCGGGGCGTACCCGCACGACGGTACCGACGGCAACCTCCTTCGCGAGCATGACGCGCCACTCGCCATCGTCTTGCAGGACTTCGGCTTCCTGGGGCGAAAGATCGAGCAGGCTCTTGATGGCGTCGCGTGCGCGCTCGACGGCCCGGGCTTCGATCAGCTCCGCGATGGCGTAGAGCGCCATCACCATGGCCGCCTCCGGCCACTGGCCGATCACGAAGGCGCCCGCCACTGCGACGGACATCAGTGCGTTGATGTTAAGCTGTCCGCGCGCGAGTGCGGCGACGCCCTTGCGGAACACCGAGAGTCCCGACAGGGCAATCGCAATTCCTGCGACCGCCATGCCCACGAGCTTCCAGAGAAGCGCTTCAGGCGAGATGTAGGCAATGGCTTCCGCCATCATCGCAACCGCCAGTGCGGCAACGGGTCGAAGGAACTGAGCTCGGGCAAGCGCCGCCTTGTCGACCTGCACCTCCGTGACCAGCCGTTCCGCTTTGAAACCCGCGGTCCCGATAGCGGCCTCGATGTCGTCCCAGCACTCGACGGGGGCCTCGATACTCAAGCTGCGCGCAGGGAGATCGAATGACAGCCGCCGGATCCGGGTAAAGCGCTCGAGCGCGCGACGGATTTGCCCCTCCTCGGTCGGGCAGTCCATGGCCGGGAGGTGCAGCCGGAGGACTTCGCCGGGAGGTTGCTGCGTTTGTAAGTCGTCCCGCGTATCGGATGCAAGACCTGGCTGGCAAGCGCTCGAACAGCCGCAGCCGGAGCTTCCTGCCCGCAGCGGCGGATTGCTGTGTAAGTCCTGGTGTTCCGACATTTCCGTTCCCCTTCAGCCGTTCGTTGTCATGATGCGCTGATTAAAAACCCTGGAGCGACTTCAAGGTCAAGCCTAAGATGAAGGGAATCCCCTCAGGAGCAGGCAATGCGAATTGGCGAACTGGCCCGAGCCACCGGCGTAGACGTCGACACCATCCGTTTCTATGAGAAAGCACAGCTGCTGGCCGCCCCGACGCGCACCAGCAATGGCTACCGCACCTACACGCATGCCCATCTGGAACGCCTTGCCTTCATCCGGCACTGTCGCGCGCTCGACATCCCCCTGGCCGAAGTCCAGCGCCTGCTGGTTTTTCTCGACAACCCGCAGGCGGATTGTGCCGAGATCAATCTTCTCATCGACGCGCAGCTAGCCAAGGTCCGCGCCCGACTCGCCAGCATGCAGGCTCTCGAACGCCAGCTCATTGCGCTACGAGGACAGTGCGCCACGCCTCACACGAGTTCGGACTGTGGGATCCTGCACGAACTGGTGGCGGCCGCCCATGGCGAGGCATGTGCATGCCACCCAGCGCCCCGGGGAGGACACGACCTATGGAAGTCCGAGCTTGCGAACCCACAGGGCTGAAAGGCAAAAAGGTGGCGGATTGCTGTCCGATTGCTGTCCGATTCAGTAACGCTGGCCAACGGCCGCTATGGCCGATTATTCAATGCCGATGATTATGGAAAGTAAACGGGGTGATTGTGGCTAAGAAACAGGCAGGACGCGGCTTGGGGGCGGATGGCATCCCGTGGGCTCGACATAATTTCCTCAGTTTACTGAAGTGGTAGTTTCAAATCAGGAGACCGTTATAAGCCACATCTCTTCGTCTCCGGTTACGCCAAGCGCACAGTCAGCATCGGCGTTTTCCGATCACATCACGGCGGAACTACGCCGCTACGAGGAACAGCTGCATGATGTCTGCGGGTTGGCTGAGGGCAGACTGCGCGAGCCGGACGTCAAGATCCAGCGCTACCAGGCGCCCGACTCACTGGTCGGCTGCCTGAACACGCTGTGATTATGTGAAGGTCGGAACTCTTGCCTGCCGTTGCCCTCCAGCGTTTGACCCTCGTTCCGACCTGCCACTTTCCATAATCGCAGGCTTTGTATAATCGGCCTGAACGGTCGTTCGGCCGGCGGCATGTATCGGCCGCAATGTGCAAGTTAGCTGCCGCGCAACTGCAAGCTGCGACGAGAGGTAGCTTTTCACTTTGGCGAGTGCGAAATACCGACCCATTGCTGTCACCCGACCCTCCCTACGCTCAACTGCGGTTTTCCAAACGGTAGCAGACCTTCAGCTCAGCGCCTCCTGGAGTTGATCAGCGACCATATCCCGAAACAAGCAGACCCAGAGGCCACAACAATTCTGGATAAGGTGGCCGATGCGGCATTCCGCTCCAGTCCGGTCTCTTTGATCGATCTCCGTCGTGCGGCGGCAACCACTGTTCTGGAGCATTGGCTCGAAGCTACCAGAGATGCCCTGAGCAGCGCCCTTCATCTTGATCTGGGCGACCAGCTGAAAGCGTTTGAAAAACAGCAAGGCAATGGCAATACCCAGTCACCGTTGGCAGCAGGTTAGGCCATTCGTCTGCTTCAGCGCTTTCACTCTCGCGGGAAGCCCAATGAGCAAATGCGCTACAACACCCGGCCTCCCACGAAGGAAAATGCCCCGTTTGCCCTAAACGCCCTGGGCTTTCTGCTTCGAGAGCTGGGACGGGCTTGATGATACAGGCCCGTGCCCGGCAAGTCCCTCAAGAATCGGACAGTCCGGACGATCGTCACCGCAACAACTCTCCGACAAGCGCACCAGTGCGTCGCGCATCGCGGTGAGCCCCTGAATTCGCTCATCCAGATCGCTCAAGTGACTTTCTGCAAGTTGCTTCACCTCTGCGCTGGAGCGCTTTTCGTCATACCAGAGCGACAGAAGCTGATGAATCTGATCCAGGGAGAACCCCAGATCACGGGCACTGCGGATGAACTTCAGCGTGTGCAGATCCCGCTCCTGATACTGGCGGTAGCCCGCTTCGGTCCGGGGGCTGTGACCAATCAAGCCGATCTGCTCGTAGTGGCGGATCATCTTGGCCGAGACACCGCAGGCCTTGGCAACCGCTCCGATGTTCATGTCGCTTTCCTCTCATCCAGGGGTCGCCTCAGAAAACGGAAAATAAAGCACGCTAAGCCGGTTGCAGCGGTCGTAGCGGCCTGAACTTGCCCGCGCCGATCTTGGCGCTGCTGCGCCAGAGGTAATCGCCGGTGAGGTTGATGTG
>NZ_JAQUVG010000044.1 GCF_028693495.1 Zoogloea sp. | reverse complement strand
AGGAGCGGGTGCCCGGGGGGGCATCACGCCAGGCCAGGTGAGGGTTGCGATTGGCGCCCAGGCATACATGGCCTTCGCTGGCGGGGATGCAGAAGGAAAATTCGCCTGGAATAACGGCGCCGTCGGCCAGGCTATGGCTGCTCAGTTGCATGATGGTGTGTCTCCCTGGAAATCAATTCGGGGATTCTAGCCAAGTTCCTGCATGCCGGGTTCCGGTTCAGGTGGTGCTGCGTCGCCGGAAATCCTTGATCCGAAAGCCCAGCCCGAAGAGCACCCCGAAATACACCCCGATGCCACCGATAACCAGGGCACAGAGGCGCAGGGTACGCTCCAGACCACTGGCGGCCAGCCACAGGCTGTCCGGTCCGGCAGCCCAGTGAATGCCTGCAGCCAGTACTCCAAGGGCGCTCAGGAGTTTGCCAAGGAAACCCAGCCAGCCGGGCTGAGGATGATAGACCCCGCGCTGGCGCAGGCCCCGGTAGAGCATGCCTGCATTGAAGCACGAGGCCAGGCCGATTGAGAGCGCCAGACCGGCGTGGGCCAGCCAGCCGATGAAGGCCAGGTTCATGGCCTGGGTCAGGGCCAGGGTGAGCAGCCCGATCTTGACGGGGGTCCGTATGTCCTGGCGGGCGTAAAAGGCCGGCGCCAGCACCTTGACGAGGATCAGCCCGGCAAGGCCGATGCTGTAGGCGATCAGGGCGGTGCGTGTCTGGAGCACGTCTTCTGCTGCGAAGGCACCATGATGGAAAAGGGTGGTGATCAGGGGCACCGCCAGCAGTGCCAGGCCCAGGGCGGCGGGCAGGGTGAGCATCAGGGTCAGGCGAAGCCCCCAGTCGAGGAGTTCCGAGAACGCCTGCGGGTTCTTGTCCGCGTGCATCCTGGAGAGGCTGGGCAAAAGGATGGTTCCCAGGGCGACGCCGAGCATGCCGGCGGGAAACTCCATCAGGCGGTCCGCGTAGTAAAGCCAGGAGACGCTGCCGCTGGGCAGGAAAGAGGCGAATACGGTATTGATGAGCAGGGAGATCTGACTGACTGAAACCCCCAGGATCGCAGGTGCCATCAGCTTGAGAATACGCCGGACGCCCGGGTCGGAGAAGCGCAGGGAAAAGCGTGGCAGCATGCCGATCCTGGCCAAGGGGCGAAGTTGCAGCAGCACCTGGGCCAGCCCCCCGATGAAGACCGCCCAGCCCAGGGCCAGGATCGGGGGATCGAAATAAGGTGCGGCAAAAAGAGCCATGCCTATGAACGAAAGGTTCAGCAGTACCGGCGTGAAGGCCGGAATCGCAAAGCGGCTCCAGGTGTTCAGGACGCCGCCGGCCAGCGCGACCAGCGACATGAAGAAAATGTATGGAAAAGTGATCCGGGTCAGCTCGACGGTCAGGGCAAATTTTTCCGGGCTGCCGGAGAAGCCTGGTGCGGTGGTATGGATGATGGCGGGGGCTGCGAGGGCTCCGAGTATGGAGATGATCAGCACCACGACACCGAGGACGCTGGCCACGTGGCTGATCAGGGCGTGGGTCTCGTCTGCGCTGCGCTGGTTTTTGTACTCGGCCAGGATCGGCACGAATGCCTGGGAGAAAGCGCCTTCGGCAAACATCCTGCGCAGCAGGTTGGGCAGGCGGAAGGCTACGAAGAAGGCGTCTGTCTCAACGCCAGCCCCGAAGGATCGGGCGACGACGAAGTCCCGTACGAAACCGAGAATGCGCGACAGGAGCGTCATGCCACTGACGGTGGCGAGGGCGCGGAGCAGGTTCATCGAGGCCATCGAGACGCCGTTCGGTGCAAAAGGGCGCATGTTAGCGGCTTGTGTTGCCCTGCAGCAATGCGATTTTCCTGATGGGATGCCACGGGTGCCAGGGCCAATGCCCGACTTGGTAGGCGATGGGGTAAAATAAGAAAAATTTTTGTGAGCTTGACCTGATGAAAACCACGTTCCTAGATTTTGAGCAGCCTATTGCAGAGCTTGAGGCAAAGATCGAAGAACTACGCTTTGTGCAGGATGATTCGGCGGTGGATATCTCCGAGGAGATTGCCCGTCTGGAGCAGAAGAACTATGGCCTGACCAAGGACATCTACGCCAAGCTGACGCCCTGGCAGTGCGCCCTGGTGGCCCGTCATCCCCAGCGGCCATACACGCTGGACTACGTGCAGCACATCTTCACTGATTTTCGCGAGCTGCACGGCGATCGCAGCTTTGCCGATGACAAGGCGATCGTGGGTGGTCTGGCCCGTTTCAACGGCCAGTCCTGCATGGTCATCGGGCACCAGAAAGGGCGCGATACCAAGGAAAAGATCTACCGCAACTTCGGCATGCCGCGGCCCGAGGGGTATCGCAAGGCCATGCGCCTGATGAAGCTGGCGGAAAAATTCGGCATTCCTGTCTTCACTTTCGTGGACACGCCAGGTGCCTATCCGGGGATCGATGCCGAGGAGCGCGGACAGTCCGAGGCCATCGGTCACAATCTTTACGTGATGGCTGAACTCAAGGTCCCCCTGATCTGTACGGTGATCGGTGAGGGGGGCTCCGGTGGCGCCCTGGCCATCGCCGTGGGCGATCATTTGATGATGCTCCAGTACTCCACTTATTCGGTGATCTCCCCCGAGGGGTGCGCCTCCATTCTCTGGAAGAGCGCCGAGAGGGCTTCGGATGCAGCGGAGACCATGGGCATCACGGCAGGCCGGCTCAAGTCCCTGGGCCTGATCGACAAGGTCGTGAGCGAACCCGTGGGGGGGGCTCACCGGGATCATCGGGCAATGGCCCAGACCCTCAAGCGGGCCCTCCAGGACGCCCTGCGGCAGGTCTCGGAGTTGTCTCCGTCCGAACTGCTCGAGCAGCGCTACGAGCGCCTGATGGGCTACGGTAAGTTCAAGGAAATTGCCGTCGATTGACCCGGTTGCAGAGGTCGTTGCCAACTGGCAACGGCTGCCTTGCCGGCCCGCCAGGCTTCGGGTCGGGCTGAGTGGCGGACTGGATTCCTGCGTATTGCTGCATGTACTGGCCGGGCTCCGCGATTGCCTCGGTTTTGAACTTCAGGCTGCCCATGTGAGCCATGGGCTGGTGGCGGGTTCGGAAGCCTGGTTTGACACCTGTGCCCGTCTTTGTGATGCCTTGGGTGTTGAATTGAGTCTTTCCCGGGTGCAGGTGTCCCGTACGCATCCAGAGGGGCTGGAGTCTGCAGCGCGGGAAGCCCGGAGAGCTGCTCTCGATCGTCTGGGGTCGGCCATGCTGGTGTTGGCCCATCATCGGGATGATCAGGCTGAAACCGTGTTGTTCCGGGCTGTCCGGGGTGCTGGCCCGCATGGTGTCGCGGGCATGCGCAGCCTGGATCTGCGGGGCCCCAACCCGGTTTGGCGTCCCTTGCTCGCCGTTCCCCGACAGGCTCTTGAAGCGTATGCGCGCCTGCATGCGCTCAGCTGGGTGGAAGATCCCAGCAACCAGGATCTGCGTTTTTCCCGTAATTTTCTGCGCCATGCCATCCTCCCCTCCCTGAATGCACGCTTTCCAGGCGCAGGGGCCGCTCTGGCGCGCCTTGGGCGTCTCAGCGCCGAGGCGATCGAGCTGCTCGATGAACGGGCCGACGAGGATCTGAGCACGTTGTGCCGGGAGGGGCAGGCCCGCTGGGCCCTGGCCGGGTGGCAGTCCCTCGCGCCGGCCCGCCGCCGCAACCTGCTGCGTCGCCTTCTTACGCTTGCCGGTGAGCGCCCGCCGGATGAGGATCGGCTTCTGGAAATGGAGCGTCAGCTCTGTGAGGCGGGGGCTGGGGAAGGGCGACGGTTGCCGTGGGAGCGTGTCGCGCTCTGCGCCTACCGGGGAGATCTGTGGCTGGAAGCAGCCTTGCTGCCGATGCCGTCTCCACTGTACTGGCATGGGGAAGCGCAGCTGGGGTGGGCCGGGGGGGAGATCCGGGTTGAGCGTGGGTTTGCTGTAGGCCTCTCGCGGGCGCTTCTGGCCGGGCGATCCTGCGAGTTCCGTCCCCGTCAGGGGGGGGAGCGGCTGGAGCTCCATCCGGGCGGTCCAAGCCGGAGCCTGAAGAATCTCTTTCAGGAGGCCGGTGTTCCTCCCTGGCTCCGGGCGCATCTGCCCTTGCTGTGGGTGGACGGGGCACTGGCCTGGGTGGCCGGAGTGGGGGTGGCTGCAGCCTTCCGCTGTCTGCCCGGGCAGGAAGGGGACGTCTTGGTCTGGTCCCGGATGCCTGTGGCGCCGCAGACCTGATCAGTCCCGTCCAGGGGCCAGCAGCTGGGCCAGTTCGACCGCTGAGCGGACGCCCATTTTTTCAAAGACCCGGGCTCGGTGGACTTCCACGGTGCGCATGGAGATATTCAGTGCATCGGCGATGACCTTGTTGAACTTGCCCGCCAGCACCAGGTTCATGACTTCCTGTTCCCTGGGGGTCAGCTGGGCCAGCCGGCTTGTGACGCAGGCCTGGGTTTCTTCACTGGCATGGCGCCGGGCGTCGTTATCCAGTGCCCGGAGGACGACATCGACCAGGGCGTTGTCGTCAAAGGGCTTTTCCAGGAAGTCGAAAGCGCCTTTCTTGAGGGCTCCGACGGCCATCGGAACGTCGCCGTGGCCTGTCAGGAAAATGACGGGCAGGAGATTGCCGCGGGCGAGCAGGGCATCGAAGCACTCCAGTCCGCTCATCTCATGCATCCGTATGTCCAGCACCACGCAGCCCCGCCACTCTGCCTGCCAGTCTGTGAGAAAGGCCTCGGCCGACGCCCAGGCCCGGCTGCTTACGTTGCGGGTGCGGAAGAGCCATGTGAGGGCGTCGCGGATGGCTTCGTCGTCATCGACAATGTATGCGAGGGGTGCGCTCATGGGGCTATTGGCAGCGAGAAATTGAAAATCGTACCACCCGCCGGGTGAGCCTCGAAGCTCAGCCGGCCCCGGTGCAGTTCGGCGATGGAACGGCATATGTTCAGTCCCATGCCCATTCCTTCTTCCTTGGTGGTGAAGAAGGGTGCAAAGAGCTTTCCGGCGACCTCGGGCGGAATCCCCCGGCCCCGGTCAGCCACGCTGAAGACCAGCATGCCGTCCTGGTGACGGGTACGCAAGCTGACCTGCCGTTCGGCACGGGGGGTGTTGGCCATGGCATCCATCCCATTGCGGATCAGATTGACTGCGACCTGTTCGATCATCACCGGATCAGCAGCAACCGGGGGCAGAGGGCTGGCCAGGTCCAGCCCAATGCTCACCCCCTGCCGCTGGGCATCCGCTTCGACGAGTCCGACCGCCTCCCGGAGAATGGTGTTGAGGTCCACAGGCTCGAACTTGGGTTCGCTGCGCCGGACGAAGGCATGGACCCGGCGGATGATCTGCCCCGCCCGCTGCGCCTGCTTGCCGATCTTGGCGAGGATGCCGAGGAGCTCCTGGCGAGGCAATTGCCCTTGCTCTATCAGGTTGATGCAGCCCGTGTTGTAGCTGGATATCGCGGCCAGGGGCTGGTTGAGTTCGTGGGCCAGGGTTGATGCCATTTCACCCATGGTGACCAGGCGGGCCGTGGCCTGCAGGCGCTCCTGCTGCTGGCGCGCGAGTTCCTGGGCCTTGTTCTGCTCGGTGACATCCACCATCGACCCCATCCAGCCAATGTGTTTCCCGTCCGAGTCGATCAGGGGGGCTTCGATCATGAGTGCGTCGAAGCGCTCGCCGTTGCGACGCATGAGGCGAACCTCGATGCCCTGTACCGGTGCGTTGCCTTTCAGCACCATTTCATGCACTGCGAGGGTCTGCTCCAGAGATTCGGGTGCCCAGTAGGGCATGGGCGGATGTCGTCCCACCAGTTCCTCCGCGCTCCAGCCGACCATCCTGCAGAAGGCCGGGTTTACATAGGTGATGCGTCCCTTCAGGTCGCGGGCGCGCATGCCGGTATTCAGGGAGTCTTCCATGGCCTTGCGAAAGGCATGCTCGGCCCTGAGGGCCTGCTCGGCAGCCTGTCGCCGCTGCATGTGGCGACGGAGCTGCCAGAGGCTCCAGACGATGGCCGTGGCGAGGACGCCCAGGGAGCCCATGAGCAGCAGGGGAATCCAGCGCACCTCGTTCTTGTAGGCGGTGATGCTCAGGGTGAGGCCGTGTCCGGGCGGCTCCAGAGCCATTTCATAATTCAGGGACGAAAGGGGCGAGACCTTGGATTTGGCGGCAACCTCGGTTCCGGCAGTATTGGTGACAGCCACCCGATAGCGCTCGGAGAACCACCAGGGAACCTGACGGGACAGCAGACTGTTGAGGGAATACACCCCCACGACGGAACCGAGATAACGACCACCGTCGAAGACCGGGATATGGGCTTCGAACTGGGTCTGGTTGTCGATGACCGCGTAGGCATCGCTATACACCGGACGCCCCATGGAGCGGGCAAGCCGGTAGGCGGAGGAGGACGGGAAGGTACCGGCGGCCTCGCCGACGAGATGACTGTCGGTATATGGGGGGCCGGCACCCAGCACGGCCCCATCCTGATTCAGCCAGAGGATGCGGATCAGGCCGGTGTCCGCATCCAGGGCGTTCTTGAGGCGGGCCGCAGTGGTGCTGTCCAGGGTGCGACCGCTGAGCAGGGCAGGGCCGAGCTGGCTCAGCTGGGAGCTGTTCCGGTCAAACTGGAAGGACAGGTTCTGCTCCATCCACAGGACGTCGTTGATCAGAGTCGCCCGTTGTTCTTCCGTGTCCTGACGGTAAGTGAGCCACAGCAGCGCGGCCATAGTGGCGATGAACAGGGCCATGGCGGCGTAGGGCAGGCTCCAGTACCAACCGGGGGGAGGTGTGGAGGGTGAGGAGGGCGGCAAGGGATTCAGGATCACGGAGGTTGATGTGCTTTTATCGCTTTGAAGGGGAGTGCCTGCCATCAGGTGTTTCCACACTGCGGATGTCCACAATTGTTGTGCGCTCAGAGCGCCCATGATAGTTCAAGGACAATCGGTCCTTGTTTTGGCGACAATGACCAAAAATAAATTCCTGAACTGGAGACAAAAATGAAATTTCGTACTGTTTTTTTCAGTCTTGCGGCGCTCGGCTTGTGTGCTTCCGCATCCGCCCAGGCGCCTGTAGTGATCAAGTTCAGCCATGTGGTGGCGGCTGATACGCCCAAGGGCAAGGCCGCCGAATTCTTCAAAAAGCGGGCCGAGGAGCTGACGAAAGGCAGGGTGAAGGTAGAGGTGTATGCCAATAGCGCCTTGTACAAGGACAAGGAGGAGCTTGAGGCCTTGCAGTTGGGCGCAGTCCAGATGCTGGCCCCTTCGCTGGCCAAGTTCGGCCCCCTCGGCGTCAAGGAGTTCGAGGTGTTCGACCTGCCCTACATCTTCGATGACTACAAGGGTCTGCACCGGATCACCCAGGGGCCGGTGGGCGAAAGCATCCTGAAGAAACTCGAGCCGAAGGGGATTGTCGGCCTGGCCTTCTGGGACAATGGCTTCAAGTCCTTCTCCGCAAACACTCCCATCCGCACCCCGGCTGACCTGCGGGGGAAGAAGTTGCGCATCCAGTCTTCCAAAGTGCTGGAGGAGCAGATCCGCTCGGTGGGTGGCATGCCCCAGGTGATGGCGTTCTCCGAGGTCTACCAGGCCCTCCAGACCGGAGTGGTGGATGCTACCGAAAATCCCCATTCCAACATGTTTACCCAGAAGATGCATGAGGTGCAGAAGCACATGACCGTGACCGACCACGGCTACCTGGGCTATGCCGTCATCGCCAACAAGAAATTCTGGGGGGGCCTCCCGGCGGAAGTCCGAGGCCAGCTTGAACAGGCGGTGAAGGAGTCCACTGCTTACGCCAACAAGATTGCCAAGGAAGAGAACGACAAGTCCCTGGAGGGCATCAGGAAGAGCGGCAAGACCCAGATTTATGTTCCCACCCGGGAAGAGAAGCTGGCGTTCAAGAGGGCCATGGTGCCGGTGCACCAGAAGATGGAAGGGCGCATTGGCAAGGATCTGATCCAGTCGATCTACAAGGAAACGGGCTTCGATCCGGCGAAGCTGTAACTCCCGTTTCCGTTTTCCGGCCTGCTCTGAAGGGTCATTGCTTGCGCAGGGGAGAATGGCAGCCGGGTGCAATGCCCGGCTCATCCCGTGGCGTCTGGACTGGTTACGGTGTTTGGCCCCCTAACCCCTTTGTGATAAAAGGTCGTGTCCCGGTAGCCACCCCCTTGGCTGCGGGTGTTGTCTGTGAGGCCCTCGTTGTCCCCTTCTCCTGTTACTCATGTGCAGGACTGCTATCACTGCGGTCTGCCGATTCCTTCCGATGTGGACCTGCCTGTCGATATCGACGGTGCTCGTCGCCAGACCTGCTGCACGGGCTGTCAGGCGGTGGCTGAATCCATCGTTGCCAATGGCCTGACCGACTACTACAAGCGCCGGGATGCCATGCCCGAGCAGGCCCGGGAGGCGATGCCGGACGAGCTCAAGGATCTGGGATTGTTCGATCATCCGGATTTCCAGAAAGACTTCGTCAAACCCATCGGAGAGCATGAGCGGGAGGCCGCGCTGATCCTGGAAGGCATTACCTGCTCGGCCTGCATCTGGCTCAATGAGCAGCATGTGGCTCACCAGCCTGGAGTCACCGCGGTGGATATCAACTATGCCACCCGTCGTGCCCGGGTGCGCTGGGATGAGCGGAGGGTCAAGCTGTCAGACATTCTCGCGGCGATCCAGGCCATCGGTTACCGGGCCTATCCTTACGACGCCACCCGCTCCGAGCAGATTTCCCAGCGGGAGCGGCGGTCTGCCCTGTGGCGGCTGTTCGTTGCCGGCTTTGGGATGATGCAGGTGATGATGTACGCCTTTCCGGTGTATGTGGCTGATCCGGGGGATATGACCAGCGACATCGAATCGCTCATGCGCTGGGCCAGCCTGATCCTGACTGCCCCGGTCGTCCTGTACTCGGCAGCACCCTTCTTCCGGAATGCATTCCGGGACATCCGTTTGCGTCGCCTTGGCATGGATGTGCCCGTGGCCCTGGGAATTGGTGCAGCGTTTGTTGCCAGTTGCTGGGCGACGTTCGCGGGGGCAGGGGAGGTGTACTTCGATTCGGTGACGATGTTCGTGTTCTTCCTCCTGTGCGGGCGTTACGTGGAAATGCTGGCCCGTCAGAAGGCGATCCGCGGGGTTGAGGAACTGGGCAAGGCCCTGCCCGCCTTTGCCGAGCGACTGGCAGGTTATCCCTCACCCGAAGGGGATCGGGTGCCCGTTTCCCAACTGAAGGCCGGTGACATCATCCGGATCAAGCCTGGCGAGACGGTGCCGGCAGACGGCGTGGTGGTCGATGGGGAAAGTGCGGCCAACGAGGCGCTGCTGACCGGGGAGAGTCGCCCGGTACCCAAGCGCCCCGGGCACGAAGTGACTGGAGGGAGCGTGAATGTCAACAGCCCCCTGTGCGTCCGGGTGACCCGGACAGGAGAGCACACCCGGCTCGCCGCGATCCGCCAGTTGATGGAAAGAGCCTCCACCGAGAAGCCCCGGGTCGTTCAACAGGCGGACAAGGTGGCAGCCCATTTCATCATTGCCTTGCTGGTGCTGGCCTGCGTCACGGCTGCCTGGTGGTGGTGGCATGACCCGGACCGGGCACTCTGGATCTTCGTGTCCGTACTTGTCGTGAGTTGTCCTTGTGCGCTTTCCCTGGCTACACCGGTTGCCCTGACCGTCGCGACCGATTCCCTGGCACGGATCGGTGTGCTGGTGACCCGTGGGCATGCGATCGAGGCCTTTGCCCGGGCCGGTCATTTCGTGTTCGACAAGACCGGTACGCTGACCTATGGCGAAATGCGGGTGGAAGGTGTGCGCGTCTTCGGGCCGCTTGCCGAGGCACAGGTGCTGGGCCTGGCTGCCGCACTGGAGCAGGGTTCGGAGCATGCGATTGCCACGGCCCTACGGCTGAGGGCCTCAGGGATGGAATTGCCTGTGTTCACCGACGTACGTGCAACGACAGGGCAGGGGGTGTCCGGGCGATTGGGCGGAGTCGAGTACCGGATCGGACGCCCTTCCTTCGTGGCGGAATTGGCGGGGACATCGGTGCTGGAGGCCATTCACCTGGACGAACAGAGTGGTCGAACGGTGATCGCCCTGGGGGATGCTTCCGGCTGGCTGGCCGCCTTCGTGCTGTCGGACGGCCTGCGAGAAGACTGCCCCGCGGCATTCGAGTCCTTGCGCGCCAAGGGCATACCGATTTCCATCTTCAGTGGTGATACGCCGGCAACAGTGGAAAGCCTGGGTCGTCAATTGGGAGTGAGCCGGGCGGAGGGGGGAATGACGCCTGAAGGCAAGCACGCCGGACTCAGGGCCCTGCAGCAAGGGGAGGCCGTGATTGCAATGGTGGGCGACGGGGTCAATGACGCACCGGTGCTCGCTCAGGCTCAGGTGTCCATTGCCATGGGTGGAGGAACGGATCTCGCCCGTAATCAGGCCGACATCGTGCTTCTCAGCGGCCGGCTGGCATCGCTGGCAGAGGGGCATGATCTGGCCCTGCGCGCCCTGAAAATCATCCGCCAGAATCTGTGGTGGTCTTTTGCCTATAACTTCACGGCCATTCCGCTGGCCATGTTTGGGTTGGTCACCCCCTGGATGGCGGGGATCGGCATGTCGGCCAGCTCGCTGTTTGTGGTGCTCAATGCCCTGCGCCTTCAGCGCCGGGTACAAGCCTGAGGTCTGATGATGGAAAGCCTGTATTTGCTGATTCCCCTCTCGATCCTGCTGGTCTTTGTGATCGGCCTGATTTTCTGGTGGTCCGTCAGGAATGGCCAGTTTGATGACCTCGAAGGGCCAGGGTACCGGGTGGTCAGTGACGACGACACACCCAGGCCTGCTCCGGGGCCAGGCCACAGGGAGGGTGTTTCCCCGGACATGAAACCTCCCGCGACATGAGACACCCCTGACAACTGAGGGGTTTTTGACCCAAATCAAGATGGTGGCCAGAGCGGACGTGCACAATGCGCGGCAGGTTCAGGACGCAAACACGAGCAACATCAAGCGTTCCCGGCACGTCAGTGCCAAAGCTGAAGTCTCTCTGTTGGGGTTGGGGGTGCGCGATGCGCACCCTTTTTTTGTCCACGCCCACCCGCTGGGCCCCGTCACCTCCGCTGGATTGGCGCCCGCACGGTCAGGGGGTTGCCGAAAAACGCCGTGGTGGCGCTTCAACCTGTTAAAATCCGCGGCTTTCGGTTTTTCGACCATCCTGAGACTTACTGGAGACTGACTCATGGCCATTGAACGTACCCTGTCCATCATCAAGCCCGATGCCGTTGCCAAGAACGTGATCGGCCAGATCTACGCCCGCTTTGAAGGCGCCGGCCTCAAGGTCATCGCCGCCAAGATGGCGCATCTGTCCGAGCGCGAAGCCGGCGAGTTTTACGCTGTTCATAAAGAGCGTCCCTTCTTCAAGGATCTGGTGTCCTTCATGACTTCCGGTCCGGTGATGATCCAGTGCCTCGAAGGCGAGAGTGCCATCGCCAAGAACCGCGAGCTGATGGGTGCCACCGATCCGAAGAAGGCCGAGAAGGGCACCATCCGCGCCGATTTCGCCGAGTCCATTGACGCCAACGCCGTCCATGGTTCCGATGCGCCCGAAACCGCTGCTGTGGAAGTGGCTTTCTTTTTCCCCGGCATGAACGTTTACAGCCGTTAATGATCTCTGAGGGCGGGATGCGTTCTTTGTGCCCCGCCTTCAAGGATGGACATGCCCGTGGTCAATCTTCTCGATTTCGATGCCGACGCCCTCGCCGACTGGTTCGTCCAGCAGGGTGAGAAACCTTTTCGTGCCAAGCAGGTGCTCCGTTGGGTCCACCGTTTTGGCGCGACCGACTTCGAGCAGATGACCGATGTGGCCAAGTCGTTGCGGGCGAAACTCGCAACGACTGCCTGCATCACGCCACCGGTGCCCGTTCGCGACAGTGTCTCTGCAGACGGGACCCGTAAATGGCTGCTCGATGTGGGCAATGCCAATGCAGTCGAAACCGTCTTCATCCCCGAAACCAATCGCGGCACCTTGTGCATCTCGTCCCAGGCGGGCTGTGCTCTCGATTGTGCCTTCTGCTCCACCGGCAAACAGGGCTTCAACCGTAACCTCAGCGCAGCCGAGATCATCGGCCAGTTGTGGCTGGCCAACCGCCTGCTGGGCGCCGATGGCAGTGGTGAGCGGGTCATCAGCAATGTGGTGATGATGGGTATGGGTGAGCCTCTTGCCAATTTCGACAACGTCGTTTCGGCCCTCAGGCTGATGCTCGACGACAACGCTTACGGGCTTTCCCGGCGGCGCGTAACCGTGTCCACTTCCGGAATCGTGCCTGCCATGGATCGTCTGCGCGATGCCTGCCCGACAGCCCTGGCCGTTTCCCTGCACGCATCCAATGATGCCTTGCGTGACCGGCTCGTGCCCATCAACCAGAAATACCCCTTGCGGGAATTGATGGCGGCCTGTCAGCGTTATCTGCAAAAAGCCCCGAGGGATTTCATCACTTTCGAATACGTGATGCTTGACGGCGTGAATGATACCGATGCCCATGCCCGCGAATTGATCGCGCTGACACGGGACGTTCCCTGCAAGTTCAACCTGATTCCCTTCAACCCTTTTCCCCAGGCTGATTTTGGCCGCTCGCCTGCTCCCCGCATCCGTCAGTTTGCAGAAATCCTGATCAACGCGGGCATTGTCACCACGACCCGCAAGACCCGCGGTGATGACGTGGATGCGGCCTGCGGCCAACTGGCGGGCCAGGTCAAGGACAAGACCCGTCGCACCACGCGTGTCGTTCCCATCGTGGAGGAGTGATCTTGAGGCTTGTGTGGATTTCTGGCTTGGCCAGTCTGCTCCTGGTAGCCTGTGCAGGCCCGCAGGTGCCTCCGGGGGCCGTGCGCATGGAGCGCCCCGCGTCGGAGCTGCCCGTCACCAGCGATGCCCGGCGCAAGGCAAAGACCCATGTGGAACTCGGTCAGGCGTATTTTCAGGTAGGGCGCTTTGGCGTTGCGCTCGATGAAGCGCGATCGGCTGTGCGCCATGACGCCAGTTACGCTCCGGCTTACCAGTTGATGGGGCAGGTGCACATGTATCTGGAAGAAAACGTCGTGGCGGATGCCAATTTCAGCCATGCCCTCAGCCTGGCTCCCGGCGATCCCGAAATTCTCAACAGTTACGGGTGGTTCCTGTGCGCCCAGGGCCGGGAAAAGGATGGCCTTGAAAAACTGGGGCAGGCGATGCGCAACCCCTATTATCAGACACCGGCCCGGGCCCATGCCAACGCGGGTCTGTGCCAGTTGCGGCTTCAGAACGACGTTGCGGCTGAGCAGCAGTTCAGGAAGAGTCTGGATCTCGATCCGACCAACCTGCCAGCCTATTATCATCTGGCGGGAATCAGTTATCGGAGAGGCGCTTTCGAGGGTGCCCGACTTTATCTGGCCGAACTGCACAAGGGTGTTGAGCCGACGGCCGAGAGTCTTTGGCTGGCCATTCGTGTGGAGCGGCGGCTGGGGGACCGGGCTTCAGAAGCATCTCTGGTGGGGCAGTTGCGTCGCCGTTTTCCCACCTCTCCCGAATATCAGGCTTTCCAGCAGGGACAGTACCAGTGACCGAAAACAAGCTGTCTTCCGCCTCCACCCAGGATCAGGAGGCTGCCGTCCGGGCGGGCCTGACGCTCCGTCAGGCCCGGGAGGCTCAAGGCATGAGCGTGGCCGAAGTGGCCCACACGCTCAAACTGAATCTCAGGCAGATCCATGCGCTGGAGTCCGGGCAATTTGAAGCCCTGCCTGGCCACGCGTTCATCCGGGGATTTTTGCGCAACTACGCTCGCTTGCTGAAAATCGACCCGACCCCCCTGATGGAGGGGTTGGTAGCGCCGGCTGCCATGGCGGGCGTCGAGCTGGCTCCTGCATCGAATGCAGAGGGAGCGCTTCCCCAGGTTGGCCGCGGACGTTTCCGCCGCTCCGTACTGCCTGGAGCCCTTGCCGCACTTGGACTGTTCGGAATTGTTCTGGCTGGGTGGTACTACGATACTCAGCGCAGCAAGCCGGCACAGGATCTGGCAGCGGGTTTGCCACCGTCTGCGCAGGGGGCCGAAGCCGAGGCGGTTGCCGGTGATCCGGCCAGCATTTCCGGAAGCCCCGCGGGTGTCATGCCTGCGGTGACTGCCGCGGAAGAGGGGGCGCTGGCACCGCCGGTTTCCCCCCAGATGGCCCCGTCCGTGGAGGCGCCCGCAGCAGTGGCGCCGCTCACGGCTGCCGATATGGGTGCGGGCCGGACAGAAGGCGGCGACACCCTGATCTTCGAGTTTGCCCAGGATGCCTGGGTCGAGATCAAGGACAAAAATGGCAGGATCGTGTTTTCACAGCTTGGCAAGGCTGGGGCCCGGCAGGAAGTGAAGGGTCAGCTTCCTCTGGCGCTGGTGATTGGCAACGCCCGTCATGTAAAGCTGCAGCGTAACGGTGCGCCAGTGGACCTGGCGCTCTCCACCAAAGCGACGGTTGCCCGTCTCAAGCTCGAGTGATTGGACGGAATATGGATTTACTGCTTTCCGGTCGGGCTGCTGCCCGCCGTCAGACCCGTCAGGTTCGTGTCGGTCACGTGTCCATCGGCTCCGGCATGCCGGTGTGCATTCAGTCGATGACCAACACCGACACGGCAGATGATTTTGCGACGGTGATGCAAGTCGCCCAGCTTGCCCGGGCAGGTTCTGAGCTGGTGCGTATCACGGTGAACAACGATGAGGCAGCCAGGGCTGTCCCGAAGATCCGTGAAAAGCTCCTCGCAATGAACCTGGATGTGCCGTTGGTGGGAGATTTTCATTACAACGGCCACAAGCTGCTGGCCGATAATCCGGCCTGTGCAGAGGCCCTGGCCAAGTTCCGCATCAACCCGGGGAACGTGGGGCAGGGCATCAAGCGAGATACTCAGTTTGCCTCCATCATCGAGATGGCCTGCAAATATGACAAGCCTGTGCGTATCGGTGTCAACTGGGGCAGTCTGGATCAATCCGTACTGGCCCGGATCATGGACGAGAACGCCAGGCGGCCGGTGCCCCGGGATGCGGGTGCAGTGATGCGCGAGGCGCTGGTGACCTCCGCGCTCGAATCCGCTGCCAAGGCGGAGGAGTACGGCCTGGGAGGAGACAAGATCATCTTGTCGGCCAAGGTGAGCAGCGTGCAGGATCTCATCGCGGTCTACCGGGATATGGCTGCCAAGTGCGACTATCCTCTGCACCTGGGGCTGACGGAGGCGGGCATGGGCTCCAAGGGAATCGTTGCGTCCACCGCGGCACTCTCGGTGCTGCTGCAGGAAGGCCTTGGTGACACGATCCGTATTTCCCTGACCCCGGAGCCCAACGGTAGCCGGACCCAGGAAGTCATCGTGGCCCAGGAAATCCTCCAGACCATGGGTCTGCGTGCTTTCACGCCGATGGTCACGGCCTGCCCTGGCTGTGGTCGAACGACCAGCACCCTGTTCCAGGAGCTGGCCTCGGATGTGCAAGCTTATGTCCGCGACAACATGCCCGCGTGGCGGGACCAGTATGATGGTGTCGAGAACATGACTCTGGCAGTCATGGGGTGCATCGTTAATGGCCCCGGTGAAAGCAAGCATGCCAACGTCGGTATTTCCCTACCCGGTACCGGCGAGTCTCCGGCAGCCCCTGTTTTCGAAGACGGCGTCAAGACCCAGACCCTGCGTGGCGACAACATCACCAACGAATTCAAGGCCATCATCGAGCGTTATGTGGCCAGAACCTACCCCCGCAAGGGCGCACCGGCCTGATGACCGGTATGCCCCGACTGTAAAAGAATAAAAGGAATCATGAGCAAGACCCTCCAGGCCGTGCGCGGGATGAACGACATCCTGCCCGATGAAGCAGAGATCTGGGAGCAGTTCGAGGAGATCGTCCGCAACTGGTTGCATGGCTACGGCTATAGGCCGATCCGCATGCCCATCGTTGAGCCTACCCCTCTGTTCAAGCGTGCCATCGGTGAAGTGACCGATATCGTCGAGAAGGAAATGTATTCCTTCGAGGATGCCCTGAACGGGGAGCACCTGACCCTCCGTCCCGAAGGCACTGCCTCCTGTGTCAGGGCGGCGATCCAGCACAATCTGTTGTTTGGTCAGCCCCGTCGCCTCTATTATCAGGGGCCCATGTTTCGCCACGAACGGCCTCAAAAAGGACGCTACCGCCAGTTTCATCAGGTAGGGGTGGAGGCGTTGGGCTTTGAGGGGCCGGACGTGGACGCTGAACACATTCTGATGTGTGCTCGCCTATGGGACGATCTAGGTCTTGAGGATGTCAAGCTGGAAATCAATTCTCTGGGCAGCAGCGAGGAGCGTGCAGCCCACCGGGCAGCGCTGATCACCTACCTGGAGCAGCACCAGGACAGCCTGGATGAGGATGGCAAGCGCCGTCTTTATACCAATCCCTTGCGTATCCTGGACACCAAGAACCCGGACCTGCAGCCTATCGTGGAGGCAGCCCCGCGACTGGCGGATTTTTTGGGAGAGGCGTCCCCCAAGCACTTTGACGGGGTGCAGACACTCCTGAAGGATGCCGGTCTGCCTTATCGCATCAACCATCGCCTGGTACGGGGACTGGATTATTACAACCGCACGGTCTTTGAGTGGGTCACTACCCGTCTCGGCGCCCAAGGCACCATTTGTGCGGGGGGCCGCTATGATGGCCTGGTCGCTCAACTAGGGGGCAAGCCGGCTCCGGCCGCGGGATTCGCGATGGGCGTGGAGCGTCTGCTGGCGCTGTGGCTGGAATCCGGGGGGGAGACCGGGCGCCCGACCCCCGATGTTTACATCGTTCACGCCGGAGAAGCTGCCCAGCGGGCAGCCTTTCGTGTGGCCGAGGGGCTGCGTGGTAACAGCTTCTCCGTCATCCTGCATTGCGGTGGTGGCAGTTTCAAGTCCCAGATGAAGAAGGCGGATGCATCCGGAGCCCCTTTTGCTGTCGTTATCGGCGATGACGAAGCGGCTGCTGGCGAAGTCAGTCTCAAGCCCCTGCGGGACGGTGGTGAACAGATTCGCGTCCTGATGGACGTACTCCCGGAAACCCTGGCGGACCGCCTACTCGAATCGGAAGAAGACGATGGCAGCATTTGACCTTGAAGAACAGGAACAGCTCTCCCAGATCAAAGGTTGGTGGGAGCAATACGGCAAGCTGGTGACTGGCGCTGCGGTTGCCGCAGCTTTGGTATCGGTAGGCTGGCAGGGTTGGAACTGGCACCAGGGCAAGCAGACTGCTGAAGCGGCAGCCCTTTATGCGGTTGTCCAGCAGGCGGCGGCCAGCAAGAACGCCCAGCAGGCTAAAGAAACCGCAGGGCTGCTGATTGAAGGGTACGGCGGCACAGTCTATGCTGATTTGGGCGCGCTGCTGGCTGCGAAGATTCAGATCGATGCCGGCGATAGCAAAAATGCCCGGGCTCAGCTGGGATGGGCCGCAGAGAACGCCCGGGACCCCCTTCTGAAGGATCTGGCCCGTCTGCGTCTGGCAGCCCTGCTGCTGGACGAGAAATCCTATGACGAGGCCCTGGCCCGGTTGCAGGCCACGCCGGACGACAGCCTGGTTGCCCGCTTTGCTGATCTCCGCGGAGATGTCCTGTTTGCTCAGGGCAAGACGGATGAGGCTCGAAAGGCCTACCAAGTGGCGGTGGACGACCTGACCAAGACATCCAGGGCCGAGGCGGTGGCCCTTCGGGAGATCGTCCAGGCCAAGCTTGATGTCATCGGGGGAGGCCAATGAAGCCCCGCACCCTCGCCCTGTTGCTCTCGGCTTCCTTTTTCCTGGGGGCCTGTTCTTCCCTTAATCCTTTCGCCACTGGAGTCAAGGCTGGTGCGCTCAAGCCCATCGACAAGCCGGTTTCCACATCTGAAATCTGGCGTGTCAAGGTGGGGGATTCCGAGCGCTTCGTGCTGAAGCCGGCGGTGGTGGAGAAGGCTGTCTTTGCTGCCTCGGCGGATGGACGGGTTGTGCGTATCGAGGGGGGTCGAGAAGTCTGGCGCTCCAGCCTCAGGGTGACCCTGTCTGCAGGCGTAGGCAGCGATGGCCGGATCGTTGTGGTCTCCACGCCGAAAGGCGAAGTGATTGCCCTGGATGCTTCCAATGGGCAGGAGCGCTGGCGCGTTGCAGTCAATGGGGAGGTTCTGGCTGCTGCAGCCGTCTCCGACAACCTTGTGGTTGTACGCAGCACCGATAGTCGTCTGTTCGGGCTGGATCCAGCCGACGGCCGTCGCCGTTGGGTGTACCAGCGGGCTGTTCCCGCCCTCTCTCTCCGTAATGCCGCCGGCGTCGTGATGGAGGGTAGTGCGATTTTTGCTGGCTTCCCCGGGGGAAAACTGGTGGCCGTCAGTCCGGCGAATGGCACTCTCCTCTGGGAGGGAACGGTAGCCGTGCCCCGTGGTGCGACTGAACTCGAGCGGGTTTCTGATATCACCAGTCTGCCCGTCCTGACGCCGCGTGCCGGCTGTGCAGCGGCTTACCAGGGGCGCATCGCCTGTTTCGACCTCTCCAATGGCAGCAATTTATGGAACCGGGAGCTATCAAGCTCCCGTGGATTGGATATCGATGCCAGAAACGTGTTTGTGACAGACGAGAAAGGGGCTGTGCATGCCCTGGATTTGTCCAATGGAGCCAGCTTGTGGAAGCAGGACCAGCTGGCGGGTCGCAATCCCGGACGGCCTCTTGCATTCGGTGAGTTCGTTGTCGTGGCCGACCGGGAGGGAGTCGTGCATTTCCTGCGCAAGGAGGATGGTGCCCTGGTTGGCCGCCACAAGACGGACGCGAGTCCTGTTCTGGCAGATCTGCAGCGCAGTGGAGAGTCCCTGCTTCTGCAGACCAAGGACGGCAGTGTTTACGCCCTCGGCGTTCAATAACGGAGTCGCCATCGCGTGAAACCTACATTTGTATTGGTTGGTCGCCCCAATGTGGGCAAATCAACCCTTTTCAATCGCCTGACCAAGACCCGGGATGCCCTGGTGGCAGATTTGCCAGGCCTGACCCGGGATCGCCGCTATGGTCTCGGTCGAGCAGTCGAGCGCGAGTTCCTGGTGGTCGATACGGCCGGCTTCGATCCGGTGGCCAAGGAAGGGATTGTCCATGAGATGGCCAAGCAGGCCGAGCAGGCGATTGCTGAAGCGGATGCCCTGCTGTTCATGGTGGATGCCCGTGCTGGTCTGACCCCTCATGATGAACAGATTGCCAGCCGGATCCGCCGGACGGGGCGCAAGACCTTCCTGGTGGTCAATAAGGCCGAGGGAATGAACCGGGCCATGATCTCCGCGGAGTTTCATGCCCTTGGCCTGGGGGAACCGCTGTGCATCTCGTCCGCTCATGGTGACAACGTTCACACTCTGATGGAGCTCATCCTGGAGGAGTTTCCCCAGGATCCTGAAGACGACGCATCCGAGACCCGGGGGCCACGGGTGGCCATCGTGGGGCGGCCCAACGTGGGCAAGTCCACTCTGGTCAACACCTTGATCGGTGAGGAGCGGGTCATTGCTTTCGACATGCCTGGCACGACCCGGGACGCGATCGAGGTTCCTTTTGAGCGGAACGGCCAGCATTACACGCTGATTGACACCGCAGGCTTGCGCAAGCGGGGAAAGGTTTTCGAGACTGTCGAAAAATTTTCCGTCATCAAGACCTTGCAGGCGGTGGAGCAAGCCAATGTGGTCGTGCTCGTGCTGGACGCCAGCCAGGAGATTTCCGATCAGGATGCGCACATCGGTGGCTTCGTGGTGGAGGCCGGCAGGGCTCTGGTGGTCGTTGTAAACAAATGGGATGCCGTGGACGATTATCGTCGCCAGCGGATCAAGGAGGATCTTGACCGGAAGTTGCCCTTTCTTGGTTTTGCCCGCTTCATTTTCGTTTCGGCACTGAAGGGGCAAGGTATTGTCCCGATGCTCAAGGCGGTGGACGGGGCATATCAGGCCGCAATGACCAAGCTGGCAACCCCCAAGCTGACGCGTGTATTGCTGGATGCGGTCATTCGCCAGCAGCCGCCGCGACATGGAGGGTTTAGGCCCAAGATGCGTTATGCCCACCAGGGCGGCATGAACCCCCCTGTGATCGTGATCCACGGCAGTGCCCTGGATCATGTTCCTGCATCGTACGTACGCTACCTGGAGCGGATTTTCCAGGAAGTCTTCAAGTTGGAGGGGACTCCTCTGCGGATACATTTCAAGTCATCGCGGAATCCCTTTGCGGACAAGGACTGACGCACCAAATTCCACACCACCGGATCGAAGGCCGGCGCCAAAACTGCAATGCGGCGCCGCAGCAATCGGTTCTATAATTATTCAAACTAAAACCAAGAGGTCGAAACATGAGCAACAAGGGGCAACTCCTTCAGGATCCATTTCTTAATGCACTGCGCCGGGAACATGTGCCCGTCTCCATTTATCTGGTGAACGGCATCAAGCTGCAGGGGCAGGTTGAGTCTTTCGATCAATACGTTGTCCTTCTGAAAAACACGGTGACGCAAATGGTTTACAAGCACGCCATCTCCACCGTTGTGCCAGCCCGTCCGGTCAATATCCAGCAGGAACAGAACGAGGCTTCCAGCTGAGTCACCCATTCATGAGGATGGTTTCGACCGGCTCTTTCCTTTGCAGGATGTCGCGTGTTTGAGCGGCCTTCCGCGGGAACCCGCGCGATCATTGTTCAGGTGGATTTCGGTCAAGGAGCCATAGACGAGCGCCTGGCTGAAGTCTGTCTGCTTGCAGCGAGTGCGGGAGCGACCATTGCCGCGATCGTTCAGGGGCGGCGTCAGGCTCCAGACCCTGCTTTTTTCGTGGGCAAGGGCAAAGCTGACGAGGTAGGTGCTGCAGCGCAATTGCACGAAGCGGATATCGTCATTTTCAATCATGACATTTCGGCTGCCCAGCAGCGCAATCTGGAACGCAAGCTCAACTTCCGGGTCATTGACCGTTCTGCCCTTATTCTCGACATCTTTGCCTTGCGGGCCAAAAGTCACGAGGGCAAGTTGCAGGTCGAACTGGCCCAGCTTCAGCACCTGTCCACCCGTCTTGTCCGCGGATGGACACACCTGGAGCGTCAAAAAGGGGGGATCGGCCTGCGGGGGCCTGGAGAGAAACAGCTGGAAACCGACCGGCGCCTGCTGGGGGAACGGGTCAAGCTGCTCAAGAGTCGTCTCGCAACCCTGGAGAAGCAGCGGGCCGTCAGGCGCCGTGCCCGGGAGCGGCGGGATGTCCTGAGTGTTTCCCTCGTTGGCTATACCAACGCAGGCAAGTCCACCTTGTTCAATGCTCTCACCAAGGCCGGGGCATATGCTGCCGATCAACTCTTTGCAACCCTGGACACCACGTCCCGCCGGCTTTTTCTTGGAGAGGCGGGGAACATCGTGGTGTCGGATACGGTCGGATTCATTCGTGATCTGCCTCATTCGCTGGTGGCAGCCTTTCATGCGACGCTTGAAGAAACGGTAAGTGCCGATCTTCTGCTGCATGTGGTGGACTCGTCCAGTGAAGATCGGGAGGGGCAGATCGCAGCAGTCAATGGCGTCCTGGAAGAAATCGGTGCCGGCAGCCTGCCGCAGATCCAGATCTGGAACAAGATCGATGCGACCCTGGCCAGTCCGGAGGTCCATGCCGACGCTTGTGGTAACATCACGCGCGTTTTGCTGAGCGCCCGAACGGGCGATGGCCTCGATCTGTTGCGTAAGGTGCTCTCCGATGTGGCCCTTGGACACAAGGCAGCACTGGCGGCAGCCGCGGAACCCCAGGACGAGTCATTTTGACGAATCCCCGTAATTCCACCCTTCGGAGCGGATTTTTCACCGTGATCTCAGGCATCCTCATGTCTCTCAACGACCCCAAGTGGGGCAATCGTGGCGGCGGCGACAACAATCGCGGCGGCGACAACCAAGGCCCTCCCGATCTGGAAGAGCTGTGGCGTGACTTCAACCGACGCCTGTCCGGCATGTTTGGTCGTGACGGAGGCCGCAACAGCGGCTCTGGTGGCGGCGACGGCGGAAACCGGACCCCGGAATTCAATTTCCGGCAGATGCGCGGGGGCTTTGGTCTCCTGGCAGCTTTTGCTGCAGTCATCTGGCTCGGATCGGGATTCTATATTGTTGATGCAAGCCAGCGCGGCGTCGTTCTGCAGTTTGGACGGTTTGTGGAGGCGACCGAGCCAGGTTTGCGCTGGCGGCTGCCTTATCCCGTGCAGAGTCATGAACTGGTCAATCTGACTGGAGTCCGGACCGTGGAGATCGGTTATCGGGGTGCCGAGCGCAACAAGGTGCTCAAGGAAGCCCTGATGCTGACGGACGATGAGAACATCGTGAACATCCAGTTCGCCGTTCAGTACATCCTCAAGGATCCACAGCAGTATCTGTTCAACAACCGTGATGCGGACGACTCCGTAATTCAGGCCGCCGAGACGGCCGTGCGCGAGATCGTGGGCAAGAGCAAGATGGACTTCGTGCTTTACGAAGGCCGTGAGCAGGTGGCTGCCAACGCCCAGAAACTGACTCAGGATATTCTTGATCGCTATGCGACAGGTATTCAGGTCAGCAAGGTCACGATGCAGAACGCCCAGCCCCCGGAGCAGGTCCAGGCTGCGTTTGACGACGCCGTCAAGGCGGGACAGGATCGAGAGCGGCAGAAGAACGAAGGTCAGGCCTACGCAAATGATGTCATTCCGCGTGCCCGCGGTGCGGCATCCCGACTTCTTGAAGAAGCGGATGCCTACAAGGGCAGGGTAGTGGCCCAGGCAGAAGGTGATGCATCCCGGTTCAAGCAGGTTTATGCCGAGTATGCCAAGGCGCCCGAGGTGACCCGTCAGCGTCTGTATCTCGACACCATGCAGCAGGTGTTCTCCAACACGTCCAAGGTGATGGTGGATTCGCGCAGCAACAGCAACCTGCTGTATCTGCCCCTGGATAAATTGATTCAGAGCGCCGCTGTGCAAACCGGGGCCCCCGTAGTGGAGCAGCAGGTGGCTGCTCGACCGGCTGCGGCTGCCGCGCTGGAGAGCAACATTACCCCACCCAGGGCTGATGCCTTATCGGGGGAAGCCCGAACCCGTGAGTCCACGCGCAACCGTGAGCGGGGAGAACGTTGATGAGTGAGCGTATGCCTTTGTTTGCAGGTGTCGGGCTTTTCGTAGTGGCCCTGTTGTCGATGTCCTTGTTCACCGTGGACCAGCGTCAGCACGCGCTGGTTTTCCAGTTGGGTGAAGTCAAGGATCAGCTAAGCGAGCCTGGGTTGCATTTCAAGATCCCGCTGATCCAGAACGTCCGGTATTTCGACAAACGGATCCTGACGCTGGACACTTCCGAACCCGAGCGCTTCATCACTTCCGAGAAGAAGAATGTGCTGGTGGATCTCTTCGTCAAGTGGCGCATCGTAGACCCCAAGCTCTATTACATTTCGGTTGGGGGGGACGAGATGCGCGCCCGCACCCGTCTGGAACAGACCGTTAATGCAGGGCTGCGGGAAGAGTTCGGCAAGCGCACGGTGCATGACGTTGTTTCCGGCGAGCGCGACAAGGTGATGGACGAAATGCGGATCAAGGCGGATCTGGATGCACGGAAAATCGGCGTTCAGATCGTCGATGTACGCCTGAAACGTGTCGATCTGCCTGCAGAAGTGTCCGAGTCGGTCTATCGCCGGATGGAGGCCGAGCGCAAGCGCGTCGCCAACGAATTACGCTCCGAAGGTGCTGCTGAAGCCGAAAAGATCAAGGCTGATGCAGACAAGCAGCGGGAAGTGATCATTGCTGAGGCGTATCGCGAAGCTCAGGGTGTCAAGGGTGAGGGGGATGCCAAGGCCTCATCGATTTATGCCCAGGCGTTTGGCCAGAGTCCGGAGTTCTATGCGTTCTATCGTAGTCTCGAAGCCTACCGTAGCAGTTTCAAGAGCAGATCCGATGTCCTTGTTGTCGAGCCCAACTCCGAATTCTTCAAGTATCTGAAGGGAGCTGGAGGGCGCTCCGCTGCGCCGGCAGCCGATCCGGCAAGGGGCAAGAACGTCAAGTGAGATGGGCAAGACCCTGATCCTGGCCTTCGCACTGATGCTGGTGCTTGAAGGCCTCATTCCCTTTGCGTCTCCCTCCCGCTGGAGGGAGACCTTTGCTCGTCTGATCTCCATGACGGATGGGCAGATACGTTTTGTCGGCCTCAGTTCCATGATCCTGGGACTGGCCATGCTTTTTGTCTTTTCCTGAGGCGCCTTACCCATGTTGCGTTGGGTTCTACCCGAATATATCCAGGATGCCCTGCCCGCTGAGGCGGCCAAGCTGGAGGAACTGCGCCGTCGATTGCTCGACATTTTCCGTGTTAACGGGTATCAACTGGTTGCACCGCCCCTGCTGGAGTATGTGGAGTCCTTGCTGACGGGGGCGGGCCAGGATCTGAAGCTCAAGACGCTCAAGCTGGTGGACCAGCTTTCGGGCCGCACGATGGGTGTCAGGGCGGACATTACTCCACAGGTGGCTCGCATTGACGCGCATTTGCTCAACCGCCGGGGTGTCACTCGCCTGTGTTATTGCGGGACAGTTGCCCATGCGATTCCGTCGTCCTTGACCGCAACCCGTGAGCCGCTTCAGATTGGCGCCGAGATCTATGGCCATGCCGGGCTTGAGGCGGATGCCGAGGTGATTCGCCTGCTGGCGGAAGTGCTGTTCCGGGCGGAGGTGGGTACTTCGCGGATCGACCTTGGTCACGTGGGGCTTTTCAAAGCCCTTTCACGCATGGCAGAGGTCGTTGCCGAACGTGAGGAAGACCTGTTCAATGCGCTTCAAGCCAAGGATATTCCCGGTCTGAAGGACCTCCTGGCAGACGCCCCGGAAAAGGTTCGTAACGCCCTAATGGTTCTTCCCACCCTCTATGGTGGCGCTGAAATTCTTGAGAGGGCGCGGAGTCTGCTGCCAGCTGAACCCGAAATCCTTGCTGCGCTGAACGATTTGCAAACCCTTGCCGAGGGGCTGGGCGATCTCCCCATCAGTTTTGATCTGGCGGACCTGCGAGGCTATCACTATCACAGTGGCGTTGTTTTTGCCGCGTACGGTGGCACCTCCCCGGTGGCACTCGCGCTGGGCGGCCGCTACGACAGTGTTGGCAAAGCCTTCGGCCGCGGTCGCCCTGCGACCGGCTTCAGCCTGGATTTACGGGAGATGGCAGGGCAGGTGGCCGATCCGGTGCAGCCCGGTGCGATCCTTGCCAGTGGGGCAGGGGAGACCGGCTTCAAGGAAGCGGTAGCCCGTTTGCGGGAAGCAGGGGAAAATGTAGTGATTGAATTGCCCGGGCATGATGGCACGTGGCGTGAGGCCGGTTGTGACCGGCATCTGGTTCTGCGGGGCGGTGCCTGGCAGGTGGAACCGCTTCAGGGAGAGTGAGTTAAATGGCAAAGAACGTAGTGGTTGTCGGGACCCAGTGGGGTGACGAAGGTAAGGGCAAGATTGTCGATTGGCTGACTGATCAGGCTCAGGGTGTCGTCCGGTTTCAGGGTGGTCACAATGCGGGTCATACTCTTGTGGTGGGTACTACGGAGTACAAGCTGAACCTGGTGCCGTCCGGCGTTGTTCGGGAAGGTGTGAAGTGCTTCATCGGCAATGGTGTCGTGCTCGACATCCATCACCTGCTCGCGGAGGTGCGTGGCCTGGAAGCGGGTGGCATCAAGGTGCGCGAGCGTCTGAAGATCAGTCCGGGGTGTCCGATCATCCTCGGCTATCACTCTGCCCTTGACCGTGCTCGTGAAGCCAAGAAGAGCGCTGGTGACAAGATCGGCACGACGGGCAAGGGTATTGGCCCGACGTATGAAGACAAGGTCGCCCGTCGCGCCCTGCGTGTCTATGATCTTTTCCACCCTGAGCGTTTTGCCGAGAAACTCAGGGAAAATCTGGATTATCACAACTTTGTGCTGACCCAGTATCTGGGGGGGGATCCTGTGGATTTCCAGGCGGTCTTCGATCAGGCCATGGCGGATGCGGAAGAAATCCGCCCCATGGTCACCGACGTTTCTGCCGATCTGTATGCAATTAATAAATCGGGGGGCAACCTGTTGTTTGAGGGCGCCCAGGGAACCCTTCTCGACATTGATCACGGAACCTATCCCTTCGTCACCTCCAGCAATTGTGTCGCTGGCCAGGCTGCGGCGGGAACGGGCGTGGGCCCAGGACGTCTCCATTACGTTCTGGGAATTACCAAGGCGTACTGCACCCGCGTGGGTGGAGGCCCTTTCCCCACCGAGCTGGATTTTGAAACCCCGGGTACCCCGGGACATCAGATGTCCACGATAGGCCGTGAGTTTGGCACCGTGACAGGCCGCAAACGTCGTTGCGGCTGGCTAGATCTGGCTGCCCTCAAGCGCTCCATCATCATCAACGGAGTATCTGGTCTGTGCATTACCAAGCTGGATGTACTTGACGGGATGAAGGAGTTGAAGCTGTGCACCGGTTACATGCTGGATGGAACGCGTGTGGACCTGCTGCCCATGGGGGCCGAGGAGGTGGTTCGGTGTGAGCCGATCCTGGAAACCATGCCGGGTTGGAGCGGTACGACCTTTGGTGCACGCACCTGGGATGCGCTGCCTCCGGAAGCGCGTGCATATCTGCATCGTATCGAAGAAATCTGCGAGATTTCCATCGATGTCATTTCCACCGGGCCTGAGCGGGACGAGACCATCCTGAAGCGTCACCCCTTCGGCGCCTGAGCCTGCCCGGCCATTCCTGTCTGGCAGGAATGGCCGGGTCAAAACCGGGGAAGACAAGGCTGAGCATTTTCCTTCGCCAAAAATAATGGCCGATCATTTCTGATCGGCCATTATTTTTAATTCTGGTGCCCAGAAGAGGACTCGAACCTCCACGCCTCGCGGCACTAGTACCTGAAACTAGCGCGTCTACCAATTTCGCCATCTGGGCAGCAACGGAGATAATTATAAGCTGTTTTAGAATTTCGGCAAGTATTTTTTTGGATTCTTTTGAAATCGCCTGCTTTGAAGGGGGCGGTTTTTACGCCAGAGTTGCTCTGTTTTTAAAAAGCAAAAAGCCGATCATGAAGATCGGCTTTTTGCTTTAATTCTGGTGCCCAGAAGAGGACTCGAACCTCCACGCCTCGCGGCACTAGTACCTGAAACTAGCGCGTCTACCAATTTCGCCATCTGGGCAGCGAAGGCGCTATTATAGACAAATCCGAAACGAGTGCAACATCTTTGAATTTGTCTTAGAGGCAGGCCGTCAAAACAATCAAAACCCAAGCAAAAAAAGAAAAAGCCGGTCAAAATGACCGGCCTTTACTTGGAATTGGTGCCCAGAAGAGGACTCGAACCTCCACGCCTCGCGGCACTAGTACCTGAAACTAGCGCGTCTACCAATTTCGCCATCTGGGCAGCGAAGCCCGTAATTATAGAGCTTAATTTATCCGTGTCAACATCTAAAGAAAAAAACACAAAAAAAATAAGTAAACTGCGCCGCAGCGATCCCTTTTTTGAGCGCGAAAGCCTCAACTATGAGTTTCCCTTGCCAAGCCGGGAATTTGTCATCCAGATGCTTGCAGACCAGGGGGTGCCCCTTTCCTTCGATGAGCTGTCTGTGGGTTGCAGATCTTGAATTCCATCCATCTGCCCTAATAGATCCTGATGTAATTAGT
>NZ_JAQUVG010000143.1 GCF_028693495.1 Zoogloea sp. | reverse complement strand
CATGCCTCGAAGGATGACTCGGCCACACTCTGCTTGCGCCGACCAAGGCCTTTATGGACCTGGCTGATGGTCTTGCCCAGCAACTCCAGGTAATCCGGAATGCCGATGCGGCCACTGCGCACCAGCAACAGGTCATCGTAATAGGAGGTGAAGCCCTCGAAGGCCCAGAGCAGCCGGGTGTAGTTCTCCCGACTCAGGTCGTAGGGGGTGAATGCGGCGGGCTTGATCCGCTTCACGTTCCAGGTATGAAAGTACTCATGGCTGCACAGGCCCAGGAACTGGCGATAACCCTCGGTGGGCGCCTCCATTCCCCCATGGGGCAGATCGGAACGGCTGCACAGCAATGCAGTGGAGGCCCGGTGCTCCAGGCCACCGTAGCCCTCCCCCACCGCCATCACGAGAAAGACATAACGGTCCATGGGGGCAGGCGCCCCGAACAGGCGGATCTGGGCCTCGCAGATGGGTTTCAGGTCCTCCAGCAGACGAGCTGTGTCACAGTCGTGGCGACCCGTGATCGCCACCGCATGGGGCACCCCACAGGCGTCGAACTCGGCCAGGGTGAAGCACCCCATTTCCACCGGGTGATCGATCAAGTCATCGTAATCCGCAGCCCGGTAGGCACCGAACCCGTAGCGTTCTGCCGCGCCCTCTTCACCAGAAGCCTCCGGCAGGCTCGTCGCCACCCGCCAGCCTGCCTCCTCCAGCCCTTTTGGGGGGAGGATCTCCACCCGGTGAGGAAACGCCTCATGGCCATGGGCCCGCAGGAATACACTGGTGCCGTTGAAGAAACCATGGGTCTGGTCCAGATGGGCGGTCCGGACGGACAGATCCCAAGCATATACCGTGTAGGCAAGCTCCACCGGCCCCTCGACCCCCGCCGGCAGATGCCAGGTGTGCTTGTCGCTCCTGCTGACCGGAACACTCCTCCCCGCAGACCTGGCCTCCAGGGTCACGATGTTCCTGGCAAACTCACGGATCATGTAGCTGCCGGGAATCCAGGCCGGAAGGCTGAACACCTGGCCAGCCGGATCGGGCCGCTCCAGGTGCAGGGTCACCTCAAACAGGTGAGCAGCCGGCTGGATGGCCTGAATGGTGTAACGGACAGGGCAGCTCATGATCGTTTCGGTAGAGGGAAAACGGGGTAAGGATTTTACCCTCAAGCCCCCCGGTGCTGCCCATTTTTTGAGCACGGAAAGAAATCCCCTGCGACAGAAGCAGTTGCCACCGGCACACACGGCTTTTCCACACCCTTATCCACAGCCGGTGGGGAAAACTTTTCATCCATCCCGCCAGAACAACCTGCTCTTTTTGGAAATTTGTTTTAAAAAAACATTGGGTTGAAAAAACTAAACGGGCTTTTTCCAGCTTGCCACAGGGTTGTGTGGATGAAGCAAACGGTGCAAACCGCTCCCATGACAGATCTGCACTGTTTTTGTGCAACGCGAAAAAAGCCTTTCATTTCCGCCATATGACAGCCCTGATCACAGCTTATCCACAGCTTTCCCCACCTCGTCTGTGGGTTGTCTGGAAATCATCCACAGCAAGGCACTCAGGGAATGAAGGGCAAGGAGATCAGATCGCTCCGGGAGACCCCTGCCGTCATCTGCCGGCACAGGGCAATGAACTCCCGCATCCCTGCGGTGACGTGCTTGCGCCGGTGGGTAACGAACTGGAACTGGCGGCGCAGATCCAGCTCCGGCACCTCCACCGGGATCAGACTGCCACGGCGGAACGCCTCCCGCAGGGCAAGCCGGGAAATGCATCCAATCCCAAGGCCACTCTCCACGGTACGCTTGATGGCCTCGGTGTGCTCCAGTTCAAGCCGTACGCGTAGCTCACCAGTGTAATGACGGAGCGCCTGGTCCACGGTTTCCCGGGTACCGGAGCCCGGCTCCCGCAGAATCCATTCATGCTTCATCAGTTCGTCCAGGCTCACCGGATGAGCGGCCTGCGCCAGGGGGTGTCCGGGGGCACAGAACACCACCAGTTCATCCTCAACCCAAGGCTCCACCAGAAGATCCGGGTGGCGGACCGTACCCTCGATCAGGCCCAGATCCAGCTCATAGCGAGTGAGCTGGTCCACGATGATGGCAGAGTTATGAACGCTCAAACGCACCCGGGCACTCGGGTGCCGGCGCAGGAAATCCGAGGCGATCAGGGTGGCCAGATAGTTGCCCACCGTGAGCGTGGCACCGATCTGGAGAGGGCCAAAGTCCGTCTGACGGGACAGCAGGGACTCGATCTCCCGGGCGTGTTCGATCAGCTGTACCGCATGGGGTAACACCACCTGTCCCAATTCGTTCAGGCGCAGGGCCCTGCCAATCCGGTCAAAAAGCTGGGTGTCAAACTGCCGCTCCAACTCACCAAGGGCGGTGCTGGTCGCCGACTGGGACAAAGCCAGTTCATCTGCAGCCCGCGACACACTTTCGTGACGGGCCACAGCCACGAAGGTCTCCATCTGGCGAAGCGTGTATTTCATATCCATAAATTAGAATATCAATATCGATACAATCCATTTTACAGATGAATTATGGCGGATAAAATCGAGCCCATCACCCATTCCCCTTGCGTTCTTCACCATGAGCAAACTGAGCCATCAGACCGTCCTCTCCGTCCATCACTGGAACGAATCCCTGTTCAGTTTCAAGGTCACCCGCGATGCCGGCCTGCGCTTCGACAACGGCCAGTTCGTGATGATCGGCCTTGAAGTGGAAGGGCGCCCGCTGACCCGTGCCTACAGCATCGCCAGTCCCAATTACGAGGAGCATCTGGAGTTCTTCAGCATCAAGGTTCAGGACGGTCCCCTGACCTCCCGCCTGCAGCATCTGCAGCCGGGTGACCCCATCGTGATCAGCAAGAAACCCACTGGAACCCTGGTCCTGTCCGACCTGCTGCCAGGCCGCAACCTCTATCTTTTTTCCACTGGTACCGGTCTGGCCCCCTTCATGAGCGTAATCCAGGATCCTGAAACCTATGAACGTTTCGAGAAGGTGATCCTGCTGCATGGAGTGCGCTACGTGTCTGAACTGGCCTACGGCGAGTTCATCGAACAGTACCTGCCCCAGAACGAATTCTTTGGCGACCAGGTACGCGAGAAGCTCATCTACTACCCCAGCGTGACCCGCGAGGAATTCCGCAACCAGGGCCGCATCACCGATCTGGTAGCCACCGGCCAGCTGTTCGAGGATATCGGTCTGCCCCCGCTGGATCCGGCGGTGGATCGGGCAATGATCTGTGGCAGCCCCGCCATGCTGGAGGATTGCTGCAAGATGCTCGACGCACAAGGCTTCAAGATCTCTCCCCACATTGGCGCCCCGGGCGACTACGTGATCGAGCGGGCCTTCGTGGAAAAATGACCGGACTCCGCCACGGGGGTGGTCCGGTTCTGCGCCGGGCAGCCCCGCTTACCGGCCCGGGACTGTCATCAGCCGATCCACCATCTTCCGGACCGCCTGCAGCTGAGGTGCGTTGCGGGTGGCGTAATCCGCTGATGAATAGCCCCACCAGTCCCAGCATCCCTTGGGGTTGTAGACCCAGCGCCAGGAGCCATAGGACAGGCCGCTGCGGGCCACCGTCTGGGGATACAGCACGATGAGCCCCCGGCTCTCGGCCCAGCCGTTGTAGCCGGCCCCCTCGACAAAGCGCCGTCCGATCTGATCCTCCCCCTGCCGGCAGCCATGAAAGACCACATGGACAGGGCAGCCCCCTGCACGGCAGCGTTCAGGCACATAGACATAGCCCTGGTTGGCGAGACTGATGTCCACGGGCGCCCCCTGAATGAATGGACGCTGATCGAAGGACTGGAGCGCTTCCGGCCGTGACGCCCCCTTGGGCACCTGGTCTCCGGACAGGTGATCCAGCAATTGTCCGGGGGCATCGAAATCCCCGCAGCGATTGATGAAGGGCGGTTCAGACGTGGCACAGGCATTGGCTTCAGGCGCATCGACCGAAATCATGGCGTGGCCCGCATCCGGCAGAAAAACCTGTCTGATCGCCGCAGCCGGGAGCCAGCTCCGGTAAAAGGCCAGGAGCGCGTCCACCACCGGAGGCTCCACCGTGCGGTCGGCACCACCGCTCAGCACCCATACGCGGTCATCCGCCAGAGCCGACGGGGGGTCAATCAGATCCAGCCTGGCCCGTGATGCCATTCTTGGAGCGATGTCGGCCGGCTGGGGCGGCGACACCCAGTTTCCGGGACTCATGCAATGAATGAGCGCCCGGACGGCACTGCCTTCGGCGCAGTCATAGGGTCCAGCCGCCAGGATGCCCGCACCTTTCACCAGACGTGCGTAGGCCACCTGAAACTGCACGGCCATGAATCCTCCGGAGGAAATGCCCGACACCGTAACGCCATCCTTCCTTGCCCCCAAGGCAGGCAGGGAGGCTGCTGCAGCCCAGACCTGCCCCATCATGCAGCCACCGAGCAGCAGCGTGAGGAGCGCAGCGCTTTTGCGGACATCAGTAATCACCACAAACCTCCCCTCAGGCTCCATAGCACCCCCCCGCCTGCCAGCAGCCCCAGGGCACCGAAAGCCAGGGCGCCGACCAGAAAACCGGCAGCCCGACGGCGGGCCTCGCGGGCATACCCCAGCGCATACAGGATCCGCCCGACCAGCCAGACTCCCCCGAGTGCGGCTGCAACGCCATCGTGCACGTACGCCGCAGCGATCCACAGGCATGGCAAGGTCATGACTGCCCATTCAAGGGTATTCATCTGGATCCGGTACAGCCGTTCGAAAACCGGATGGCCCGTTACTGCAGGGGCTTCGACACCATAGGTGTGCCGCCCTTTGCCCACTGCATAAGTGGTTCCAAACATCAAGGCAACGATCAAGAGAGTGACGCCAGCCGTCAAAGGCAGGGAAGCGAGCATGATTGGAACATTCAGCCATACAGGGAGCCATAGCTTACCGGTCCTGACTGCCAATGGGTTCGTCAAACCCTACAATCCTGCTCATGAAGACAGCGCCCCTGCCCCGCCACCCTGCCCGAGCCCTGCTCCAGCTCCTGACACCCTACCGTCGCCGGGTGGCCGTGGCCGCCCTGGCCCTGATTCTGGCCGCAGGGGCCATGCTGGCCGTGGGTCAGGGGTTGCGTGCAGTGATCGACCAGGGTTTCTCCGCTGGCAATCCAGCCTGGCTGGACCACACACTGGCAACCCTGTTTGCCCTGATCCTCGTGCTGGCTGCGGCGACCTACCTGCGCTTTTACAACGTCTCCTGGCTGGGTGAGCGCATCACCGCCGACCTGCGCCAGCGGGTATTCAGCCATCTGCTGACCCTGCCACCCTCCTGGTTCGAGGCTGGCCGAACGGGAGAAGTGATTTCCCGCCTCACTGCCGACACGGCCCAGATCGAGAATGTGGTGGGATCCAGCCTTTCCATCGCCCTGCGTAACGCCCTGTTGCTGGCAGGCGGCCTGGTCATGCTGTTTACCACCAGCCTCAAGCTCACCTTGCTGACCCTTGCTGGCGTACCTCTGGTCGTCGTGCCCATCCTCATCTTCGGACGGAGAGTCCGGCTCCTGGCCCGGGAAAGCCAGGACCGGGTGGCTGCACTGGGCAACCGGATCGATGAGACCGTTCACGAGATCCGTATCGTCCAGGCCTATGGCCATGAGGGCCTGGATCGGGATGAATTCGCCCGGCTGGTGGAAGACAGTTTTGCCACCGCCCAGGAGCGGGTGGCCAACCGGGCCCGGCTGGTGGCCGCCGTCATGGTGCTGGTGTTCGGCGCCATCGCCTTCATCCTGTGGATCGGAGGACATGACGTGC
>NZ_JAQUVG010000043.1 GCF_028693495.1 Zoogloea sp. | reverse complement strand
CCTGACGGAATCGAACCGCCGACCTCCACGATGTCAACGTGGCGCTCTAACCAGCTGAGCTAAGGACGCCCTTGAGAGGAGCGGCATTATAAAGCGGTTTGACCGCTTTGCAACACCTGCTCCCGCCTTCATCTCGGGTCGTCAGGCCGAAGTACGGATCAGGTGGTCGAAAGCCCCCAGGGACGCGGTGGCGCCGGCGCCCATGGCGATGATGATCTGCTTGTACGGCACCGTGGTGCAGTCGCCTGCGGCGAACACACCGGGCAGCGAGGTCTGGCCCTTGGCGTCGATGATGATCTCGCCGTGCTTGGACAGCTCAAGCGTGCCCTTCAGCCAGTCGGTGTTGGGCAGGAGACCGATCTGCACGAAGATGCCTTCGAGCTCGACCACCTGCTCGGCGCCGCTCACCCGGTCCTTGTAGCGGATGCCGGTCACCTTCTGGCCGTCTCCGGTCACCTCGGTGGTCTGGGCCGACTTGATCACGGTGACATTGGGCAGGCTGTAGAGCTTTTTCTGCAGCACCGCGTCGGCACGCAGGGTGTCGGCAAACTCGAGCAGGGTCACGTGGCTGACGATGCCGGCCAGGTCGATGGCCGCCTCGGCGCCCGAGTTGCCGCCGCCGATCACCGCCACCCGCTTGCCCTTGAAGAGCGGGCCGTCGCAGTGGGGGCAGAAGCATACGCCCTTGGCCTTGTACTCCTGCTCGCCAGGCACGTTCATCTCGCGCCAACGGGCACCGGTAGACAGGATCACCGTCTTGCTCCGGAGCGTTGCGCCATTTTCCAGCTGAATCTCGATCAGCTCGCCCGGGGTCAGCTTGGCTGCGCGCTGAAGGTTCATCACATCCACCTCGTACTGCTTGACGTGCTGCTCCAGGGCAGCAACCAGCTTGGGCCCTTCGGTTTCCTTCACCGAGATGAAGTTTTCGATGCCCAGGGTGTCCATCACCTGGCCGCCGAAACGCTCGGCCACCACCCCCGTGCGGATGCCCTTGCGGGCGGCATAGACCGCTGCCGCCGCGCCGGCGGGGCCACCGCCGACCACCAGTACGTCGAAGGCATCCTTCTTGGCGATCTCCTCGGCGGCCCGGGCGGAAGCGCCGGTGTCGAGCTTGGCGACGATCTCTTCGACAGTCATGCGGCCTTGGCCGAAGGTTTCGCCGTTGAGGAATACCGTGGGTACGGCCATGATCTTGCGTTCGTTAACCAGGTCCTGAAACAGGGCCCCGTCGATCATGGTGCTGGTCACGCCGGGGTTGAGCACGGCCATCAGGTTGAGGGCCTGCACCACGTCCGGACAGTTGTGGCAGGACAGGGAGATGAAGGTCTCGAAGTGGAACGTGCCCGGCAGGGCCTTGATCTGGTCGATCACGGCCTGATCCACCTTGGGCGGATGACCGCCGGTCTGGAGCAAGGCCAGGATCAGCGAGGTGAATTCGTGGCCCATGGGCAGGCCGGCAAAGTGGATGCGCGGAGTCTCGCCCGGCTCGGCGACGCCGAAGGACGGACGCAGGGAATGGGTGCCGTTCTGGCGCAGGGCCACCTTGGGGGAGAGCTCGGCGATGTCGCTGAGCAGGCTGCGCATTTCCTGGCCCTTGGCACTGTCGTCGAGGGAGGCCACCAGCTCGATCGGGCGCTGCAGCTTCTCGAGGTAGGCCTTGAGTTGGGTCTTGATGTTGGCATCGAGCATGGTGATGTCCTTTCCTGTAAGAGGCGTGAGTCCGGTGGGGAGAATCCCATCGCGAAGCCCGCCGGAGAGGGCAGGGCTTGACGCTGGAATCCAGCCGGGCGGCGAACCGCCCGTGGAGGGTGCTTGCGCGACCGCTCAGATTTTGCCGACCAAGTCGAGGGAGGGCTTCAGGGTTTCAGCACCTTCCTGCCACTTGGCGGGACAGACTTCACCCGGGTGGGCGGCAATGTACTGGGCTGCCTTGACCTTGCGCAGCAGCTCGGCGGCGTCACGCCCGATGCCAAGATCATGGATCTCGGCGACCTTGATCTGGCCTTCCGGGCTGATCACAAAGCTGCCGCGCAAAGCCAGACCTTCTTCCTCGATCATCACATCAAAACCACGGGTGATGGCACCGGTCGGGTCGCCGATCATCGGGTAGTTGATCTTCTTGATGGTGTCGGAAGCATCGTGCCAGGCCTTGTGGGTGAAGTGGGTGTCGGTGGAGACGGAGTACACTTCGACGCCCAGCTTCTGGAACTCAGGGTAAAGATCCGCCATGTCGCCCAGCTCGGTAGGACAGACGAAGGTGAAATCAGCGGGGTAGAAGAAGAAGACGGACCACTTGCCCTGCAGGTCGGCATCGCTGACGGGAACGAACTTGCCGTTGTGGTAGGCAGTGGCCTTGAAGGGTTTGACCGTGCTGTTGATGATTGCCATGTGCAGTTCTCCTGGGCTTGAGGTGGATTGTTGAGAGAAGACGGAATGAAGTTTAAAAAAACGCCAGCGATTGGTCTAATTCATTGCTTGCATACATCCGATCGCAAAAACCTATCAAAACTCAAGCCGGACTGTCCTGGCCTGTTTCACCCTGCGGCAACGGCTGCTGCACCGCAAAATATTTACGCCATCTTTACACGGTCGGGCCTAGCATCCGCAGCCTTTCCGTCCCGCTGAGCTGAGCACATGAGTTCCCGCAAAGCCTTGCCGGGCCTCACGATGGGCGCCATCGGCGTTGTCTTTGGCGATATCGGCACGAGCCCCCTGTACGCCCTGAAGGAAATCTTCAACGGCCATCATCCGATCCCGGTCACGCCGGACAACGTCCTCGGGATCCTGTCCCTGGTGTTCTGGGCCATCATGTCCCTGGTCACCCTCAAGTACGTCCTGATCATCATGCGGGCCGACAACCACGGGGAGGGCGGCTCCCTGGCCCTGCAGTCGCTGGTGGTGGAGCGGGCCCGCAGTCGGCGCCTGTCCTGGGTGGCGTCCATGCTCGGAATCTTCGCTGCGGCCCTGTTCTTCGGGGACAGCATGATCACCCCGGCGATCTCGGTCCTGTCTGCAGTGGAGGGCATCACCCTCGTGGCTCCGGCGGCAGCCAATTATGTGGTTCCCATCACCCTGCTCATCCTCACCGCCCTGTTTGCCATCCAGCACCGGGGCACAGGCGCCATGGGCCTTTACTTCGGGCCCATCATGGTGGGCTGGTTCGGGGTACTGGGGGTACTTGGGGTATTAGAAATCAGCCGTCACCCGGAGGTATTGACCGCGCTCAATCCCGCTTACGCCCTGGGTTTCATCCGCGATCACACCCGCCTGGCCTTTCTGGCTCTGGGGGCGGTAGTACTGGCGGTGACCGGTGGTGAAGCCCTGTATACCGACATGGGCCACTTCGGTGCCCGCCCGATCCGCCTCGCCTGGTTCGGCTTCGTGATGCCCGCCCTGGTGCTCAACTACTTCGGTCAGGGCGCCCTGCTCCTCTACGACCCGGCCGCCATCGAGAACCCCTTCTTTCACCTGGGACCTTCCTGGGCGCTGATCCCCCTGCTGGTGCTGGCTACCCTGGCGACCGTGATCGCCTCCCAGGCGGTCATTTCCGGTGCGTTCTCGGTCGCCCGCCAGTCGGTACAGATGGGCCTGCTGCCCCGGATGCTGATCATCCATACCTCCGGTCACGAGCGGGGACAAATCTACGTTCCCTTCACCAACTGGACCCTGTACCTGGCGGTGGTGGCGCTGGTCATGGGCTTTCAGAACTCATCCAATCTGGCCGCGGCCTATGGCATTGCGGTAACGGCCACCATGCTGATCGACACCATCCTGATCGCCTTCGTGATGTCCCTGCTGTGGCGCTGGCACCCGCTGCTGGTGACCCTGGTGGCGGGCAGCCTGTTGCTGGTGGACCTGGCCTTCTTCTCGGCGAACGCCATCAAGATTCCGCAAGGGGGCTGGTTTCCCATCGCCATCGGCATGATCGCCTTCACGGTCCTGACCACCTGGCGCCATGGCCGCCGCCTGGTGATGGAGGAAATGGCCCGCCACAGCCTGTCGATGAACGATTTCATCCAGATGATTGACGGTGTGCACCGGGTCCGGGGAACGGCGATCTTCATGACCAGCACCAAGGAAGGGGTCCCTGCCGCCCTGCTCCACAACCTCAAGCACAACCAGGTCATCCATGAGCGGGTGGTACTGATCACCGTGCAGACCACCGACACCCCCTACGTGAGCGAAGTGGACCGGATCTACCTGCATCACCTGAAGCCCGGCTTCATGCGCATCGTGCTGCGCTATGGTTTCATGGAAGACCCGGATGTACCCAACGCCCTCAAGCACTGCAGCCGCTTCGGGGAAAGCTTCGACATGATGGACACCAGCTTCTACGTCTCCAGAGAGACGGTGATCCCACGCATGAACCGGCTGCGCATCGCCAGCTGGCGGGCGCGCCTGTTTGCCTTCCTGTCCAAGAACGCCACGAGCGCCACCGACTTTTTCCGGATCCCCAACAACCGGGTGGTGGAGCTGGGCACCCAGCTGGTGATCTGAGCTCCGGCTATTCCGCCTGCGGCCGCAGGCGGTAACCCACCCCCGACTCGGTGAGGATGTGACGGGGCTGGGCCGGATCCGCCTCCAGCTTGCGACGCAGGCCGGCCATGTAAACCCGCAGGTAGTGGCCGTGCTCCACATGGTTCGGCCCCCACACACCGGCCAGCAGCTGGCGATGGGTCAGCACCCGCCCGCCACCGTTGAGGAGCAGGCACAGCAGCTTGTACTCGATGGGCGTCAGGTGCACCGGCTCGCCGTTGCGGCGGACCTGACGCAGATCCTGATCCACCACCACCCCGCCAAAGGTCTGGAGGCCAGGCCTGTCCCCACCGCGCAGGCTGCGCCGGAGCAGGGCACGGATCCGGGCCAGGAGCTCGGCCACACCAAAGGGCTTGCTCATGTAATCGTCCGCTCCGGCATCAAGCGCCCGGACCTTGTCCGCTTCATCCCCCCGGGCCGACAGCACCAGCACCGGCATGGGGCTCCACAGCCGCAGTTCGGTCAGCAGGGCCAGTCCGTCCCCATCGGGCAGGCCCAGGTCAAGGACCAACAGATCGGGGCTGCGGCCGGACAGGTCGATGCGGCCACGGGCCAGACTGGGTGCCTCAATGACCTGGCACCCCTCCGACATCAGGGCGGCCCGGATGGATTGACGGATACCGGCATCATCTTCGACAAGCAGAACGGACGGCGCAGGGCGCAGGGGGGTTTTCATGATCCGGAGTCCATCCATTCGGCGGGCGGAGGTGTGGGCTGTTCGCCCACCGGCAGCAACAGTCGGAAGCAGGCCCCTCCCGTGGGCTGGTTGAAGGCCGCCACCTTGCCACCGTGGGCCTCGACGATGAGACGAACGATCGCCAGCCCCAACCCGCTGCCCGCATCGGCACTGGCAGCGCCTCCGCAACTCTCCCCAGGAACGCGGACAAAGCGCTCGAAAATCGCCTGCTCCCGCCCCGGCGGAAGACCGCAACCGGTATCGCAGACGCTCAGGGCCAGCTGACCTGCTTCCAGACAGGCCGCCTGGATCAGGATCGTGCCGCCCGCTGGCGTGTGGGCGATGGCGTTATCGAGCAGGTTGCCTAAGACCCGCTCCAGCAGCACCGGATCCACCTCCAGCAAGGGCAGCTCGACCGCCATGTCGGTCACCACCCGATAAGCCGCCAGCGGGAGGCGCCGGCTCTCCAGCGCAGCCCCCACCAGTTCGTCCACCGGCAACCACGCCCGGGCCAGCTGCAAGCCCTCCGACTGCAGCCGCGCCAGGTCGACGAGATCCCGCGCCAGCCGGTAGGTCCGCAGGGCTTCGCGACGGATGGCCTCCGCCAGGGCAGCCTGAACCGGCGGCAAGGGTGGACCCGCCAGAGGCAGGGACTCCGCCAGACCGGCCAGGGCCGACAGGGGGGTTCGCAGATCGTGGGAGAGGGACGCCAGCAGGGTGTTGCGCTGACGCTCCGACTCCACGGCCAAGCGGGCCCGGGCAGCCTCCTCTCCCCGCGCCTCGGCGGCATCCCGCTCCCGGCGCAGGCGATCGGCCAGCTCGGCGCTGATCAATGCCACGGCCAGCAGGACGGCAAACGTCACCAGATACTGAAGATCGGACACCTGGAAGGTCCATTGGGGGTGCACGAAAAAGAAATCGAGCAGCCCCACCGACAGGAAGGCCGCCAGCACCGCCGGCCCCCTGCCCAGCCGGATCGCCGCAAACAGGACCCCCAGGGGAAACAGCATGGCCACGTTGGCCAGGTCCAGACGATCCAGCAACAGGGCACCGAGCACGGCGATGGAGACCACGGCGAGCGCTGCCTGGAGGTAGGCACACCAGGGCGACCGGCAAGGGGAGAGCAATCCGGATTTCAGACGCCCCCCCGCCTGGCGTGCCAGTGCTGTCGCACGGTCTGGACCAGCAGGTCCGGATCGAGGGGCTTGGCCAGATGGGCCACCATGCCCGCCGCACGGCAGCGGCCCTTTTCCTCTTCGAAGGCATGAGCCGTCTGTCCGATCACCGGCAGGGTGGGCGCCAGTGCGCGGATCTGCCGAGTCGCCTCCAGCCCGTCCATCACGGGCATCTGTACGTCCATCAATACGACATCAAAGACCTCTGCCCCCACGCTCTGCAGGCATTCGACCGCTTCCTGGCCATTGCTGCAGAGCGTGACCTGGGCCCCCTCCCCGCTCAGCATCTCCTCGATGACCAGCTGATTGACCTCATTATCTTCCGCGACCAGTACCCGCAGACCCGCCAGCCGCGGGGCCGTGTCCACGCCCTCCTGCTCACGACGGAGTTCCGCTTCGGCGTCGAACGGATCAGCGACCGCCGGGCAAGGCAGGGAGACCTCGAAACAGCTGCCGGCACCGCTGCAACTCGCAACCGTGAGCCGCCCGCCCATCAGGTCCACCAGACGACGGGTGATGGTCAGGCCCAGCCCGGTGCCGCCGAAACGGCGGGTAGTGGAGTTGTCGGCCTGCTCGAAGGGCCTGAAGACCGTGGCCAGTTCCTCTTCCGTCATGCCGATACCGGTATCCCGGACGCGGAACACCAGCGCCTCCCCATCGTGGGCGACACTCAAGGAAACATCGCCCTTCTCGGTGAACTTGAGCGCATTGGACAGCAGGTTGATCAGCACCTGGCCAACCCGCAGTGGATCCGCAAGACAGGCCGCAGGCAGGGGTGTTTCCTTCTGGAACTGCAGGCGCAAGCCCTTGGCCACGGCCCGCTCCTGCATCAGATCAAGGGTTTCACTGACCAGCTTGCCGAGGGAAACGGGAATGGCCTCAATACGCAGCTTGCCCGCCTCGATCTTCGAATAATCCAGGATGTCGTTGATGATCCCGAGCAGCAGTTGCCCTGAGGTGATGATGCGGGCAAAGGTTTCCCGGGTCCGTCCCTGACTGTCTCGCAGGCCGATGTGGGCCAGACCGAGGACACCATTGAGAGGCGTACGGATCTCATGGCTCATGTTGGCCAGAAACTCGCTCTTGACCCGGGCCAGCCGCTCGGCCTCTGCCCTGGCCGCCACCAGATCGGCCGTACGGGCAGCAACCAGTTCCTCGAGACCATCCCGGTAGCGGGTCAGCTCCTCGTCCTGACGGACCCGCTCGGTGATGTCTTCAACCAGGGCCATGCCCCCCACCACGGAACCATCGGCCAGACGCAGGGGGAGGCAGTTCATCCCGATGCTCAGCCGCTTGTCCGCATAGCTGGTCTGATAAGGGCCTTCGTAGCGCCCCACCTGCCCCGCGAGCGCTTCCCGCAAGGCGGGCAGCACCCGGTCGTCCTTCAGCCTGCCGCAATCCAGGTTCAGCATGTACTCAAGGGGAACACCCATGATCTGGGCAAAGCGGGTGTTGCAGTAGCGGACCTTCAGATCCTGCCCGTAGTGCAGGATGCCCACCGGCAGGTGCTGCAGCAGCAGACGGTAGCGGGCTTCACTTTCACGCAGCAGGGTCTCCGCCTCCGCCCGGGCGGTAGTGTCCACCTGCACCCCTTCCCACAGCAGGCTGCCATCGACCTGGTGACGGGGAACCGCCTGCACCGACAACCAGCGCGCGACCCCATCGAGAAGGATGCGTCCCTCCCAGCGCAAGGGCTCGAGCGCCTGCCGGGACAGGGCCAGAGCATCAAAAAACGAGCGGCGGTCATCGGGGTGAATGCGCCGGATCACCTGACCGGGGTTGGCCAGCACTTCGTTTACCTGGAGCCCCACCTGCTCGGCCATCCTCGGACTGACATAAGCGTAGCGCCCGGGGCCGCCCGGCGCCTCAACGAACTTGAAGATCCCTACCGGAATACCTGTCACCAGCCGCTGGTAGTTGTCCAGGGCCTCCTTCAGGGCCGCATCCGCCTGCCGCCGCTCGGTGATGTCCTGCACCACCCCATGCACCCGCAGCGCCCGCCCGGCTCCGTCGGTCTCCGCCGTGGCCATGCCGTGGATCCAGCGCAGCTCCCCATCCGGACGTACATACCGGTAGGCCGCATCGAAGGCTTCCCCCCGCACCATCGTGCCCTCCATGAAGGCCTCCGTGATCAGCGCCTTGTCTTCCGGATGAATGCCCTGCAGCCAGGCCACCAGCTTATCCGGATGGTCCGGGTCCAACCCGAAGATGCGCAGGGTCTGGGGCGCCCCGTCCCCCTGGCCGGTCAGGGGGTCGATGGAATAAGTGCCCAGCTGACTGATCTGCTCAGTGGCGGCCAGTACCCGGTCCCGGTCGTGGAGGGCTGCCAGTGCCTCTCCGAGACGCCCCGCGTGCTCCTGCAGGCGGCCATAGGTACGCCCGAGCGCGAGACCCGCCAGGCTGGTGACCAGGACGAAGAGACCCAGCAGGGCTACCGTCTGATCCCGCTCGCTGCGCCAGACCTGCAGGTAATCGCTGCTGGCCATGCCAACGACCAGCAGGAAGGGCAGGCCGTTCACCCGACGTACCGTGTTGATCCGCTCCAGCCCGTCCTGCATGCGGGAAACATGATAGGTGGCAAAAGTCTGCCCCGAGTCGAGGATCGCCCTCAGCTGGGGAGTGATGTCCTGACTACCCACCTGAGCAGCCGGCGTCTCGAGACGTGGGTGCATCGCCACCAGCGCCCGGCTTGCGTGACGCAGCGCCACGATGCCGCTGTGACCCAGGCTGACGGACGCCAGTATCTCCTGGAGGCGGTCCACGGGAACCACCGCGGTGGCAATGCCCGCGAAACGTCCGTCCGGGTGAGTGATGCGACGGGCAAAGACCACCGCCCAGTTGCCGGTGATCCGCCCCTGCAGGGGCATCGACACCACCATACCCGGATCCGGCTGATCCCGCAGGGAAGAGAAATACGCCCGATCGCTGATGTCCAGGGCCGCCACCTTGCTGCCCTCGGATACCCAGCGGGGGCGCCCTCGCTCGTCGAAAACCCGGATGGCTTCCGCCTCCGGCAGCCAGGACTTGAAGCGCCCGAGCGTCGCCCGCAGCTCTTCATCCCGGAGATGCCCGGCCTTGAGGGCGGCCTCCACGTCCCCGACCACCGCGTGAAGGGTCAGGTCAATGCTGCGGGCCGTGTTGACCAGACTCTGGTTCAGCACCTGGACCAGGCCACGAGTGGTCTGCTCCGCCTGCTCGCCCGCCTTCCGGTGCCCTTCCCAAAGACGCATCCCCCCCAGCAGGAATGCCCCGCCATTGATCAGCAACAAGACCACCAGGATCCACCTGCCGACCGACCAGCGCGAGGCTCTCCCCCTGGGAAGGGAGACGAAAGAGGACACGGAGCTCATGGGCACGCGGCAGGCATTGACGGGAAAATGGGCCGCTGCATTGTAGCCCCATCTGGAATGGGGCCGGCGCGCGGGGGACGGTCTTCTCCGGAAACCTTACCGGCCCATCATTCGGCTGCAACCCGGGCGCCATGTACCTGTCACGCCTGGTGGGCAGAGTGGGGCCATGCGCCGACTCCCCCTCCTGCTGTGGCTACCCCCCCTTCTGCTGACCAGCGCTGATGCGCTGGCCTGGGGCCTGTACACCCATGTGTATTTTGCCCAGTTGCTGCTGTGGGCAATTCCCCTGGCCGATCCGGCCCTCGCCCGCCTGGCCCGGCGGCAGCCGCGCCTCGTCATGGCCGGAGCCTGTCTGCCCGATGTAGCCCTGACCGCCCGCGGCACGGAAGCCTTGCCCCTGGCCAGCAGTCACCACTGGCCCCGCCTGCATGTCCTGATGGATACCGCCCGGGGGGAGGCTGAACAGGCGGCCGTGCTGGGTTACGCCAGCCATCTGATGGCGGACATCATTGCTCACAACCACTTCGTACCGGCCCACGAACACCTGTGGTTCGAGTCGGAGATCACCACCCACGTGGCGGTGGAATGGGCCATGGACCGGCATGTGGCGCACCAGCTCTTCTGTCGCCCGGCGGACCTGCTGACAGCAGAACAGAAAGTGCTGGAGAGTTTGCTGTCCCGGGCCTTCGAGTGCCCGGCGGACAAGGCCGGGCAGGCCCTTTCAACCCTGGCCGCCGGCGAGCGCCTGCTGCGGCGCAGCCGTGTTCATGGCGGCCTTTATCATCTGGCGCGACTGGTGGATCGGCGCGTGCAGCGACGCTTCAACCTCTACCTCAGCCACACTGCCCGGCGCCTGGGTCAACTGGGCCGTCTGCTGGAGGGGGAATTGCCGGGCTGGGCCGCAGAAGTGGAGCCCCGCGACGCACGGACCCAGCTGGAGGGTATGCCCCGGCGGTCGCTGCGGACCTGCCTGCCCCTGCCTGAGGATCTCTTCCTGCAGAAGCCTTAAGCCTGCCAGGACCGGGAATTACAGGGGAAGCAGCAGCACCAGGGCAGCCAGCATGGCACCAATGCCTCCCCCAGCCAGCACATCGCTGGGGTAATGCAGCCCCAGCACCGGCCGTGACGCCGCGACCAGCAGCGCAAAGCTGAACACCGCAGGTCCCAGGGCAGGAAAGTGGGATGCCAGAATCAGGGAAAAGCTGACTGCATGCAGGGTGTGGCCAGAAGGGAAACTGAAGCGGTCCAGGGGACAGCCCGTACACACCACATCACTGACCACTTCAAAGGGACGCGGGCGCAGGGTACGGGCCTTGAGGAATTTGTATACAACCACTCCACCCACCCCGGCCAGCACCATGTGCCCGAATGCTGGAAGGGCCGCCCGGCCGAAGAGGGCCAGCAGGCAGGCTGTCAGAAGATACCAGGCAATCCCATCCCCCAGCCGGCTCACCGCACGCATGAAATCCCGCAGCCCCCGATGACGGGACAGCCGGTTGGAGTGCACCACCAGGCGCTCATCGAGAATTTGCAGACGTCCGGGCAACATGAACACGGGATCACCTCCGGACAGACAGGGGGGACGACAGGATGACCTGGCGCTGGACGCTCACCAGATGTTCGACAACCGAGTGCCAGGCCAGCTCAGCCACCCGCTCCCGGGCCGCCAGGCTCTGGCAGGCGCGTAGCGCAGGGGCATCGGCGAGGGTGACCGCCCCGGCCACAAAGGCCGCCTCGTCGCCGGGCTCGGCCAGCCAGCCCTGCACCTGATGAGTGATCAGCTCCAGCGCAGCTGCGTCCCGGTAAGCCACCACCGGCAGGCCGCTGGCCAGGGCCTCGGCCACCACGTTGCCGTAGGTTTCGGTCAGGCTCGGAAACAGGAAAAGGTCTGCGCTGGCATAGTGCTCCGCCAGGTCGGTGCCACTGCGGGGACCCGCGAATAGGGCTGCCGGCTGGCGGGTCCGCAGCCCCTCCAGCGCCGGGCCGCTACCCACCATCACCAGCCTGGCCCGGGGCTGCCGGTCCTGGATCGCCGCGAACGCCTGCTCCAGCAGGGCCAGATTCTTTTCCGGAGCGATGCGTCCCACGTGCACGACGGCCAGATCGTCGGGGCCCAGGCCCCACTGGCAGCGCAGGCTGTCGCTGCGCCGGGCGGGGTCGAAAAGGGTGGTATCCACGCCCCTGGACACCACATCCACCCGCGGAATGCCGTGCCTGCGCAGCTCGGCCGCCAGGGCGTTTGTCGGCACCAGGGTCAGGTCAGCCCGGTTGTGGAACTTGCGCAGGTAGGCGGCAATCGGCCGCTTCAGCCAGCCCACACCATAGTGGCCGCTATAACGGTGGAAATTGGTATGAAACTCGCTGATCACCGGCAGACCCAGCTTCCGGGCCGCACTCAGGGCCGACCAGCCCAGAGGCCCCTCGGTCACCACCTGGACCACGTCCGGACGCTGGCGGGACCAGCGCCGGAGCAACAGCTTGCGGGCCGGCAGGCCGAGCTGGAGGTTGGCATAGCGGGGCAGGGGGATCCCCCGGGCAAGCATCTCCTCGACCCCCTCCTCTTCCGATCCCCTCACCAGCCCTCCCTCCCTGGCCTGGCGCGGGCGGATCAGGTCCACCCGATGGCCGGCCGCCACCAGCCCATCCACGATGCGGCCGGTACTCATGGCTACGCCGTTGATCTCGGGGGGATAGGTTTCCGTCACCACCGCCACCCGTAGGGCGGAGTGGTGGCTCGCGAGTTCCTGACAGACAAGGGCAGCGGGTTCCATGCCGCCAGTGTTGCGGTCCCATGCTGCAGGGCTGTGACGTTCAGGTGATGGGTCGGTGACGGAACCGGGTGACCCCGAGCGCCTGTTTTACAGAGCAGCGGGCAGGCTGCGACGACGCTGCCGGAGAGCGGCATCCAGGATGCCGTCATGACCATAGATATCTGTGAAGAAGCGGACCTTGCCCTCGCTGGTGGCCATCGCCGTGGCGTAGGCAATCACCACCGGGATCGGGGTTTTCAAGCGGATCGTGCGGGAGGTTCCGGCACCCATCGTCCCGCGAATGCGGGCTTCATCCCACTCGGGCTGATCCCGCAGCACATAGCGGGCTAAGGTCACAGGGTCCTCGACCCGGATGCAGCCATGACTGAAATCCCGCCGGTCCCGCTGGAACAGGCCCACCGAAGGCGTGTGGTGGAGATAGATGGCCTCATGGTTGGGAAACACGAACTTGATGTCCCCCAGGGCGTTCCTGGGCCCCGGGCGCTGGCGGATGCGCAGTTGCCCCCGAAGCACCGCCTCCAGGGCTTCCGGAGTCACCGCGGTATGGGCGGCCCCTCCGCTGGTGGGCACGAACTCGAAGCCCTGGCGCGCCAGGTAAGCCGGATCCTGCTGGAGCTTGGGAACCACCTCCCCCCGGGCGATGGAGGGAGGCACATTCCAGTAGGGGCTGAACTCGATGAAGCGCATGTCCTCGGAAAACAGGGGAGTACGGGTGTCCAGAGCCTTGCCGACGATGACCTTCATGCGCAGTTGCAGGTCCAGCCGCCCCTCCCGCACCTCATAGGCCCACAAGGCGAATTCGGGCACATTGACCACGATCATCCGGCGCCCCTTGACCAGCGGGGTCCAGCGCAGGCGCTCCAGATTCAGCTCGATCTGGCGGATGCGGGCGCGGGGAGAGACCTCCAGCTGCTGCAGGGTGCCCCGCCCGATCACTCCGTCCGGATTGAGGCCATGGCGTACCTGGAACGCCTTGACGGCTTCCAGCAGCCCCCCCTGATAGAGCGGCGGTACCTTCGCATCCGGACTCAGGTCTCCGAGCACCACCAGCCGGCGGGCCAGGGCGGGCAGACCGCTCCAGCTCCCTCCGGGCTCGAGCTTGCGGGAGGGGATCGGTGGCAAGGGGGTCTGCCATTCCCGGCTCACCCAGGGGTCCGCCAGCTCCCGGTAGTGGGCGAGCGCCCGTCTCAGGCCGGCATACAGGGGCAGGGCCGGACGAGCCTGGACCACGGCCTCTTCCAGGCGGCCCCGGGCCACGGCCTCCTGCAGGGCGGAAGCGGCGTCAAAGGCCGCCGGAGGACGCTGGTCGAAGCCGGTATGGATGCGCCGGGGATCCACCCGTCCGAAATGAAGATCCGTCAGATAGCGACGCACGGCACTCTCCAGGTCCGTCGCCAGACGGGTCCGGGCGGCAGGATCAAGGACGGCGCCATCGGCGGCGCGTCCTACCGCCTGAGTCAGGGCATCGGCACCGTAATCGGCCGGATCAAGGCCATCTGCAGGGGCTGCCCGCAGGATTTCAACGGCCTGGCGAGCAACCGGCGCCGGACGCTCCCCGGCAAACCAGACGGCCTCCTGCGCCAGCAGGGGCGTGGCGACTCCGAGGAGGAGGGCAAGGGCAAGGCTTGCGCGCCAGCGCAGGGCTGGCATGAGACAAACAGAAATGGGAACCTCTCTTCAAATGGATTGCTTGGCCAGGTAAGCGCGGAAATCGCTCAGCGGCAGGGGACGGGCGAAATGATAGCCCTGGACTTCATCACAACCGAAGCGACGCAGCACTTCCAGCACGCCCTCATCCTCGACGCCTTCCGCCAGGGTCACCAGATTGAGGCTGTGCGCCATCTCGATGATGGCACGGACGATGGCCAGATCCTCCGGGTCACGGGTGAGATCCCGAACGAAGGACTGGTCGATCTTCAGCTTGTTCACGGCCAGCCGCTTGAGGTAGGCCAGGCTGGAATAGCCGGTGCCAAAATCGTCGATGGACAGGCGCACCCCCATGTCCCGCAGGACACGCAAGGTCGCCATGACCTGATCCGTGTGGTGGAGCAGGGTGCTCTCGGTGAGCTCGATTTCCAGCAAATGGGGTGGGAGGCCCGTGACCCCCAGGATCCGGGCAACGGTCTCGGCCAGGTTGCCCCGCTTGAACTGGATGGCCGAGATGTTGACCGCCACCATCTGCTCACGCCCATGCCCTTCATTCCATTCGACAGCCCGGCGGCACGCCTCCTCCAGCACCCACTCGCCCAGGGGCACGATCAGGCCACTGCTCTCCGCCACCGGGATGAACTGAGCCGGCGGGATCAGCCCCCGTTCGGGGTCCTGCCAGCGCACCAGAGCCTCCGCCCCCACCACCGCCCCCGAAACCAGTTCGATCAGGGGCTGAAAATGCAGCACGAACTCGCCCTGGCTCAGGGCACGGTCGAAATTGGCACGCAGGAGCATCGACTCCTGGACCTGCTGGTCCATCGCCTCATCGAACATCCTGTAGGTGTTACGGCCAGCGTCCTTGGCGTGGTACATGGCCATGTCGGCCTTTTTCATCAGAATGGTGAAGTCACGGCCATCACTGGGGTAAAGCGCCACTCCGATGGATACGGAGGTGCTCAGACGGTGCTCGGACAGCTCCACTGGCGCGGCCACGCAGGCGAGCAGGCGGCCAAGACGCTGAACCAGCACCGGGAGGTCCTGAAGGCCGGACAGGATCAACAGGAATTCGTCCCCTCCCAGCCGGCACACGGTGTCACTCTCCCGCAACTGCCGGCGCAGACGCTGGGCGAGCGCCTTGAGCATCTCGTCACCCACGTCATGACCGAGCGAATCGTTGACGGTCTTGAAACCGTCCAGATCCAGGAACAGCAAGGCCACGTACGTGGCGGCACGATCGGCATAGGCCCGGGCCTGCTCGAAACGGTCCTCGGCCAGAAGGCGGTTGGGCAGGGATGTCAGGGGATCGTGGTGGGCCAGGAATTCGATGCGCTCCTCGTTGCGCCGGCGCTCGGTGATATCCGAAAACAACAGCACGGCCCCGCCATCCTCGCGGCCTTCCCGGACCAGGGGATAGACATCGTACTGAACCGGAAAACGGCTGCCATCGGACCGTGTGAAGACCTCGTCGGCACTGTGGGCAGACGTTCCCCCGGCCAGCGCGTGGCGGATCGGAGACAGCTCCGCGGGGAGGGGCTGGCCTTCCGCATCGTGGGTCTGGACGCAGGCGACGATGTCACGCCCCTCCAGGGCCCGGGGATCGGTGTAGCCGAGGATAGCCCGGGCCGCCGGATTGGAAAACAGGTGATGTCCGGTCTGATCGATGCCACAGATCCCCTCCCCCACCGAATTGAGGAGCAGTTGGAAACGATCCTCGCTGTCCTGAAGATCCACTGCAGCCTGCCGCACCCGGATCTCCGAACGACGCAGACGCGCCAGCAGGATGGTCAGGGCCAGCACACAGGCCGCCGCCCCGGACACCGCACCGAGCACCCTCCGATACCACTGGGCCAGGTAATCACGGGTGGCAATGCCGGTGGCCACGTAAAAGGGATAGTTCCCCACCCGCTGATAGGCGTAGATCCGTTCGATGCCATCCAGGGTCGCCTGGTAGCGGATGGTCCCGGCCAGTGCCCCCGCCTCGATGCGCATGTGCATCGGGTTGTTGCGGAGCCCCTTGTTCACCGTTCCCGACTGCTCGGGGCGCCGCAAGACCAGGCGGCCATCATCGGAGCGGCGGAAGGTGATGACCCCATTGGGCCCCAGGTCCACCGCGTCAAACAAGCTTCTGACATAGTTCAGGTCGAAGGCTGCCACGACCAGACCAGCCAGACTCCCATCCGCGTTCCGGATCGGCTTCACCACGTAAAACTGGGGATGACCATGGATGCGACCGATCACCACCTCGGAGAAAAAGAGTTCGAGGGCTGGATCCCTCCGGAGGACTTCATAGTAATCCCGACCCTGCAGGCTGATATCCGGCGCCTCCATTTCTGATGCATGGCGCAGACGGCCTGCCGCATCCACCAGTCGGAAACCGCTGATCTCGGGAAAGTGCCTCGCACGCCGGGCCAGTTGCTGGCGGATGCGCTCCCGCAGCGCGGGCGGGGCATCTGGAGCCAGGGCGCTGAGCGGCAGCTCACTGGCGAGCTCTTCCAGGCTGGCCTGAACCCGGCGCAGACTGGCGTCCATCCGCGCTTCGAGGATGCCGGTGATGTTTCGCGCATCCCGCTCGGCCTGGCGATGGAGGTCCTGGCGCGCCGTGCCGAGCACGTACCCCAGCAACAGGGCGATCGCCAGGGTCACAAGGAGCAGGAAGCCGGGATGGCTTATTCGGAGACGGAACGGCATGGTGCGGTTTTAACGGCAGGCCCTGCTTCATCTGAAGACTGATGGCCACGCGCCCTGCGCTAAACCTGGTCAAAAAAGCCTATCATTCGCCTCCTCATGCGCATCGAACACCTCCATCAGCGTCTGGCCGGTCTCGGCGCCAAACCCGTGCACATCCAGCGGATGATGCGGGCGTGGACCCACGCCCAGCCCCTCGACGCCGGCCCCACCCGGCGCGGCCCCGCCCTGCCCCAGACAGTTCTGGACGCCCTGCCCGCGCTGACCACAGAGCTGGCCAGCCTCGCCCGGGTGCGCTCGGAACATCCGGGGGAAGACGGTTCGGCGCGCTTGCTGGTCCAGCTGGCCGACCGACAGACCGTGGAGAGCGTGCTGCTGCCCCGGGACGGCCTCTGCGTCTCCAGCCAGGTGGGCTGCGCAGTGGGCTGCAGGTTCTGCATGACGGGCCGGGATGGACTCCTGCGGCAGGTGGGCAGCGCCGAGATCGTCGCCCAGGTGGTCCTCGCCCGGGCCCGCCGCCCGGTGAAGAAGGTGGTCTTCATGGGTATGGGAGAGCCTGCCCACAATCTGGACAACGTACTTGAGGCGATCCAGCTGCTGGGAACCGAGGGGGGCATCGGCCACAAGAACCTGGTGTTCTCGACGGTGGGCGACCCACGGGTGTTCGAGCGCCTGCCCGAGGGCCCGGTCAAGCCAGCCCTGGCCCTGTCCCTGCACACCACCCGGGCGGAGCTGCGCGCCGAGCTGCTGCCCAAGGCGCCTCCCATGACGCCTGACGAAATCGTCGCCGCGGGCGAGGCCTACGCCCGCGCCACCGGCTACCCGATCCAGTACCAGTGGACCCTGCTGGACGGCATCAACGACACGCCCGAGGAACTCGACGGCATCGTGCGCCTGCTCAAGGGCAAGTACGCGATCATGAACATGATTCCCTACAACGCCGTGCCCGACCTGCCCTACCGTCGCCCAAGCTGGGACAAGGCTGCCGAAATCGCCCGCCAGTTGCACCGCCGCGGGGTGCTCACCAAGCTGCGCAATTCGGCCGGCCAGGACGTGGATGGGGGATGCGGCCAATTGCGGGCACGGGCCATCGCCGGGGAAAGCCCGGTGCGGATGATCCGGCGCCGGACAGAAACCTGAGCCCTCAGGTGGCGTGAAGCAGGTCGCCCTCCCGGCGGGCCACCCCAGCCCGTACCAGGTCCGCCTGCAGCCAGCTGGCCAGGGCATCCGGGCTCAAGCCCAGAAAACGCCGGTTGGCCTCCCGATAGATGGGCACGCGGTCCAGATAATCCGGCAGATCGTCGAGGGTAAAGGCGCGCTGCTCCATCAGGCGGAAGGCGAACAGGGCCCGGATCCCATTGCGGGCAATCCGCGCGCCATCCTCCTCGAAGGCCCGCAGGCGGGCGAAGGCAGCCTCCAGCGCCTCATCCACCTCCACGAAGGGAGCGCCATGGCCAGGAATCACCAGATCCACCGGCAGGCGGGCAATGGCCTCCAGGGTCTGCCGGGTGGCCTCGATGCCGCCACCTTCCCCATAAAGCTCCACGAACAGGATGCCGAAGCCATCCCGCCACAGGGCGTCTCCTGAAATGAGCACCCGGGCATCCGGAGCGTGGAAGACCAGGGCATCCATATCATGCCCGGGGGCCGGCAAGGCCACCCATTCGTACCCCCCCATCGCCCGTCGCTCCCCGGCGCGGACCGCCCGTGCCGCCGTGAAACGATCGCCCTGCTGGTCCGTGGCCCGCAACAGCAGCGCCTCCTCGTCCCAGCGGTTGACGCGCTCGAACAGGCCCTCGGGAACCGCCACCGGACAGCCGAAGACCGCCTGCAGCCGGGCATTGCCGCCCATGTGATCCACATGCCCGTGGGTGCACACCACCTCATCCAGGGTTGCGCCATCCAGCGCATCCCGGAGCAGGTCCACAGTCTGCTCCGCATGGTGGCAGTGCCCGCTGTCCACCACCACCGCGCCGCCACCTTCTGTCAGGACAACGTTGTTGGCGGACAGCCAGCCCCGCTCGAGCACCTGAATGCCGGCGGGCAAGGCCACGCGACTCATCGGGGCTTCAATCGGAGGACTGCACCGGCTCGCCGGGCAGAGGCTTGAGCACGTCGGTCACCGCATCAGCGGCCGCAATGGCCGAGTCGGTGTTGCCGAAAATCTCGTCGGCGCTGCGGCCACATCCGATGCAGTAACCGCCCTCATCGATCTCGCAAATACCCACGCACGGGCTGGCGTCCTGGCTCATGACTTCAGGCGTCCTTGACGCAGGCATCCTGCGGATCGTCCTCGAACAGCGCCAGATCGGCTGCGGCCTGCCGCTTGCCGATTTCCGCCAGGATGGCGCGCTTGCGGGTGTCGGTGGCGCGGCTCCACTCGGTGATCTCGGGAATGGTCCGGAAGCAGCCGGCGCAGTAACCTGCGGCTTGGTTCATCTGGCACACATTGATGCAGGGGGATGGAATGCTCATGGGGAAACTCGCTGGGGTCAAAATGGCCGAATGCTGCGTGACATGCGGCTCGGAATGGTCCGACGTTATCTCAGACCCGAGCGCCTCTGGCAAGGTTCAGGAGGCGGCCCGGACCGGATCGGTGGGGAGAAGGCTACAGCTGCCGTTCGTCGTGGATGCGCTTGCTGACTGCTGGAGGGTGGTAGGCAGCCATGGAGCGGAACAGGGCGTGAAGATTATCCTCCACCAGCAGCAGACCCCGGTTCTCGGGCTTCATGAATCCATCGGACACCCCCCGATCCATCATCTGGATCAGGGGCTGGTAATAGCCCTCCACGTTGAGCAGGCCCACCGGCTTGTGGTGAAAACCCAGCTGGGCCCAGGTGAGGATCTCAAACAACTCCTCAAAGGTCCCCAGACCACCAGGCAGGGCGATGAACCCCTCTGCCAGCTCGGCCATGCGCGCCTTGCGGGTGTGCATGGAATCCACCACCTCGAGGCGGGTCAGGCCTTCGTGACCGACTTCCCACTCCATCAGGGCGCGGGGAATGACCCCCACCACCCTGCCCCCCGCCGCGAGACAGGCATCGGCGACCGCGCCCATCAGCCCCACGTTGCCGCCGCCATAGACGAGCTCGATCCCCCGCTCGGCAAGCAGCCGGCCCAGGGCCTCGGCTGCCTCCCGATAGATGGGACGGACACCCGGACGGGAACCGCAGAACACACAAACGCGTTTCATGCTCCGGACCTCAGAAGGGCCCCTCGGCCAGCCAGCGTTCCACCTGGGCAAAACGGTCGACACCCCAGAAAGACTCTCCATCCACGATGATGAAGGGCGAACCGAACACCCCCCGTGCCATGGCCAGGTCCACCTCGGCGATCAGCCGGTTCTTGATCTCGGTGCCCGCCAGCACGGCGGACAGCTCATCCCTGTCCACCCCCAGACCTGCGGCAATATCCAGCACCGCGCCCAGTTCAGCAATGTTTACATCGCGGACAAAATAGGCCCGGTAGGCAGCCAGCGCGAACGCCTTCGCCAGGTCCGGCTTACGGTCATGGAGCCACAGAAAGGCCCGTGCCGCATGCTGGGTGGGAATGGGAAACTGACTGGGCTGCTGAAAGGGCAGACCAAGGAAACGGGCCGAGCGGGCAAAATCATGGAGCGAATAGGCCCCCTTGAGCGGCACGCTGGGCAGGGGCGCCTGGCCGGTAGCCTTGAAGGTGACCCCCAGCAGGATGGGGTGCCAGAGCACGCTGCGTTCATAACGGGCGGCCAGTCCATCGATCTGCTCTGCAGCCAGGTAACCGTAAGGGGAAGAAAAGTCGAAGTAAAAGTCGATCGGGGCCGTGCTGCGCGGGGCATTCGCCATGGGCGCCTCCATTCTGAAGTGAAAAAAGGGGGCCTCGCGGCCCCCGCGTCAGGCCTCCAGGGCCTCCAGGGCTGCAAGGTAACGGGGCATGAGGTCTTCCTGCCGGCCCACATTGATGCCAAGGTCGCGGATGAGGCCATCCTTGAGGCCATACACCCAGCCATGCACGGTCAGGGGCTGACCCCGCAGCCAGGCATCCTGGACCACCATGGTCTGGCACACATTGACCACCTGCTCCAGGGCATTCAGCTCGCACAGCCGATCATGCCGGAACTCGGGGGGCAACAGATCCACCCGGTCCAGGTGCTTGACGTGGACATCCTGCACATGGCGCAGCCAGAGGTCCACCAGACCCACCCGCTCCCGCTGCAGGGCCGCACGCACCCCACCACAACCATAGTGCCCCACCACCATGATGTGCTTGACCTTCAGCACCTCAACGGCGAACTGGATCACCGACAGGCAGTTGAGATCGGTATGCACGACCACATTGGCCACGTTGCGATGCACAAAGACTTCGCCAGGCAGCAGCCCGATGATCTCGTTGGCCGGCACGCGGGAGTCGGAACAGCCGATCCACAGGTATTCAGGGGCCTGCAGGGTGGACAGTTTCTCGAAAAAACCGGGGTCCACTTGCCGCATCCGCTGGGACCAGGCCAGGTTGTAATCGAAGAGGTGGAACAGGTTTTCGTTGTTGACCTCATCCTCGGACCAGTTCTCCAGATCCAGGGCGAGGAGCATGGTGCCCTCTACAGGGGTCGGATAGTAAGCCGGTGCTTCCTTGAAACCCAGTTCCCGGTACAGCTTCACGGCAATGCGCATCGCGGGCAGGGTATCGAGCATGATGCGCCGGTAACCCAGGGCCTTGGCCGCCTTGATGGCCGCCAGTGCCAGCTCCCGGCCAACGCCGTTGCCCCGCATCTCGGGCTCCACGTACAGGCGCTTCATCTCGCAAACACCTTCGGAGTTGGGACGCAGACCCACGCATCCGGCGGGTTTGCCGTCCAGCTCGGCAAAAAACAGGCGGCCTGCAGGGGCAATATAATCACCGGGAAGGGAGTTCATCTCCTCGGCGAAGTTCTGATAATCCAGATTAACCCCCAGCCAGCCCGCGTAGTTGCGGAAAAACTGGCGGACGTGGTCGAGCTCTACGAGGTCATCGGTACTCAGGACGCGAAGTGTTGCGGGCATCGATCGATCCATTTTCAGGTGGAAATAACCTTGCAGGATACCCGTTAGGCGCCCTGATTTCATCCCGGCAGGCAACACGGGAGCGCACTCCTCCACTGATGGCTCTGGCAGCCGGGTCACGCAGCCCCCGTGCCTGCCCATGTTCACCTGCTTCGTCGCCACACCGGGTGTCAATGGCTCAACATCCCGGCCTCCGGATTTTCCGCCTGCCCGACCCGCTGTAAATTACGTTTACGTAAACGTAATTTTGATGATAAAAAAGATCAGCGTCTAGTGACCGCGGACCGTCTCAGCAGCAGCAAGCTGGCTCTGGCACAGCTCTTCGAGCACGTCGATCTCGCCCAGCACCGCGATGATGTCCTCCCGCTGCTGCTCGATGGCTCGCCGACGCTCGGCCAGGACGTCAAGAAAACGGCACAGCTGGGTGACAGAATTGCCGCCACCCTCATACATGCCCAGGAGTTCGCCGATTTCGGCCAGGGACAAGCCCAGACGCTTGCCGCGCAGGATCAGGCGCAGACGGGTGCGGTCCCGCTTGCTGTAAACCCGGTTGCGTCCGCTCCGGGCCGGGGACAACAGGCCTTCGCCCTCGTAAAAGCGGATGGCCCGGGGCGTGATCCCGAACTCCCGGGCAAGCTCGGTAATGGTGTAGGTTTCTTCCTGGCTCATGGGTAAGGAGGCGATGCAGCACATCGGCAAATGCAAGCGGGCCAGTAAATCAGATTTCACCGCGACGGGCAACGCACCCCGCCGCCACAAAAACAGCACTCCCCAGGAGAACAGCATGACCAGCCAGCAGATCGACTACCCCTTCGCGACCCGGCCAGAGCCGGGCCAGACCCTTGAGGTCGCCCCTGGCGTGCACTGGATCCGGATGGGCCTGCCCTTCGCCCTCGACCACATCAACCTGTGGCTGATCGAGGACGGGGACGGTCTGGTGATCGTGGACACCGGCTACGGGCTGGATGCCACCCGGGAGGCCTGGGAGACCATCCTGGCCCGTTTTGCCCGCCCCATCACCCGGATCCTGGTCACCCATTACCACCCGGATCACCTGGGCCTGGCCCAGTGGCTGTCGGAGAAGACCGGCGCGCCGGTGTGGATGAGCAACGGGGAGTTCCTGTCCGGCCATGCCGTCTGGCATGGCCTGGCGGGCTACAACGTGGTCTCGATGGTGGAGCAGTTCCGCCATAACGGTCTGGACCAGACGCGCTGCGCCGCCTTCGAAACACGCGGCAACGCCTATGCCAAAGGGGTGCCAGCCCTGCCTGCGACCTACCGCCGCATCTACGACGGGGAGCGTCTCGAGATCGGGGGGCGACAATGGCAGGTCCTCATCGGCCGTGGCCACTCCCCCGAGCATGCCGCGCTGTGGTGCGAGGAAGCCGGCGTCCTCATCTCGGGAGACATGCTGCTACCCCGCATTTCCACCAACGTCAGCGTTTTCGCGGCCACCCCGGAGGACGATCCGCTGGGATGCTTTCTGGATTCAATCAGCGATTTCAAGCGACTACCTGCAACAACGCTCGTGCTACCATCACATGGGAGTCCGTTCCGCAACATCGGATTTCGGGTGGATCAGCTCATGGAGCACCACGCTGCCCGCTGTGCGGAACTCCTCGACGCCTGCAGCGAGGCCAGAAGCGCCGGAGAACTACTGCCCGTACTGTTTCCGCGTCCCCTGGACACGCACCAGGTCATGTTTGCCATGGGGGAAGCCATCGCTCACCTGAATCACCTCGAGCGCAAAAGGGAGGTGCGCCGGCGGGTGGACAGCGATGGGGTCGTCCGTTTCATCAAGTGCCATTAAATACAAGGAGATCATGCGAATGGCTGTGCCCGAAAAAGAAGTCGCCAAGTCCGAACTGCCGGACCCCAAAGAAGTCGCCAAGACCTACGCCGAAGTGGCTCAGCGGGCCTCCAAGCTGCTCGCCGACCACATCCAGAAGCAGGTCAAGAAGGGCATCAGCGCACCTGCCGACGAGCTGGGCATCGCCCAGGCCTTCATGGACATGATGAGCAAGCTGCTGGCCAACCCCTATCGTCTGGCCCAGGCCCAGATGAACCTGGTGTGGGATTACTTCTCCCTGTGGCAGCACTCGATGATGCGCTTCTCGGGCATGACCCCGAGCAGCCCGGTCGCCAGCCCTGCCAAGGACGACAAGCGCTTCAAGGACGAAGAATGGCAGGAGCATTTCCTGTTCGACTTCATGAAGCAGTCCTACCTGATCGCCGCCCGGCACATCCATGACACCGTCAGCACCGTCGATGGACTGGACGACCAGACCCAGAAAAAGGTCAATTTCTACACCCGTCAGTACATCGACGCCCTGTCCCCCTCGAACTTCGCCCTGACCAACCCGGAAGTCTTCCGCGAGACCGTCAAGAGCCATGGCCAGAACCTGATCAAGGGTCTGAACAACCTGCTGCGCGATGTGGAAGAGGGCGACGGCAACCTGCGTGTCAAGATGACCGACACCACCGCCTTCGAGCTGGGCAAGAACGTGGCCACCACGCCGGGCAAGGTCGTCTTCCAGACCGACATGATGCAGCTGCTGCAATACACGCCGAGCACCCCGGACGCCCTCAAGCGCCCGCTGCTGATCGTGCCGCCGTGGATCAACAAGTTCTACATCCTCGACCTGCGCGAGAAGAACTCCTACATCAAGTGGTGCGTCGACCAGGGCCATACGGTGTTCGTGATCTCCTGGGTCAACCCGGATGAGCACCTGGCCGAGAAGAGCTTCGACTCCTATCTGCAAGAAGGCACCATGGCCGCTGTCGACGCCATTATCGACCAGACCGGCGCCAAGGAAATCAACGCAGCCGGTTACTGTCTGGGCGGCACCCTGCTGGCCACGACCCTGGCCTACATGGCAGCCAAGCGGGACAAGCGGATCGCCTCCGGCACCTTCTTCACCACCATGACCGACTTCGCCGAACCGGGCGAACTGGGCGTGTTCATCGACGAAGGTCAGGTCTCCAGCCTCGAGAAGAAGATGTTCGAGCGTGGCTACCTGGAAGGTTCCGAGATGGCTGGCACGTTCAGCATGCTGCGGGCCAACGACCTGATCTGGTCCTTCGTGGTCAACAACTACCTGATGGGCAAGGACCCCTTCCCCTTCGATCTCCTGTACTGGAACTCCGACTCCACGCGCATGCCGGCGAAGATGCACAGCTTCTACCTGCGCAACATGTACATGAAGAACCTGCTGAAGGATCCTGGTGGCATCGAAGTGGCCGGCGTCCCGATTGACCTTGGCAAGATCAAGGTGCCCTGCTACTTCATCTCCGCGATCGAAGATCACATCGCCCCGTGGAAGAGCACCTATAGCGGCGCCCGTCATTTCGGCGGACCCGTGCGTTTCGTGCTGGGTGGCTCCGGCCACATCGCCGGCATCGTCAATCCGCCGGCGGCCAACAAGTACGGCTACTGGATCAACTCCGCGGCCAAGCTGCCGGCCACCGCCGAAGACTTCTTCGCCAGTGCCGAACAGCACCCGGGCTCCTGGTGGACCGACTGGCATGCCTGGCTGATCCAGCAGGACGCTGAAAAAGTCCCCGCCCGGGATCCGGTCAAGGGCAAGCTGCAGGTCCTGGAAGACGCTCCGGGCTCCTACGTGAAGGCACGTCCGAGCGCTGCAGCCTGACTGCCGCTGCTGCAGTGACGCAAAGGGGGCTTCGGCCCCCTTTTACATTGTCCACCCCTCACCCCATCACCTGCTCCGTGGCTACCCATACCCTTCCCTCGCCCTTGCCCCACGGCCTGCCGGTTGTCCTCGACACCAACGCCGTTCTGTCCCTGTGGATGTTCGAAGATCCGGGCCTGGTGCGCCTGCGCGCGGCCCTCGAAGCGGGCGCCCTGCAGCCCGTCAGCCGGGAAGACTGTCTCGGAGAATTACAACGGGTCCTGACCTATGTCCAGTTCGGACAGCCCCCCGAGCGCCAGGCAGAGATCGCCCAGACCTACCGGGCACGCTGCCAGCTGGTCCCTCCCAGCGCGACCCCGTCCTGCGAACTGCCCAGCTGTCTGGACCAGGATGACCAGAAATTCCTGGAGCTTGCCCGCGACAGCGGCGCCCAGGCTCTGCTCACCCGGGACAAACTTGTTCTCAAGCTGGGCCGCCGCCCGGTGATCGCCGCCCGGTTCGCAATCCTGACCCCGGAACGCTTCCAGAACCTCCTGCCCTGAATCCAGACAGGAACAAAACTCAACCCGCCACAGGGTGCTCCTGACTGCGCAAGCGGGTGAGATAACGTACGCCGGCCACCGCCCGGCTACCATACCAGGAGGCCATTTCCCCATCGATCAGGGTCGTGGGACGGCCGGAGAGCGCTGCCACTTCGGTCACATGGCTCTCCCGGAAACGGTAGGGCTCCGACGAGAGGAACACCCGGGTCACCTCCCGGAGCCAGGGGGCACTCCAGTCGAAAGCCGGATAACGGGGCTCTGCACAAGAGGGGAGCGTATGCCAGCCCACCGCCGCCAGGGTCGCCGAAATGTAGGTACTGGCGGCCACGGTCATCCAGGGCTCCCGCCAGATCAGGTAGAGCACCTTTTCCGGCGCCAGGCGGTCTCCCACTGCGCGGGCTTCGGCGAGGGCGGCCTGCAGCTCCTGCCCCAGGCGGGCCGCCTCTTCCCGCCGTCCGAAGATCCCGCCCAACAGGCGGTACACCGCCAGGTTGTCCTCCGGCGTGCAAGGATGGGTCACGATCACATGGGGGACGAACCGGGCAATCTCCTCCACACACTCGCGCCGGTTCTCGTCCACATTGACGATCACATGGGTCGCTTCCAGCGCCCGCAGACGGGCAAGGTTAACGTCCTTGGTTCCTCCCACCTTGGGAATGGCCTGGAGCCGCGGACGGGGGTGGATGCAGAAACCGGTCCGACCGACCAGTTGGTCGGCCAGCCCCAGATCACACACCAGTTCGGTCAGGGAAGGCACCAGACTCACGATCCGCGCAGATGCGGAACAGGGCCGGTGCAGCTGGCCGAGGGCATCCATGAGCGCTTCTTCTCGATTTTCGTTCATCATCGTGCAAGTATCTCAAGAGCCGCGCCGTTATTGGAAGCAACAAACCGGGGCGTGACACCCGGAAGCGGGGGTACGCTCACAACACGGGGAGAAAAAGCATGAAAATCGGAGTACCCAGGGAAACCAAGAACCACGAATACCGGGTCGGACTGACCCCCGGTGCCGTGCGGGAGGTGATTGCCCACGGTCATGAGGTCTGGGTCGAAACGGGTGCCGGCCATGGCATCGGCGCCAGTGACGGCGACTACGAACGCGCAGGCGCCCGTATCGCCCTGTCCGCCCAGGAAATCTTTGACCTGGCAACACTGATCGTCAAGGTCAAGGAGCCCGAGCAGGAAGAGCGGGCCCGCCTGAAAGCCCATCACCTGCTGTTCACCTACCTGCATCTGGCACCGGATCCAGGCCAGGCGGAAGAGCTGCTGGCCAGCGGCTGCACCGCCATCGCCTACGAAACGGTCACCGCCCCCGGTGGGGGCCTGCCCTTGCTGGCCCCCATGTCCGAAGTGGCGGGACGGATGAGCATCCAGGCCGGCGCCTCGGCCCTCGAAAAATCCCACGGCGGCCGTGGCGTGCTGCTGGGCGGCGTACCCGGGGTGGAACCTGGCCGGGTAGTAATCCTGGGCGGCGGCAACGTGGGCAACAACGCAGCCCACACGGCCGTCGGGATGGGCGCAGACGTGACGATCCTGGACAAGTCCCTCCCGGTACTGCGCCACCTGGACGCCGCCTTCAATGGACGGGTCAAGACCCTCTACGCCACCCGGGACGCCATCGAACGGATGGTCCTGCAAGCCGATCTGGTGATCGGTGCCGTCCTGATCCCGGGCGCCACGGCTCCCAAACTGGTCACCCGCAACATGCTGGCCCTGATGAAGCCCGGTTCGGTAATCGTGGATGTGGCCATCGATCAGGGGGGCTGCTTCGAAACCTCCCGGCCCACCACCCACGACGACCCCACCTACCTGGTGGATGGCGTGGTCCATTATTGTGTCTCCAACATGCCCGGAGCGGTGGCGCGCACCGCCACCTATGCCCTCAACGCCGCGACTCT
>NZ_JAQUVG010000042.1 GCF_028693495.1 Zoogloea sp. | reverse complement strand
CACTGACTCACCAACCGCCTTGAGGGCCGCAAAATGAATCACAGACTCAATCGAATGAGCCTGGAAGATGGCTGCCAACGCAAGCTTGTCACGGATGTCGGCCCGATGGAAGGCCGCCAGCTTGCGCCCGGCAATCTCCTCTACGCGGCGCAGGGCCTCTGGCTTGCTGTTGGAAAAATTGTCTACAACAACGACTTCATACCCTGCCTTGAGCAGTTCGACGCAGGTGTGGGAGCCGATGTAACCAGCTCCACCGGTAACAAGAATGGTAGGCATGCAGGACTTCCGGATGTAGTTGAATCAATGCCGGAATGATACCGTGCTCCACGCTGGACGGGCCCCGGTCGAGCTTCTTAAAGGGAACGGCGCTCCACCAGCGCCTGGGCAATGGTGCCCGTATCGGTATGCTCCAGTTCCCCCCCCACGGGAATCCCTCGGGCAATACGGCTGACACGCAGGCCCCGGCTACGCAGCAATTCGGAGATCATGTGGGCAGTAGCCTCACCCTCATTGGTGAAATTGGTCGCAAGGATAACTTCCTGCACGATCCCATCACAGGCTCGGGCGAGAAATTTTTCGAGTCCCAATTCCCGAGGACCGATACCATCAAGGGGTGACAGACGACCCATGAGCACGTAGTACAGCCCGTTGTAGCTGTGGGTCGCCTCCAGCATTGCGAGGTCAGCCGGCATCTCCACCACACACAGCTGACTCGCGTCGCGCTGGGGACTGGCGCAGCGATTACAGACCTCCTCCTCGCAGAAGGTATTGCAGCGGGAGCAGTGCCGCAGCACCTCCAGCGCATGCCCCAGAACCGTGGCCAGCCGGGCGGCCCCCCGCTGATCCCGCTGAAGCAGATGGAAAGCCATCCGCTGGGCAGACTTGGGACCAACTCCGGGCAGGCAGCGCAAGGCTTCGATCAGCAAATCCAGACTGGAAGGAGCGCTCACAGGAAATCAGAAAGGCAGCTTGAAGCCTGGGGGCAGATTGAGGCCGGACGTAAAACCCGCCATCTTTTCCTGAGTGGTGCTTTCCACACGGCGGACAGCATCATTCATGGCGGCGGCCACCAGATCTTCCAGCATTTCCTTGTCATCCATCACGGACGGATCAATGGTGACACGACGGACATCATGCTTGCAGGTCATGGTGATTTTGACCATGCCTGCCCCAGACTGCCCTTCAACCTCGATGCTGCCCAGGCCATCCTGCATTTTCTTCATGTTTTCCTGCATTTGCTGGGCCTGTTTCATCAGGCCTGCGATGCCGCCTTTCATCATTCTGTCATTCTCCGGGTAGGTTTGTATCAAAGGGGTTTAACTGACGCTTCCTCAAGGGTTGCGCCAAATCGCTGCATCAATTCACGCACAAAGGGATCGTGCTCAAGGGCGGCAACAGCGGCCGAGTGACGCTCCTCCCTTTCCAGTTGATTACGCTGGGCGGGCGTCTCAGTGGCAATCTGGCCAATCTCCACCTGAACACGCAGGGGACAACCAAAATGGGCAGAAAGAGCCTCCTGCAATTTTTCGGGGCCCGCCTTGTTGATCTGCAGCAGGTGACGCTGATCACTGGCAAGGCGAAGGCGGAATACGCCACTCTCCACGCCCACATACTCACTGTGCTGAGCCAGTTGCAGGTTCAGCCCGCCAAGACCAATGCGCTCCTGGAGGTCATGCCAGTCTATAGGCCCCAGAAGCTCAGGCGGGGCTACTGCGTCCAACACCTGCGACAGAGGCTCTGGCGCAGGCATGCAGGTTGCCGCAGAGGCCTGCATCACCGGCCTGGGGATCTCAGGTGCTGACGCTGCCGCAGCGGGCGCCATCATTTCGCTGGCTTCAGGAGGAAGATCCTCCCAGGGTGGGACACTGCTGCCGTACTCCGGGACCGTGGGTGTCCTTTCATGCTTGGACGCTTCTATCACCGGGGCCGGAGGGGATGAATTGGATGCTGACTCAGGCGGCTCAGGCCTGACAGGAGCCGAAGAAGGCGCGATCGCCGCCGGCGCTTTTGTCGGAACACTCACCACAGATGAACGAGATGCTGCCGTTACCTGGCCCGCCGCTGCGCCACGCGGGAAGGTCCTGGCATGCCCTTGCCCTCCCCCCCCGGAAGCAACGCTGCCCAGCCCTTCAGGCTGCTGCGGGCGGAAAGCGAACAGACGCAGGAGCGTCATCGAAAACCCCGTCGCCTCGTCTGGAGCCAGGGGCAGCTCATCACGGCCATGTACAGCGATCTGGTAAGCGAGTTGAAGAAACTCAGGATCAAAAGCCTGTCCATAGGGCGCCAGACGCTCCCGCTCAAACTCATCGACAATGGCGGCAGGGGCCATCTGCGCCAAGGCAATTCGGTGAATGAGACTGGCCAGCGCCTGGAGCGCCGACTCGAAAGACAGACTCCGGGACTCCATTCCCTCGACCGCAGCCATCAATGCAGTCACATCATTTGTGTGCAACGCATCCAGGACTTCATACAAATGGTCATCACCCACGGTGCCGAGCATGTCTTGCACCGCCAGTTCCTCGACCTTGCCCGCACCGTGGGCAATCGCCTGATCCAGCAGGGAAAGGGCGTCACGCATGGAACCGCTGGCTGCCTTGGCAAGGTGGCTCAAAGCCGCCGGCTCAAAGGGAACCGCCTCCGCCTCAAGCAGGCGGGTCAGGTGCCCGACAATATGCCCCGGAGGCATCTGTTTGAGATTGAACTGGAGGCAACGGGACAGCACGGTGACCGGAATTTTCTGGGGATCGGTCGTCGCGATGATGAATTTGACGTGCTCGGGAGGCTCTTCAAGAGTTTTAAGCATGGCATTGAAGGCATGCCCGGTCAGCATGTGCACTTCATCGATCATGTAAACCTTGTAACGCCCCTGAACCGGGGCGTAAACCGCCTGATCCAGCAATGCCGCCATATCGTCCACCCCCCGATTGGAGGCAGCATCCATTTCCACGTAATCGGGAAAACGGTCCGCATCGATGGCAGCACAGGCCGCGCAGTGGTTGCAGGGAGTCGCCGTGATGCCTGTATCACAGTTCAACGCCTTGGCCAGGATACGGGAAATGGTCGTTTTACCGACACCACGCGTCCCCGTAAAAAGGTATGCATGGTGCAGACGACCCGTTTGAAGGGCGTGAGTCAGCGCACGAACCACATGCTCCTGACCGACGAGCGTCTCGAAACTGCGCGGGCGCCACTTACGGGCAAGAACTTGATAAGCCATGGCGAGATTCTATCAGGCCAAAACCCTTCCCTGCGGGACAGGATCAGATCGTCGATCGGGATAGGGGCTGTCAGCTTACCTGACCGTACCCCCCACACCACCCAGCATGCTGCGTCCGCCCGAGCCGTACCAAAAGACATAGCCCAGAACTTTACGGCGCGAAGCCAGCGCTACGGCCGTCTTGGCCTTGTTGACCTTCAAGTGGAGTCGCTCGCAGCTTATGCTCCTGGCTTCCTCGGCCAACCTCACGCAGTTGCGCTTCACTTCGTTCGTTGTGATCAACTTACGGCGGGACTTGCACCCGCAGGAGTGCGCCCATGCTGGGCGCACAAACGAAAAGAGGGGCGCCGTTTTGGGCGCCCCTCTTTTTTTGTTTGGGGTGGCGAGCCTGACCCTCGGCACTTGCAGGGAACGGCTGTGGCTGCTGCCTTCCGGCCCTGACCAAGTTCACCGCGCTACAATGCGAGGAGACCCGCCACACCGCATTCTAACAGCTCAGCCATGAAGAACCTAATGCTTTATGAAATCGGCTTCAGGGAAATCCGGAATTTCATCAATCACCAAGCGACAGCTTCTCTTGTTGCAGGCGGGCATCACCTTCAGGGTAGCGTCATGAGCACTCCGGGCAGCGGTCAGCCTGCGACCAAACTTGACTGCACTGAGCATAAGCAGCAAAGGGATCACCCCTCCCTCCACAAAAAAACTTTTTCCGAAATAAAACTACCGACAATTCTGATTTTATTTATTCACAAGGGCCGGTATCCTTGAACTGTTGCACATCAAACTTCAGGAGAAACGCATGAAATCCTTTGCCCTTATGACCGCCGCACTGGCGCTGGGCCTTACCCTCGCGACCAGTGACGCGGAAGCAGCCAAGCGCTTCGGTGGCGGCAAGTCTTCGGGCATGCAGCGCCAGGAGCTGAATCAGCCCAAGACCCCGACCGCCACACCCTCCACTCCAGCCCAGGCACCGGGTGCAGCCGTAGCGCCGGCGGCCCAGAAAGCAGCAGCTCCCGCTGCAGCAGCTCCCGCTGCAGCCGCAGCCGCTCAACCAAAGCGCTCTTGGATGGGTCCCCTGGCGGGTCTGGCCGCCGGCATCGGCCTGGCCGCCCTCGCCTCGCACTTTGGATTTGGTGAAGAACTCGCATCCATGATGATGATGGCTCTGATCGCCTTTGCCGTAATCGCCATCGTCGGTTTCATCCTGCGCAAGCGTGCCATGGCGAAACAGCCCACAGCAGCGGGCGCGGGCAGCATGCAGTACGCTGGCGCCGGGGCTCCCTACGGAAGTGGCGAACCTGCTCCCGCTGCCAATCAGGCTTTTGCTGGCAGCAGCAGCCCGGTTGACACCTCAGCCACAACGCCGACAGGCAACATCCCTGCCGATTTCGATGCAGAGGCCTTCGTCCGCAACGCAAAAGTAAATTTCATCCGCCTGCAGGCCGCCAACGACGCTCGCAACCTGGAAGACATTCGCGAATACACCACGCCCGAGATGCTTGCTGAAATCAAGATGGGCTGGATGGAGCAGAGCAACCCATCCCAGAAAACGGATGTCGTCTCCCTGAATGCTGAGGTACTCGATGTTGCCGAAGAAGCCGAGCGCTATATCGTCAGCGTCCGCTTCACCGGCCTCCTGCGGGAAGACGAACACGCTGCACCGGAAACCATCGATGAAGTGTGGCATCTGACCAAGCCGCGCAACGGGAAATCTGGCTGGCTGGTCGCGGGCGTTCAGCAGAACAACTGAACCTGGCCACCCTACCCCTCCACTCTCTAGCAGTACCCCCTAACCCCTGTATGCGACGAACTCGCTGCAGGGGTCTTTTTATGCTTTTCAATTTCCTTCCATTCGGGCCAAGCCCGCCTTCGCAGCATCGGAAATAGCCAGCACACAGGGGTGCGAGAGACGCCGCTCAACCGAAATCGCGTAATATTCGATACGCACCTCCTCGGCCCGGCCCAGCAGGACCAGATCTCCCAGAGACAGGATTTCCTGCTCAATGGCAGTAGGGATCACGAACGCTCCTACCCCCGCCCGCCCGAAGGCTGTCATCAGCGCCGTGTCATCGAACTCACCTGCAATTCGCGGACGCAGGCGTCTGCGCTCCAGCCAGTCCTCAAACTTGCGACGGATGGCCGAGTCCTCCCCAGGCAACAAAGTAGGAAGTTCCCCCATGCAGGCAGGGAACGCCCAGGGAGACTCCCCCAGCAAGGAGCGGGCAGCCACAAAGCTCAGGCCGGACTCCCCAAGCCGATGGTTATAGGCTCTAACATCCACGGAAGGGGGGATAGGCGAATCGGCAATGACCAGGTCGAGCTTATGGATGGCCAACTCAGCCAGCAAGCGATCCAGACGCCACTCACGACAGATGATCCGAACCGGATCCGCGGGATCGACGGCAGGACGCAGCAGCCGGTAGGCAATGGACTTCGGTACTGCATCCGAAACCCCCACCCTGAACTCCACGGGTCGTCCTTTAGGATAGTGGCGCAAGGCCTGCTCAAGCTCTGCGCTCAGAGAGAACATCTCATCGGCGTATTCCAGCGCCAGACGCCCTGCGGGCGTCAGTTCCAGGGCCCGTCCATCTCGTGAGAACAACTGGGTATCGAGGCTATCCTCCAGCAGGCGAATCTGCCCGCTGATAGTCTGAGGCGTCACATGCAGGGCCTCTCCTGCCTTAACCACGCCTCCACTCTTGGCCGTCTTCCAGAAATAAAAAAGGTGTTTCAAGTTCATGGATGTATCCCGTTAAAACAAACGCTACTCATCTTATTTTCCTACACGTAACTACGTTTAATGCGACTTTACCTTAACAATGGATATCCATATAGTACTCATCAAGACATCACCAGAGAGGAGAGGAGATTATGGAGATCCAGGTCAAGGCCAAAGGCTTGCCCACAGCCAAGATATTGCGTGAACATGCTCAACGCCGCATCCGTGAAGCCCTTGGCGGCTTCGGAAATGTGGTCCAGTCGGTGACCCTTCGCCTTAGCGACATCAATGGCCCCCACAACGATGGGGTGGATAAACTGGCACACATTGTGGTTCAACTGAGAAACCGCTCCTTCGTCATGGAAGAATTAAGCGCTGACATACATTCCGCCATTGACCGTCTGGCGCACCGCATTCGGCAAAAACTTGCCCGCCAGTTGGAACCCCTGCTCAATCCCATCCACGGCCGCCGTTAGGGCGCCTCGAAAAACCTCACCCCGCCCCTCCTTGATAAAATCACACCGTTCTGAATCCGCTCCGAGCCGACTCCGATGAAACCGCGCAGCGCCATCAAGACCGACCTGTTCGCCTTTGATCACCACCGCAAGAAGATCGACACCCTGGGCGATCCGTTGGCCGAGATCGAGTCGTACATCGACTTCGTGGCGCTGGCGGCCGAGGTGGATCGGATTGCGCCGCGCCCGGTGAGTGCGCAGGGTGGCCGCCCGCCGTATCCGACCGAGACGATGGTGCGCATCCTGGTCCTGAAGCGGCTGTACACCCTGTCGGACGAGCAGATGGAGTACCAACTGCTCGACCGCATGAGCTACAAGCGCTTCTGCGGGCTGGCGAACGCGACGAACATCCCTGATCGCACCACGGTCTGGACCTTCGAGAACCGCATCGGTGAAGCGGGCGCGAAGGCGCTGTTCGACGGCGTCTCGGCGCAGCTGCTCAAAAAGGGCTTCATCGCCCGCGGCGGGCAGATCATCGACGCGACCCTGGTGCCGGCGCCCAAGCAGCACAACAGCCGCGGCGAGAAAGCCTTGATCGAGCAAGGCGCGATGCCGGCCGGCTGGAAGCCCGCCAAGCGGCGCCAGAAGGACCTCGACGCCACCTGGACCAAGAAACACGGCAAGAGCTACTTCGGCTACAAGCTCTCCATCAACGTCGACACGAAGTACAAGATCATCCGCAAGATCGAGACCGACACGGCGAGCACCCACGACAGCCAGCACTTCGACAACGTGTTCGACACGGTCAACACAAGCCGGGACGTCTATGCCGACCGGGGCTATCCGTCTGCGGAGCGGGAAGCCTGGCTGAAGGAAAACGGCTTCCGCAATCAGATCCAGCGCAAGGGCCACCGCAACAAGCCGCTGTCCGAATGCCAGCAACGGCGCAACACACGCATCGCCAAGACGCGCGCCCGGGTCGAGCACGTGTTCGGGGCCATCGAGCAGATGGGCGGCAAGCTGCTGCGCACCATCGGCCAGGCGCGGGCGAACTTTGCGATGACGATGATGGCGGCCTGCTACAACCTGAAGCGGCTGGTTTATCTCCAGAAGGCCGGAATCACGGCCTTCTGACGCCCGAAATGGGTCGAATCGCGGCTGCCCGAGGCGATTTGCCGAAGAAATTGAACCCGATTCGGTCGCCATCATCGTTGCGCGGTGGGATTTACTGAAAACCTCGGGTTATTCGAGGTGCCCACAAGACAATTGGATTAACGCTCTACTCTCCAGGCCAAATAGGGGTGGCCGGTCTTGGGCAGCACTCGCGGAGATGAATCATCGAACCAAGCCGCTGGGCCTCACCAATGCCTGGACTTGGGGACTATGAGTTCAAGCAGGGCGATGCGCAGGAGTGCAGGGAGGCGTGAGATATGTGGAATGGAGTGCCTCAAACTGCCCACCCGAAAAACAGGTGGGCTCGGGTAAAATAATCTGCTTTTAGTGCCATCTGCGGGATTCGCGATCCCGCCATGACGACCATGCTTCGCATTTCCGAACTCCGCCTCCCCCTCGATCACCCAATCGAGGCCCTTACCGAAATCATCGCCAAACGGCTCGGCATTCCCGCCTCCGATATCGAGAATTTCACCGTTTTCAAGCGCAGCTATGATGCGCGCAAGAACGTTCATCTGAGCCTGATCTACATTGTCGACGTGGAGGTCAAGCACGAAGCCACCTTGCTCGGCAAATTCAAGGGCGACCAGCAGATCAAGCCCTCCCCAGACATGGTTTATCACTTTGTCGGCAAGGCACCACCCCATTTCCATCAGCGCCCCGTCGTGATCGGTTTCGGACCCTGTGGCATCTTCGCCGCCCTGATCCTGGCACAGGCCGGCTTCCGGCCCATCGTACTCGAGCGGGGGAAGTCGGTACGGGAACGGACGCAGGATACCTGGGGACTCTGGCGCAAGAACACCCTGAATCCAGAGTCCAACGTTCAGTTTGGCGAAGGAGGTGCCGGGACGTTTTCGGATGGCAAACTCTACAGCCAAATAAAGGATCCGAAACACTACGGCCGCAAGGTACTGACCGAGTTCGTCAAGGCCGGTGCGCCAGAAGAAATCCTGTATGTTTCCAAGCCTCACATTGGCACGTTTCGCCTGGTCGGCATGGTTGAGAGCATCCGGGCCGAGATCGAGAGCCTTGGTGGAGAGATACGTTTCCAGCAACGGGTCACCGACATCCTGATCGAAGATGGCCAGATGCGCGGAGTACGCACAGCCACCGGCGACGAGATCAGAACGAATCATGTGGTACTGGCCGTGGGCCACAGCGCCCGGGACACCTTCCAGCTGCTCTACGACAAGGGTGTGTATATGGAAGCGAAACCCTTCTCCATTGGTTTCCGGATCGAACATCCCCAATCCCTGATCGACAAGGCCCGCCTCGGGCCCCACGCCGGGCATCCGGAACTGGGTGCAGCAGACTATAAACTCGTTCATCACGCGTCGAACGGGCGGGCGGTTTACAGCTTTTGCATGTGCCCAGGCGGTACCGTAGTGGCTGCGACTTCCGAACCCAACCGGGTCGTCACGAATGGGATGAGCCAGTACTCGCGCAATGAACGCAACGCCAACGCCGGCATTGTCGTCAGCATCGATCCCAAAGACTACCCGGGTGGCCCACTGGCGGGGATCGAACTCCAGCGCGCCCTTGAAAGTCACGCCTTCATGCTGGGCGGAGGCAATTACGAAGCACCAGGGCAACTGGTCGGAGATTTCCTGAAAGGCAAACCCTCCACTCAACTCGGCACTGTAGAACCAAGCTACAAACCTGGGGTTCGTCTGTGCGACCTGTCCACTGCACTCCCTGACTATGCGATCGCAGCTATCCGTGAAGCCGTACCCGCCTTCGACAGACAGATCCGTGGCTTCAATATGTACGATGCCGTACTGACAGGGGTTGAAACACGAACATCCTCGCCCCTGCGCGTTACCCGCAATGAACAACTACAGAGTTTGAACGTAAAAGGCCTGTTCCCTGCGGGAGAAGGTGCAGGCTATGCAGGCGGGATTCTCTCCGCAGGAGTAGACGGCATTCGGGTAGCTGAAGCAGTCACGACCAGCCTACTTTCACAGGGCTGAATATATTGGCCCAGTAAAACCACCCCATTACACACATCTCCCACCCCTGTACTCTATCGTCCTGAGTGACGAACACAGGAAGCGTGCAGATGAGCTGGGCGAAGCAGGAGTTTGAGACGATCGAGCTGGGTGATGCGCGGCTGAATCAGCGTGCAGTGCTGCTGGCCGAACGACTGGGGCAGAAGCCCGGAGCGAGCATTCCCGGTGCGTGCGAGAACTGGGCCGAAACGGCCGCGGCGTATCGATTCCTGCGCAACGAACAGGTGGGCTGGGAGGAGGTGCTGAGCGCCCACGCCCAGGCCAGCCAGGCGCGGATCCGCGAGCACCCGGTGGTGCTGTGCATCCAGGACACCACCGAACTGGACTACAACGGGCAGGCGATGAGTGGGCTGGGGCCGCTCAGCTTTGAAGCCCAGCGCGGCCTGTACCTGCACCCCACCTACGTCGTCAGCCCCGAGCGCGAGCCGCTGGGCGTCACCAACGCCTGGACCTGGGCGCGGGAGTTCAAGCAGGGCGATGCGCCGCGCGGCGGTGTTCTCGAGAGCGTGCGCTGGGTCGAGAGCTACGAGCGCATCGCCGAACAGGCCCGCGCCCTGCCCGAGACCCGACATGTGTGCATCGGCGACCGGGAGTCGGACATGCTGTCGCTGCTGGTCAAGGCACGCGACCTCGGCTACCCGGCCGATTATCTGGTGCGCTGCCAGCACAACCGGGTGCTCCCCGAGGGCGACAAACTGTGGGAGCGGGTCATGGCCGGCACGCCCCTGGGCAGCGTGCGCTTCGAGTTGCCCGCCGGGCGTGGGCGCAAGGCGCGGCCGGTCGAGCAGGCACTGCGGGCCGAACGCATCGAGCTGGCCGATCGCCAAGGCGGCACACTCGAAGTGACGTGCCTCATCGCCACCGAGATCAACGCCCCCGCAGGCAGCAAGCCCGTGTGCTGGCGCCTGCTCACCAACCGGGCCGTCCCCACGCTGGCGGCGGCGGTCGAGCTGCTCGACTGGTATCGGGCCCGTTGGGAAATCGAGCTGTTTTTCCTGGTGCTCAAGGAGGGGTGTCGGGTGGAGCGCCTGCAACTGGCCGATACGGATCGGCTGCAAACGGCGCTGGCGCTGTACATGGTCATCGCCTGGCGGATCAACCGCCTGATGCGTCTGGGGCGCACCCTGCCGGATTTACCCGCCGACCTGGTGTTCGAGGCCGACGAGTGGCGTGCCGCCTTCATTCTCAACAAGAAGCCCGCCCCGAAAACGGTGCCACCCCTGAACACCGTGCTGCGCCTGATTGCCCAGCGCGGTGGTTTCCTCGCCCGCCGGCACGACGGCGAGCCAGGCGCCAAAACCATCTGGCTGGGTCTCCAGGAGATTGCCGTCTTTGTAGAAGGCGCCCGCTATGCGCGGCAGTTCGGGCAGGCGTGAGATGTGTGTAATGGGATGCATTCAGGGGGTGGGTTTGCCCCCGTCCAGGTATGCCTTGAGGCGCCGTCCGGCCTTGTGGGCCAGGTGAGGAAGAAGCAGGTGCGGGGGCATCCGGAGCAGGTGGTAGCGGGCCCGTAGCAGTGCCTGGGCGGCCTTGAGGCGCAGGGGTGGAGGATGATCCGGGTCCGGCGGCAGCAGGGCGAGGGGAATCAGCGTGTCCATGCACCAGCGGGTCCGCCGGGAGGGGGTGGGCAGACGCTCCATGACGCTGGCGGGCACGGGGCAGTCCATCCACAGGCGGGCGTAGTGGAGTCCGTACCAGAGGGGGCGGTGAAGGCCCAGCCCGGATGCGCGACGGATGAGCGCCTCCCAGAAGTGGGGGCGGGCTGCACCTTCCCGCAGGAGGCCGTCGATGTCCACCACTTCCCGGATCCGCAGGTCCAGTTCCCCGTCGTGAAAGCAATGAAGGCAGGCGTGGAGGACCTGGTCTTCCAGGCTCAGGACCCGGAAGGGTGTGCCCGGGACGATCTCGCTGTGGCTGAAGAGGCTGGAGGGATCGAAGGCCAGGCTGCCGGTGACCGGGGTGATGGCGTGGTGGAGGTCCACTTCCAGCGGGCTGCCGGGAAAGCGCATGGGGGGAGTCTCATGGCTCCAGTCCCGGTAGTAGCGTTCGTCGTAGGCATCCAGCGCGGCGGCTTGCCAGCCGGCCCGGCGCAGGCGATCTTCCATGGCGCGCAGGTGGGAGGAGGGCACGAGCAGGTCGATGTCCGAGGCAAAGCGGCCCCGGGCCATCTTCCGGTCTTGCAGGAGGTAGGCCCCCCCCTTGAGGATGATCACGGGAAAGTCCCCCGCCACCAGGGGGCTGAGCCGGAAGAGCTCGGCACGCAGGGCCTGGCCCCGGTGGGCTGCGATGCGCTGGGCGGACAGCAGGTGCCGTCGCACGGGGTCGGGCAGGCCGGGCTGGGGTAGCTGGACTGCCGCCAGGCGGGCATGCAGGCCGACGGGTCGGGCGCGCCGCAGGACCCGCTCCCATTGGGGCTGCGTCAGCGTCAGCGGGGCATGCAGCCCCTGCAGCAGGTGCCGGATGTCCGTGGGAAGGGGCATCCTCAAGGGGCGCTTTCCAGCAGTTGTTCCACCTGGGAGATGGCTTCGTCCAGGTCGCCGTATTGCAGCTCATAGGCGTGGGTCTGCCGGGCCAGGGTGGCGACGGCGTGCAGGCCCACGGGCCCGAGGGCCTGGTAGTTGAAGCTGTTGAGCCCCAGGCGCATCGCGGCCTGGGCGGCGTCGACTCGGTTGCAGGTCAGGGCGGCCCCGGCCTGGAAGCGCGGGAAGACGACCAGGGCGGGGCGGGCCCGCCGGTGGCGCTGGCTGAAGCTGTCCCGGTCTGGAACGAAGTGGGCCACGTCGCCCTTGCGGGTTTTCGGGAAGAGTGGTCCAAGGACGGCCCCCGGGCGTGCGCGAATGACCTGGATCGACTCGTTCTTGAGGGGGGCGGGCCGGGTCATGGGCAGGATCTCTCCGGTGTCCGGATCCAGCACGCCGAATTCATCGGACAGGAAGCGCCAGCCTGCCAGGTGCAGGGCGCAGGTGAGGGTGGTCTTGCCGGATCCAGGCATGGCGGGCAGCAGTACGGCCCGGTCCTCCCGCGCGACAACGCCGGCGTGAAGCAGCAGGTAGGCGTTGAGGCGCTGGCTCAGCAGCCAGTTGCTGCCCCATTCAAAGAGGGGGAGGGCGCTGGCGACCGGATAGGTTTCGAAGGGGCTCTGACTGTCGCACCACATCCGCACCTGCCGTCGTCCCGGACGCCAGAGCGCCTCCGGTAAAAGGGAAACCCGCACATCGGCGAAGCCGGCGGCATCCTGGGGCTCCAGATGAGGGTAGACCATGTCCAGATGGGCGTGCAGGGTCTGCAGCGGGGAGGCAACGGCAATCCGCGCCGCGCCTGCGTCCAGCAGGCGGTAGCTGGGGACGGTCATGGCGCTGGGGCGAGGGGGGTGTGCAGGATGCTCAAGGATCGGGCCAGGGCTTCGAGTTCTGGTGACCAGCCTCCCGCCTCTTCCACTTCGCAGAGGAACGCTGAAAAGACGCCTGCATCCAGTGCTGCTGCGGCTTCGGTGAGAACCTCGACGGCACCCTCGTTGAGAAGGTGGGTCTGTCCGTGGAGGGGGTCCATAAAAAGAAACTGCCCGTCGAGGGACAGGCAGTGATTCTCCATCCAGCGCCGCGCTGGCGGGGCAACGACCATCCTGGAGGTCAGCCGCTGAAGGTGAAGTTCTGGCTCACACCAGGGTTAACCGAGTTCAGGCACCCGATGGAGGCTTGTGCAAACTGCCCTGCGGCGAATTTCTTTTCCGGGTAGACGCCGGCGACCTGGTTGGTGGTGACATCGAAATAAACGACCGACCAGGCTTTCTCGCTGGATTGGGACAGCGGGGTGGACGGTGGGATATCAACGGGATCGTGGTTCCCCGTAATCGAGTAATAGGCCCCTCCGTTCCGGATCTGAAATACCTTCTGGGTTGGCGTGACGTCATAAAGACGGACCTCCTGCCATGCCCACAGCCCTTCATTGGTGGAGAGGTCTGCCCTGGCGGGAGGCGTGTTCCCGATATGGAAATTGACAGAAGGGCCTGCGTTGGTTTTTTGCAGGCAGGTGATGGAGGCGGCGGCTGCAATGCCGCCGTAGCCCATGCTCACGACCGCAGAGGCGCCCAAGGCGCTTTTCAGCAGCTTGCGCCGTGTGTCGGTCGGACGTGCTTGATCGGTGTTGCTCATGACAATCCCCAAAGTATCCGTCCCGGGGGGACGGTCATTCCGTGACATGCATACTGCCACGTACTCTTTAAAGAAATAAGTAGCAAAATTCACGCCTGGATAGATCGCTTCTTAAGTTTTTGATATTGATTGGGTTTTTTCTGGAGGGGAAGGACTCGGGAAAGCGTGTGTAAGATTCTTCGACAATTCTGACCCGTGATCGACGTCCCTCAGACGCTGGCGATCCGGCTATTGGCCAGGGTGAGGCGAGAGGCCAGGACTTCCATGAACCCCTTGTAGAAGTGCATCTGGCATTGGGCTGAGGCCCGCAGCAGGGAGGGCGCCTTGATGGTCAGGATGCAGCTGTCGGTGCTGGCCTCGACGGAGGCGGTGCGGGCGCCGCGGCCCGCCGAAAAGAGGGACATTTCGCCGAAGCAGTCGCCCACGGACAGCAGGTTGAGCAAGCGCCCCTTCTTGAGGACCCGCATCTCGCCCGTGAGGACGAAGCAGAAGGAGTTTCCCGGCTCTCCTTCCTTCATGACGGTGGTCCCCCCGGGGATGCATTTCCATTCGGCAAAACGGACGACCTCCCAGATCTCGATGTCGCTGAATTCCCGGAAGAAGCGGAAGGCCCGGATGCGTTCGAATTTTTCGGAGTCGGGCATCTCGCTGTTTTGGCTGTCCAGGGCCCGGCCACGGTAAGCCTGGGCCAGGTCGTGGGAAAACTCCAGCCAGGTGGCGTAGCGCTGGGTGATCTCCAGTTGCATGGCCTTGCTGACAATGGCGTCGAGCTCGGCCGGGATGTCGGGGCGGATGCTCGACGGGGGTGGGGCCTGGTGGTGGGCGATCTGGTAGATCAGGTTGACCTTGCTGCTCCCTTCGAAGGGCAGGTGGCCGGTGAGAAGCTGATACATCACCACGCCCAGGGAGTAGATGTCGGTACGGTGATCCAGAGGTAATTCGCGAACCTGCTCCGGCGACATGTAGGCAGGGGAGCCGAGGCTGGCCAACTGGGTGGTCTCGCTGGCGGTGAACAGGGCCGCCCCAAAGTCCGAGATCTTGATGTCCTGCCCGTCCGGTGCGGTCAGCAGGATGTTGGCCGGTTTGATGTCCCGGTGGGTGACGCCTTGCAGGTAGGCGTGATCCAGGGCGCGGGTGCACTTGAAGATGATTTCGATGAGCCGGTCGAAGGCCAGCAGGTGGTCTGGGGTGGCGAAGGCCTCCAGGGTGCCACCGGCCACATACTCCATCACCACATAGGCTTCCCGATCGTCGATCACCGCATCGTGGATTCCGACAATGTGGGGGTGATGAAGCTTGCCGGCGAGGGAGGCTTCATTGAGCAGCAGCTGATGGTAAAGGGCGCTGCGGTCGGTGCTGCGCAGGACGTCCGGGTGGAGGCGCTTGATCGCCACCTCCTGCTGGGTGAAAGGATCGAAGGCGAGATACACCGAGCTGGCAGTTGTTTCCCCCAGCTTTTTCCTGATCTCGTACTTGCCGATCCTTTCCATATCCCCTCCTCAGCCCAGCTGCGCCCGCGCCCGCGCAATGGCGGCGCGCACCTGGCTTGGTGCAGTGCCCCCAATGTGATCACGGGATGCCAGGGAGCCCTCCACGGTCAGGACCTGGAACACGTCCGCGCCCAGGCGTTCGACGGCGCCAGGCACGTGGGTCATGGCGGCACGCAGTTCGTCCAGAGGGATCAGCGGCAGGTCGACACCCTTGATGTCAGCGGCGCGTACGGCCAGGGCCACGGCTTCGTGGGCATCCCGGAAGGGCAGGCCCTTCTTGACCAGATAGTCAGCCAGGTCGGTGGCGGTGGCGTAGCCCTGGGTCAGGGCGGCCTGCATGGCTTCGCGCTTGACCCGGACGTTGAAGACCTTCTCTCCCGTGGCAGCATCAATACGGCTGCCCATCATGTCGGCATAGATGCGCAGGGTGTCGATGGCAGTGTCGGCGGAATCGAACAGGGGCTCCTTGTCTTCCTGGTTGTCCTTGTTGTAGGCCAGGGGCTGGCCTTTCATGAGGGTCAGCAGGGCCACCAGGTTGCCGTTGGCGCGGCCGGTCTTGCCGCGGACCAGCTCGGGCACGTCCGGGTTCTTCTTTTGCGGCATGATCGAGCTGCCGGTGCAGAAGCGGTCTGCCAGGTCGATGAAGCCGACGCGCGGGCTCATCCACAGGATCAGCTCTTCGGACAGACGCGACAGGTGGGTCATCAGCAGGGACACGGCGGCGCAGAATTCGATGGCGAAGTCGCGATCGGAGACGGCGTCCAGCGAGTTGAAGCACACTTCCTCGAAGCCCAGCAGCTCGGCCACGTATTCCCGGTCGATGGGAAAGGTGGTGCCGGCAAGGGCCGCGGAGCCCAGGGGCAGGCGGTTGACGCGCCGGCGGCAGTCTGCGAAGCGCTCGGCGTCGCGGCGGGTCATCTCGAAGTAGGCCATCAAATGGTGGCCGAAGGTGACCGGCTGGGCCACCTGCAGGTGGGTGAAGCCGGGCAGCGGGGTGTCGGCGTGGTGCTCGGCCAGGTCGAGCACGGCCCGCTGGAATTCGCGGATCAGCCCGAGGATGGTGTCGATCGCGTCGCGCAGCCACAGGCGGATGTCGGTGGCCACCTGGTCGTTGCGGCTGCGGCCGGTGTGCAGGCGCTTGCCGGCATCGCCGACGAGGGCGGTCAGGCGCTTCTCGATGTTGAGGTGGACGTCTTCGTCGTCCAGGTTCCAGTTGAACTCGCCGCGCTCGATCTCGCCGACGATCTGGGCCATGCCGCGCTCGATGTCGGCCAGGTCGGTGGTGCCGATGATGCCCTGGCGGGCCAGCATGGTGGCATGGGCGAGGGAGCCGCGGATGTCCTGGGCAGCCATGCGCTTGTCGAAGAACACGCTGGCGGTGTAGCGTTTGACGAGTTCGGAAACAGGTTCGGTGAAACGGCCGGACCAGGCCTTGGCGGTGCCGTCCTGGGGTGCGGAGTGATCTGCCATAATCAAAGGTGCTCTCAGCGGTGAAGAGGGCCGTTTACCCGCGGGAGCGTCCCGTGGATTCAAGATTCTGGCCCGTTTTGTAGACCCATGAGTATAAAGCAAAAGCGCTTGGATGCCGGCCCGCCCCGGCCCGCAGGCAGGTTGCCTGACTTTCGGAACCGGGGGGTGTTGCTGCGGATCCTGTTGCTCGTGAATGGTCTGGCGCTGACGGCCGTACTGGTGCGCAACCAGGAGCTGTCCCGCCTGGGCGAGGAAATCCTGGTGATGGCGGTACCTGTGGAGTTTGTGCTGATTTTCTCGGTGGCACTGCTCTTTCTGGTCCAGCCCTGGCTGGCGCGCCGCTCTGTGCGAACCGGCAGGCTGGCGGTGCTGGGGCTGGTGGGTGTGGCGGCGGGAGGTCTGGCACTGCTGGTGCCCGTGGTCGTTGCCGATGGGTGGCGTCCATGGATCTGGGCCCAGGCGGTGGCGGCGCTGGTGCTGCTGTATTTTCACTGGCGTCATCAGACCTACTCGCCTGCCTTGGCGGAGGCGCGCCTGCAGGCGCTGACTGCCCGGATCCGCCCGCATTTCCTGTTCAACAGCCTGAATGGGGTGCTGGGGGTCCTGCGCGCCAATCCCCGGCGGGCGGAGGAGGCGCTGGAAGGGCTGGCCGACCTGTTTCGTACCCTGATGCGGGATAACCGGGATCTGGTGACGCTGGCGGATGAGATCACTTTTTGTGAGGGCTATCTGACCCTGGAGCGGTTGCGCCTCGGGGAGCGTCTGGTGGTGGAGTGGTGCTGCGATGAGGGAATGGAGGATGCGCTGGTGCCCCCCCTCATGCTCCAGCCCCTGGTGGAAAATGCAGTCTGCCATGGGATCGAGCCTGCTCCGGGGCCGGGTGTCGTATCCGTTTCCGTGCGGAGGCAGGGGCCCCGCGTGTGTATCGAGATTTCCAATCCGGTGCAGGTGAGTGCCTGCCACCATGCCGGAAACCGGATGGCCCTGGACAATATCCGCGAGCGTCTGATGCTCTTCTATGACCTGGAGGCGGGCCTGGAGACGGAGCAGGATGCCTCCGTCTATCGTGTCCGGGTGACGCTGCCCTGCCGGGGGCTGCATGACTGACGGCTTGCCCTCCCTGGACGTGCTGATTGTGGACGACGAGGCGCCTGCCCGGGTACGTTTGGGTGATGTGCTGGGCGACATCCTCGAGCGTCAGCCCACCCGGATCGTCGGTACCGCTGCCAACGGACGGGAGGCTCTGGCCCTGCTGGAGGTTCAGGCGGTCGACCTGGTGCTGACCGACATCCGCATGCCCGTCATGGATGGCGTCGAACTGGCGCGCCACCTGGGCCGGCTGGCACGGCCACCTGCCGTGATCTTTACAACCGCCCATGATGAGTACGCTGTGCGGGCTTTCGAACTTGCCGCCGTGGATTACCTCCTCAAGCCCGTGCGTGCAGCCCGTCTGGAGGAGGCGATCGCCAAGGCCCGGCGCTGGCAGCCGATCGCCGATGGTGTTCTGCGCCAGGCGGCCCCCGGACTACGCAGTCATTTCAGTGTCCACGAGCGGGGCGTCATCCGGTTGGTTCCGGTGGCAGAGGTGGTCTATCTCAAGGCTGAGCAGAAATACGTGGTGGCGTGGACCCGGGGGCGTGAATTCCTGCTGGATGAATCCCTGATTCAGCTGGAAGAGGAATTTGGTGGGCTTTTCCTCAGGATTCACCGCAATTGTCTGGTGGCCCGCGCGGGGGTGAGCGGTGTGGCCCGGGCCTCGGGGGGGGGGGAGGGGGAAGCGCATTGGGTTGTGCAACTGCAAGGGGTTTCAGAGCCTTTGCCGGTGAGCCGACGCCAGTGGCCCATCGTCAGGGATGCCCTTGGCGTATAGGGGGGCGGTCTGCGGCAAGTGAATGTTTTGTCGAGATTTTTGGAGGGGAACTCCGTACAATCGCGCCCATGCGAAATCCTGGCTGCACCCCTTCCCTGTTGTCCTATCCCCGCCATCGTCCCGACCTGAAACGGGCGCCTTTCCTGCCCATGACCCGGGCTGAAATGGACGCCCTTGGCTGGGATGCCTGCGACGTCATCGTCATCACAGGTGATGCCTACATCGATCACCCCAGCTTCGGCATGGCCCTGATCGGCCGTACTCTGGAGGCTCAGGGCTTCCGGGTCGGCATCATCAGCCAGCCCGACTGGCACTCGGCGGACGCCTTTCGCGCCCTGGGCCGGCCGCGCCTGTTTTACGGCATTACTGCCGGCAACATGGACTCGATGATCAACCGCTACACCGCGGACCGCAAACCCCGCTCCGATGATGCCTACACGCCGGATGCCCTGCCGGACAAGCGTCCCGACCGTGCCGCCGTGGTGTATGCCCAACGGGCGCGGGAAGCTTATCCCGACGCCAACATCGTGCTTGGCTCCATTGAGGCCAGCCTGCGCCGGATTGCCCACTACGATCACTGGTCCGAGAAGGTCCGGCGCTCCGTGCTGCCCGACTCCAAGGCTGACTTGCTGATCTTTGGCTCCGGCGAACGGGCGGTGATCGCCTTGGCCCACCGCCTCGCCGCCGGCGAGCCCATCGAGGAGATCCGTGACCTGCGCGGCACCGCCTTCATGGTCAAGCCCGGCTGGCGGCCGGAGGGCTTCGTGGAAGTGGCCTCGACAGACATCGACCGTCCTGGTCCTGTCGAGGCCCATCCGGATCCCTACGCGATGGAGCCGGCCCCTCCCGAGCTGCCCGTCGCTGGCCAGCCAGTCCGTATCGTGCCCGCCGCGGAGCGCGTGGCGGCTCGCCGGGCGGAACGGGCCCGGCAGGTGATCCGTCTTCCTGCCTATGAAGTGGTCAAGGACGACAAGGTGATGTACGCCCATGCCTCGCGGACCTTCCACCTGGAGTCCAATCCCGGCAATGCCCGGGCGATGGTGCAGGCCCATGGCGTCGGGCCGGGGTGCCGGGATGTGTGGCTCAATCCCCCGCCCATTCCCCTCAGTACCGAGGAGATGGACTGGGTCTTTGGGCAGCCCTACGCCCGCAATCCCCATCCTTCCTACGGGGATGCGCGGATTCCTGCCTGGGACATGATCCGTTTTTCCATCAACATCATGCGGGGCTGTTTTGGCGGCTGCACTTTCTGCTCCATCACCGAGCATGAAGGGCGCATCATCCAGAGCCGCTCCGAGGCTTCGATCCTCAGGGAAATCGAGGAAATCCGCGACAAGACTGCCGGTTTCACGGGGACCATCTCCGATCTGGGCGGACCCACCGCGAACATGTACCGGATGGCTTGCAAGGATCCGAAGATCGAAGCGTCCTGCCGGCGCCTGTCCTGCGTTTTTCCCGGCATTTGCGAGAACCTGGGCACCGACCACGGTCCGCTGATCCAGCTTTACCGCAAAGCCCGCGCCATCCCGGGGGTGAAGAAGGTGCTCATCGGCTCCGGCCTGCGCTATGACCTGGCGGTGCGCTCCCCCGAGTACGTCAAGGAGCTGGTGACCCATCACGTGGGTGGGCTGCTCAAGATTGCGCCGGAGCACACCGAGGAGGGTCCCCTCGACAAGATGATGAAGCCCGGCATCGGCACCTACGACCGGTTCAAGGAGATGTTCGAGCGTTTCTCGAAGGAGGCGGGCAAGAAGCAGCACCTGATCCCTTATTTCATCGCCGCCCATCCGGGCACGACGGACGAGGACATGGTCAACCTGGCGCTCTGGCTGAAGTCCAGTGGTTTCAAGCTCGACCAGGTGCAGACCTTCATGCCGACCCCCATGGCGATGGCCACCACCATGTACCACACGGGCAAGAATCCCCTGCGCAAGGTGTCACCGACCTCCGAAGCGGTGGATACCCCGAAGAGCGGCCGCCAGCGCAAGCTCCACAAGGCCCTGCTGCGTTACCACGATCCCGAGGGCTGGCCGCTGATTCGTGAGGCGCTCAGGGCCATGGGACGGGCGGACCTGATCGGCAGCCTGCCCCGTCATCTGGTCCCCCGGGACCAGCCGGTGGTGCTCGATCGGGGGGCTTCGGGCACGGGGGGCGTCCCTGGCAAGTCGCTCAAGACAGGGGGCAAGTTTGCCAGTCCAGTAGGGGCCCGCCGGGCGCCACCTCCCGTGCGGGGGGCGGAGGCCGGGCGGCACGTGGCGGCGGAGCTCCCTCCGGGGCGACGCAAGGTGCCAACCAGGGGACGCTGACGCCGTCTGTGCTGCCGGACCTTGTCCTCCCCAGTGACAGGAGAAGTCGGGCATGTGCATTCATGGCAAGCCGGATGGGTGGGGCTGACGCCCGGAGTGACAGAGCGTCGAGGTGTGCTGCCCGGGCGGTGATCCTCCATAATCCAAAGCTTTCAGAGTTACCGGGAATATTTTCTTGCACCGCACCGATTACGAAGCCCTTGATGCAGGCACGGTGGCCGCAGCCCTTGGGCGCCTGGCCGATACCTTTTCCCTGACCTTTCTTGCCGAGTGCGACTCGACCAATAGCCGGCTGGCTGCGCATGCCGGGCCGGTGGATGAGCGCATCCCCGTGCTGGGTGCCGACGTGCAGACCGCGGGGCGCGGCCGGCGGGGACGGGTCTGGCAATCCTGGCCCGGCGCCAGCCTGACCTTTTCGCTGGCCTGGCGCTTTGCGCCCGGCTCCCCTGCACCGGCAGGCCTGTCCCTGGTCGCCGGTCTGGCCGTGGCGAGGGCGCTGCAGGGGCTTGGGGTGGAGGGGGTGCAGCTCAAATGGCCCAACGATGTGCTCATTCACGGTCGCAAGCTGGCGGGTATCCTGATCGAGCTCTCGTCCGGTGGCGGAGGGGGTGTGCTAGCCGTTATCGGTATCGGTATCAACCGGCACCTGCCGGCGGACGCCAAGGTTGACTCTTCCCTGGGCGTGATTGATCTGGCCGAGTGTCTGGCGTCCCCGCCCGGGCCCAATGCCTTGCTCGCGGCGGTGCTTGTCGAACTCCATCACCTGTTGAGTGTTTATGCCGACGCGGGCTTCGAGGTGCTCAAGGGTGCCTGGGAGCAACTCAATGCCTTTGCCGATCTGCCCGTGCGCATTCTTGGGGAGGCAGAGGACATCACAGGCGATTGCGTCGGGGTGGACCAGGATGGTGCCCTGCTGTTACGGACCGAGACCGGGCTCCAGCGCATTCTCTCCGGTGATGTTTCCCTGAGGGTTGCCTGATGAACCTTTTGCTGGATGTGGGCAATACCCGACTCAAGTGGGGGCTTCACGATGGACAGGGCTGGCGTGGCCAGGGTGCGCTGCTGTTGTCGGCCCTGGATGGCTTTGCAGATGTGCTTGCCGGACTGGGGCCCATCGAATCCATGCTGGGGGCCAATGTCGCGGGGGTGACGGTTGGCGGGCGGGTCGGCGCAATGCTTGCGGCCCGCGGTCTGCCCTGCGGCTGGATCCGTCCTCAAGGCGAGGGGTTCGGGGTGCGTAATACCTATCTGGATCCCTCCCGGCTGGGGGCGGATCGCTGGGCCGCCCTGGTGGGGGCCAGGGCTGTTCATGGAGCAGCCGCCCTGGTGGTGACCTCCGGGACGGCCACCACGGCGGATGTGCTGGATGGGGACGGAGTGTTTCAGGGAGGGGTGATCCTGCCCGGGCTGGACCTGATGCGTCTGTCCCTGGCCCGGGATACGGCGCAGCTGCCCTATGCGGATGGCCGTTTTGCCGATACGCCACGCCGGACCGCGGATGCCATTGTAAGCGGTTGTCTGCATGCCCAGGTCGGGGCCATCGAGCGGATGTTCCGTCAGGTGGCGGGGCAGGAGGGCGCGCTCTGCCTGCTCAACGGGGGCGCTGCGGCAGCCCTGGCGCCGCATCTCGAGTGCCCCTTGCGGGTGGTAGACAATCTGGTCCTGGAGGGCTTGCTCCGGATGGTTCGCCTTCCGTGAAGCCCGATCTCCGGGGCTTGCCAGGGCGCGCCTGCCTTTTCCCCTGCGTCCCGATCGGTTAGGCTAGACCCCATGGCTCCTCTGCGCGTCGCTGTCATAGTCCTGTTGTTCCTCAACCTGCTGGCCCTGGCCCTCTGGAAAGGCTGGCTCGGGGGTGGCGTGCCCGCGGGTGAGCCGGAAAGATTGAGTAATCAGCTCAAGCCCGAGGCCATCCGCCTGGTCGCTGAAACACGGGCGCCCGCACCCCGCGTGCAGCCTGAACCGTCTGTCGATCCGTCGGTGGATGCGCAGGAGGAGGCGCCTCCCGAAGACCGCTCAGCCCTCCAGTCGCCCCTGGCCTGCGTTGCCTTCGTAGGGCTGAATCAGGATCAGTCCAGGGAACTGGCCGCGCGCCTCGCCCGGGCCGGCAGCGGCTTCGAATTGAAAGAAACGCGCTTGGAGCAGCCTTCTTCCTGGTGGGTGCATATCCCGTCTCTGGGCAGCCGTGAAGGTGCCGAGAAAAAGGCTGGAGAACTCCGCCGGCTGGGTGTGAATGAACTTTTCATCGTCCAGGAGGCAGGCCCGGCCCAGTTTGCGATCTCCTTGGGGCTGTACAAGAACGAGGCGGCGGCCGGCCGCCACCTGGCCGCATTGCAGGAGCGGGGGGTGCGTAGCGCCCAGGTGCTCACCCGGGGAAGCAGTAGCGCAAGGGTTGAGGTGCGAGGGCCCGTGGATGCCCTCGCGACCCTGGCCAGTGACCTTTCCGACAAAATGGGCGGTACCGCCCGCCAGGCATGCACACCATGACCCAAAAAGCGCCTTTCGTTGTTGGGCTGACCGGTGGCATTGGCAGCGGCAAGACTGCCGTTGCCGAGCTGTTCGCCTGTCGGGGAGTCGTTATTGTCGATACTGACCAGATCGCGCACGGGCTGACGGAGCCCCATGGGAGGGCAATGGCAGCCATTCGGGAAGCCTTTGGAGACGGGATCGTGTCACCGGATGGCGCACTTAACCGCCCCGCCATGCGTACCCTGGCTTTTGCGGATCCGGCGGCTCGCAAGCGCCTGGAGGCCATCCTCCATCCGATGATCCGCGACGAGAGTGACCATCTCTGCCGGGCGGCGGTGGCTCCCTATGTGATTCTGGCAGTGCCCTTGCTGATCGAGTCGGGCACTTACCGGGAGCGGGTCCAGCGTCTGTGCGTGGTCGACTGCCCGGAAGAGGTTCAGGTGCAGCGGGTCATGCAGCGCAGTGGTCTGGACGCCGCTCAGGTACGGGCGATCATGGCGGCCCAGGCCACTCGTGCGGCCCGCCTGGCTGCCGCGGATGATGTCGTCGATAACGGTGCTGCCCGGGAGGCCCTGGCTCCCCAGGTGGAGGCTCTGCACCAGCGTTATCTGGCGCTGGCCTCGTTGTGGGGGGGCGTGTGATATGATCCGTGTCGTTTAATACGGTGCTTTCATGTTCCCTTCCCCGTCCCAGGCGCACGCGTGATCACTTACGAATGTCCCCTCAACGAGAGGATCCGAACGCTGCTCCGCCTGGAGGACCTGTTCGACAAGGCCGTCCATTTTCTGCGCTCCGAAGGATCTCTTGAGCATCACGTAGCCTTGCAGACCCTGTTCGAAATCCTTGAAGTGGCCAGCCGGGCCGATCTCAAGGTCGACCTGGTCCAGGAGCTCGAGCGTCAGCGCCAGATCCTGCTTTCCTTTCGCAACAATCCGCAGATTTCCGAAGAGGCGCTTTCCGGGGCGCTGTACGAGATCGAGCAAGCCTCTGCCTCCCTGCTGGCGATGGCAGGCAAGACGGGGCAGTACCTGCGGGAGAACGAGTGGCTGATGAACATCCGCATTCGTGCCGCCATTCCGGGCGGGGCCTGTGAGTTTGACCTGCCGTCTTATCACCACTGGCTGAATCGTGATGTGGCGTCGCGCATCCGGGACCTCAGTGCCTGGCTCCAGCCCATGCTGCCGATCCGTGATGGCCTGGCCATCGTGCTTCGCCTGCTCCGGGCCAGCGGCCGGCCGGAGGAACTGATTGCCCAGCGGGGCGCCTTTCAGCAGACCATGGGAGGGCGCACGGCTCAGATGATCCGCATCCGTCTGGCCAGTCTGGCCATGTGCGTACCGGAAACCAGTGCCAATAAATACGCCCTCAACATCCGCTTCATGCAGTCCGAGACGGTGGTCCGCCCCCGGCAGGTCGACGTGGATGTGCCCTTCGAGCTGACTTTCTGCAATCTGTGAGTGATTCGTCCAGGCCCCGTGTGGTCAAGTGCCCGACCTGTGCTGCTCCGGTTGTCTGGGGCAGTGAAAGCCCCTGGCGTCCCTTTTGTTCCGATCGTTGCCGTCTGATCGATCTGGGGGCCTGGGCCAGTGATGCATACCGGGTGGCAGGGGAGACGCCTCTCGACAACGACACGGACCCGCTTAACCGCTCCCACTGAGAGTGGTGCTTAACTGGACAAGGCCGGGTTCACGGCCTTGTCCATCCTGGGTGTGTCAGGCTGGCCAGAACGCCCGGATTCCCGCGATCCCATGCGCCCCCGCGGCCTTGGCAATCTCCAGGTCTCCGGGGCTCAGTCCGCCCAGGGCCAGCACGGGCAGGGGCAGGCGCTCGACAAGCGCGGTGAACCCTGCCCAGCCGACGCCTGGCACGCCTGGATGGGTGGCTGTGGTTTGTACAGGGCTCAGCAGGGCGTAGTCCAGTGCGAGCCGTGCGGCCTGTTCGAGTTCCTCGCGGGTGTGGCAGGACGCGCCCACCCATTCCAGGGCAGGCCGGGCATCCAGGGTGACCAGTTGCCGTGCTGGCAGGTGAAGGCCATCAGCGCCCACACGTTGGGCAAGTTCGCTGTCCCCATTGATCAGGGTGAGGGCCCCGGCCAGCCGGCTTCGGATCAGAACCTCCCGGGCAAAGGTTTCCCGTTCTGCTGCGGCAAGTCCAGGTTCGCGGACCTGGATCAGCTTCAGACCGTTGTCCAGGGCCTGCTCAAGGGCGATGAGCTGGGCGTCGATGCCGACCTCGCCCGCCCGGGTGATGGCCATCCGGCGGGGCAGGCGCAGGGCCTTGAGGATTGGGCCGTTGGCAGGCAGCATGGGGCCCACTTCGATGCGTTCCGGATGCTGCCAGCGGAGGGCTGAATGGACCCGGTCGTGGATCTCCCCGCGCCAGGCGGATACTTCGAAAAAGTGCAGGCTGACGTGGGCGTGCTCGTAGAGGTGCTCCCGGGTCAGCCAGGGGTGGGCACGCAGCACTTCCATGTCGAGCTCTTCGGAAAGCTCGCGGATCAGGGCCTCCCTTGGCGACTCGCCAGGCTCTACCTTGCCGCCGGGGAATTCCCAGTAGCCCGGATAGAAGGTGTCAGGCGCGCGCTGGCCAAGGAGTACGCTACCGTCCGGGCGGGTGATGACCGCCGCAGCCACATGAACGATCTTGCGGCTCACGATTCGAACCGCCCTGCGTAGTCCCGGGCAAACTGCCAGGCGACCCGGCCGCTGCGGGAGCCGCGCAGCAGCGCCCACTGCAGGGCATCCCCGCGGGCGGCGGGCAGGGCATCGGCCGGTACCCCGAATTCGGCCAGCCAGTGGTTCACCACCGCCAGATATTCGTCCTGGCTGAAGGGGTAGAAGGAGATCCACAGGCCGAACCGTTCGGAGAGGGAGATTTTCTCCTCGACCGCTTCCGCAGGATGCACCTCGCCGTCCTTGTGCTTGGTCGCAGCGTTTTCCGCGAAATATTCGGGCATCAGGTGACGTCGGTTGGATGTGGCGTAAATCAGCACGTTGTCCGGTACTGCAGCAAGGGAGCCATCGAGAACGCTCTTGAGAGCCTTGTAGGCGGGCTCTCCGTCCTCGAAGGAGAGGTCGTCGGTGAACAGGATGAAGCGCTCCGGCCGGCCAGCCAGCAGCTCCACGATGTCCGGCAGGTCGATGAGGTCATCCTTGTCCACCTCGATCAGACGCAGGCCATCCCGGGCATATTCCGTGAGCACTGCCTTGACCAGGGAGGACTTTCCTGTGCCCCGGGCGCCCGTCAGCAGCACGTTGTTGGCCCGTTTGCCCGCCAGGAACTGGCGCGTGTTAGCGACGATCCGCTCCTTCTTGTCGTCGATATCCTGCAGGTCGGACAGGCGGATCTGGTGGGGGCGTGGAATGGCTTGCAGAGCGGCGCTGTTGCCCTTGCGGCGCCAGCGGAAGGCGGTGGATGCCTGCCAGTCGGGGGGCTGGACATCACCTGGAAGCAGGCGCTCGAGGCGTTCCAGCAGGCGCTCGGCGCGGGTGAGGAACGAGTTCAGGTCAGTCATGGGGTGGGGCGTCCGTATCCTTGTTCTTGGGGGCGCGGAGAGCCAGACCGACGATGGCGAGAAGGGTCACGACAAGACCCAGTTCAAGACCGATCAACCACATGAGGATTCCTTTTACAGTCCGGTGGGTAGGTATACTCACGGTCCGGTTCCGACAGCAAGCCTCCAGTTTACTCTATCCATGTTGCCTTCCTTTCCCCGACTTTTCGCGCTGTTTCCTGCCGTCCTGCTCGCTGCCTGCGCCGGAACGCCTCATCCCCAAGCCCCTGGCACTCCCCGCCCGGTGCCCCCGGCACAGGTCCCCGCTGCGCCAGGGGGGGGAGTGGTCCTGCCCAGCGCCGTTGGTGGAGCCCCTGCGCCTCAGCCTCTGGTTCGGCCGCTCCAGGCGGTGAGCTGGTCGGAGTTGCCCGGATGGAGCAGCGATGCCGTGGAGGAGGCCTGGCCGGCATTTCTGGTCTCTTGCAGGGCGATTGCCCGGCAGCCGGTCTGGAAACCGGTCTGCGACGGTGCCCGGGAACAGGGGGAGCGCCCAACCCAGGGCAATGTCCGGCGTTTCTTCGAAAGCCGCTTGAGCCCATGGCGGGTACTGAATCCGGACGGATCCAGGGAGGGGCTGGTCACGGGCTACTACGAACCCCTGATCAAAGGAAGCCGGGTGCGCAGCAAGCAGTACGCCTGGCCGGTCCATGGGGTCCCGGACGATCTGCTGAACATCGATCTCGGGGATGTCTTCCCCGACCTGAAGGGGCAGCGGGTGCGTGGCCGGCTGGTTGGCAGGAAGGTGCTTCCTTACTACAGCCGTGCCGAGGTGGCTCGCCAGGGGGAGTCCTTTGCTGCCCGCACGCTTCTGTATGCGGAGGATGCCGTGGAGCTGTTTTTCCTGCAGGTTCAGGGCTCCGGCCGGGTCCAGCTGCCGGATGGCAGCGTGGTGCGTCTGGCTTATGGAGACGCCAATGGACACCCTTATCAGTCGATCGGCCGCTGGCTGGTGGATAAGGGTGAAATGCGCCTGGAGCAGGCTTCGATGGAGGGGATCAAGGCTTGGGCGAGGGCGAATCCCGGGCGTCTGCAGGAGATGCTGAATGCCAATCCGAGCTACATCTTCTTTCGTGAGGTGGCCAGCACTCCGGGCGGCCCAGTGGGTGCCCTGGGGCAGCCCCTGACTGAGGGACGCAGCATGGCAGTGGATCCACGCAGCATTCCTCTGGGGGCCCCGGTGTTCCTGGCGACCACCCAGCCTAACAGCAGTCAGCCCCTGCGCCGTCTGATGCTGGCCCAGGATACGGGGAGC
>NZ_JAQUVG010000142.1 GCF_028693495.1 Zoogloea sp. | reverse complement strand
CGACGCTCTTCCGATCTCCCTTGGGGCGGTTGACGTTGGCGGCGACGATGGTGGTGCGCACGTCCTCCATGCTGAGGCCGGCGGCGGCCAGTCGGGCGGGGTCGGCCTCCACCCGCACCGCAGGCAGCGAACTGCCGCCGATGCTGACCTGCCCCACGCCCTCCACCTGGGCGAGGCGCTGGGCCAGCACCGTGGAGGCGGCGTCGTACATCTGGCCCTGGCTGAGGGTGCCGGAGGTCAGTGCCAGGATGATGATGGGCGTCTCGGCCGGATTCACCTTGCGATAGGTGGGATTGTTGGGAAGGCTGGAGGGGAGCTGGCTGCGGGCGGCGTTGATGGCGGCCTGCACCTCCCGCGCGGCGGTATCGATGTCCTTGGAGAGTTCGAACTGGAGCGTGACCCGGGAAGAGCCGAGGGAACTGCTGGAGGTCATCTCGGTGACCCCGGCGATCTGCCCCATCACCCGTTCCAGCGGGCCGGCCACCGTGGCGGCCATGGTTTCCGGGCTGGCGCCGGGCAGGCTGGCCGAGACCGAGATGGTGGGGTAATCCACCTGGGGCAGCGGCGAGACGGGCAGGAGGCGGTAGGCGATCACCCCGGCCAGGGCAATCGCCAGGGTCAGCAGCGTGGTGGCCACCGGCCGCAGGATGAACAGGCGCGACAGGTTCATCGCGCCGCACTCCCCCGGGCCAGGCGATCAAAGGCCAGGTAGATGACCGGCGTGGTGAACAGGGTGAGAACCTGGCTCACCAGCAGCCCGCCCACCAGGGTGATGCCCAAAGGCTGGCGCAGCTCGGAGCCCACGCCGGTGCCCAGCATCAGGGGCAGCGCCCCGAGCAGGGCTGCGAGGGTGGTCATGAGGATGGGCCGGAAGCGCAGCAGGCAGGCCTGGAAGATGGCGTCCCGGGGGGCGAGCCCGTCCTTGCGCTCCGCCTCCAGCGCAAAGTCGATCATCATGATGGCGTTCTTCTTGACGATGCCGATGAGCAGCACGATGCCGATGATCGCCACGATGCCCAGCTCCTTGCCCGACAGGAGCAGCGCCAGCAGGGCACCGACCCCGGCGGAAGGCAGGGTGGACAGGATGGTGACCGGGTGGATGTAGCTCTCGTAGAGCACCCCGAGCACGATGTACATGGTCACCACCGCCGCGAGGATCAGCAGCAGGGTGTTGGTAAGGCTGGCCTGGAAGGCCAGCGCCGCCCCCTGGAAGCGGGTTTCGATGCTGGCGGGCAGACCCACTTCGGCCTCGGCGGCGCGGATGGCAGTCACTGCCTCGCCCAGGGAGGCGCCCTCGGCCAGGTTGAAGGACAGGGTGGCCGCCGGGAACTGGCCGATGTGATTCACCGCAAGGCTGGCAGGACGCTCCACCACCCGGGTCACCGCCGACAGGGGCACCTGCACGCCGCCGCTCCCCGGCACATGCAGGCTGGCGATGGCACCGGGGCCGCTGCGAAACTGGGGCTGCACCTCCAGCACCACCCGGTACTGGGTGGCCTGGGTGAAGATGGTGGAGACCAGACGCTGGCCGTAGGCGTTGTACAGGGCATTGTCGATGGCCGCCGTGCTCACGCCCAGGCGGGCAGCCGCCTGGCGGTCGATCTCGATCCAGGCCTGAAGCCCCTTGTCCTGCAGGTCGCTGGCCACGTCGGACAACTGGGGCAAGGCCTTCAGGCGCTCCACCAGGCGCGGCACCCATTCGCCCAGGGCGGCCGCATCCGGGGACTGGAGGGAGAACTGGTACTGGGTGCGGGCCACCCGGTCCTCGATGGTCAGGTCCTGCACCGGCTGCATGTAGAGGGTGATGCCGGCCACCCGGGCCAGCTCGGGCTGAAGGCGGCGGATCACCTCGGTGGCGGTGGCGTCGCGCTCGGCCAGGGGCTTGAGGGCGATGTTGAGGCGACCGCTGTTGAGGGTGGCGTTGGTGCCGTCCACGCCGATGAAGGACGACAGGGCTGCCACCGCGGGGTCCCTGAGCACCACCTCGGCCAGGGCCTGCTGGCGCTCGGCCATGGCCTGGAAGGAGATGGACTGGTCCGCTTCGGTGATGCCCTGGATGGCGCCCGTGTCCTGAACCGGGAAGAAGCCCTTGGGCACCACCAGGTAGAGCAGCACCGTGAGGACCAGGGTGCCCACCGCCACCACCAGCGTGAGGCCCTGGTGGCGCAGCACCCATTCCAGCATTTCCCCGTAGCGGGCAATGGTCCGTTCGAAGAACCGCCCGATGGCCCGGCTCACCGGCCCCTGCTCCGCCTCGGGCACATGACGCAGCAGGCGGGCACACATCATCGGCGTGAGGGTGAGGGAGACGAAGGCGGAAATGAGGATCGCCACCGCCATGGTGATGGCGAACTCCCGGAACAGGCGACCCACCACGTCCTGCATGAACAGCAGGGGGATCAGCACGGCGATGAGGGAGAAGGTCAGCGAGATGATGGTGAAGCCGATCTGCCGGGCGCCCTTCAGCGCCGCCTGCATGGGCGACTCCCCCTCCTCCACGTAGCGGGCGATGTTCTCGATCATCACGATGGCGTCGTCCACCACAAAGCCGGTGGAGATGGTGAGGGCCATCAGCGTGAGGTTGTTGAGGCTGAAGCCGAGCAGGTACATGACCCCGAAGGTGCCCACCAGGGATAGGGGGACCGCCGCACTGGGAATCAGCGTGGCCGGCACGCTGCGCAGGAACAGGAAGATCACCATCACCACCAGGGCAATGGCGAAAACCAGTTCCACCTGCACGTCGTGCACCGAGGCGCGGATGGTGGTGGTGCGGTCGGAAAGCACTCTCACCGCCACCGAGGCCGGCAGGCTGGCGGTGAGCTGGGGCAGCAGCGCGGTCACCCGGTCGGCCACGTCGATGACGTTGGCGCCAGGCTGGCGCTGGATGTTGAGGATCACCGCCGGCGTGTCGTCGGCCCAGGCGGCCAGGCGGGTGTTCTCGGCGCCATCCACCAGGGTGGCCACATCGGCCAGGCGCACCGGGTTGCCGTTCTTCCAGGCCACGATGAGCTGGCGGTATTCATCGGCGGAGCGCAGCTGGTCGTTGGCGTCCAGGGTGGACGAGCGCAGGGGGCCGTCGAAGCTGCCCTTGGCCTGGGTCCCGTTGGCATTGGCGATGGCCGTGCGCACATCCTCCAGGCCAAGCCCGTAGGCCGCCGCGGCAGTGGGGTTGACCTGCACCCGGACCGCCGGACGGCGCCCGCCGGCAATGCTCACCAGCCCGACCCCAGGCACCTGGGAGATCTTCATGGCCAGCCGGCTCTCCACCAGGTCATGGACCCTGGTGATGGGCAGGCTGGGGGAACTGACGGCCAGGGTCAGGATGGGCGCGTCGGCCGGATTGACCTTGCTGTACGTGGGCGGTGCGGGCAAATCGGAGGGCAGCAGGCTGGAGGCGGCGTTGATCGCGGCCTGGACCTGCTGCTCGGCCACGTCCAGCCCCATGCTCAGGGAAAACCGCAGGGTGACCACCGAGGCGCCCCCCGAGCTGGTGGAGGACATTTCGTCGAGGCCCGGCATCTGGCCGAACTGGCGCTCCAGCGGCGCGGTGACGGCGGAGGTCATCACGTCGGGACTCGCGCCGGGGTAGAGGGTCTTGACCTGGATGGTGGGGTAATCCACCTCGGGCAGGGCCGAGATGGGCAGCAGCCGGTAGGCGACGAGGCCCACCAGGAGGATGGCCACCATCATCAGCGAGGTGGCCACGGGCCGCAGAATGAAGAGACGGGACGGACTCATTGCGGGCGCCCGTTACTGACCGGGCCGGCCGCCAGGCCCCCGGGGGCCGTTGCCCCCCTTTCGCTCCCGCCCCGGCGCATCCACCGCCTTGGGATCGATGGGCTCGACGGTGGCGCCGTCCTTGAGCTTGTCGAGACCATCCACCACCACCCGATCCCCCACCGCAAGACCCGACTCCACTGCGGCCAGCGCTCCATCCACCGGACCAAGCTTGACCGGCGTGGCCGCGACCTTGCCTCCATCACCCAACGTGTAGACAAAGCTTCCCTTGGCCCCCTGCTGGAGCGCCGCGGTGGGTACGGTGACCACCCCGGACAAGGTGTCCAGCAGCAGGCGGACATTCACGAACTGGTTGGGGAAGAGGCTGCCGTCCCCATTGGCAAAATCCGCCTTGAGCCTGACCGTGCCCGTAGTGGCATCGATCTGGGCGTCCACCGCCAGCAGCCGTCCCTCCGCCAGGCGGTTCTTCATCTCCCGGTCCCAGGCCTCGACCACCAGCCCCTTGCCGCTGCGGTGCCGCTGGAGGATGGCCGGCAGGCGCTCCTCCGGTACGGAGAACACCGCCGTGATCGGCGTCACCTGGGCCAGGGTGACGATCCCAGCCGCGTCCGAGGTCTTGATCATGTTGCCCGGATCCACGGCACGCAGGCCTACCCGTCCGGCAATGGGGGCCCGGATGGTGGTGTAGGACAGCTGCAGTTCGGCGTTGCGGACCGCTGCCTCGTCGGCCTGCACGGTGCCCTGGTACTGGCGCACGAGGGCCTCCTGGGTGTCCACCTGCTGCCGGGCGATCGAGTCCTGGGCCAGCAGGCCCCGGTAACGCTCCAGGTCGAGGCGGGCATTCTTGAGCAAGGCCGCATCCCGGGCCAGCTGCCCCCGGGCCTGCTCCAGACTCGCTTCGAAAGGAGCAGGATCCAGGCGCGCCAGCACATCGCCCGCCTTCACGTTCTGGCCTTCCACGAAGTTCAGGGCCAGCAACTGGCCATCCACGCGGCTCTTGACGGTGACCAGGTTGCGCGGCACGACGCTGCCCAGAGCCGGCACCACCACCCGCACGTCGGCCGGGGCGATGGTGGCCAGGGTCACCGGAACGGGACGCTCTCCACGCATGCCGCCGCCCCCCCGCGGCCCGCCTGCCGGCTGGCCTCCTCCACTGCCGCCAGGGTCACCGCTGTGGGTGGCATACCAGGCAAGGGCGGCGAGCACCGCCAGGAGAAAGAGCCAGCGCCAGGGACGGATGCGGCGGGCGGGTTCGGAACGGGGGGAAGACTGGGGGCTGGACATGGAAAACCTTGGCTAGACGGCCGGATTCGGGCCGGGGCAATCCTACACGATGGTCTTGCAAGACTGCTAAAGACACGGTCAGCACAAAAAGAATCCCTGCCCCAGCGGTATTTCACCGGATCAGGAGAGCAGGCTCCGTCAGCGCCGTGCTGCCTCCGCCAGGACTGACCAGGCCAGCTACGTCGCCAGTCACCCGCGCCAGCATCGTCATCGTCCCATGCCATAGGTCACATCCGGGGCGTCCAAGCGGCTCGAAATTTCGATTAAAGTATCGAACTCGGCAAAATTGATACTTTTATCATTTATACATGTTCATGGCTGGCGCGATCCCCGATCACGTGTTCGAGCAGGCACGACAACAGTTTGCGGAAGCGGGTCGATGCATTCCCAACGAGCAGCGTGACTTTACCGAATGGCACCTGGGACGACCCTGCTATGCCCTGTGGGCAGCACGCCTCGATCACGCTCCCGTGAAGGCGGCGGTCCTTGAGGCGGCCCGTCACCTGGATGGTCTGCTCCTTGCCGATTACCAGCGGCAGCCCCACGTGACCCTGGCCCTGGGAGGCTTTCCGGCAGGGCAGCCCGCCCTGCGCGACGACTTCGGACGCTCCGCCCTGGAGAGCCAGCTGGCCGCCCTGGTGACATCGGCGCCGGCGCCGTTCCAGCTGGAGATCGGCCCCCTGGCCAGCTTCGCCTCCGCGCCCTTCCTGTGCGCCCGGGATGTGGAGGGCGGCCTGGGCCAGCTGCGGCGCCTGCTCCATCCCGCTGGCGACACCCCGGATCACTCCTATACTCCCCATGTCACCGTTGGACTCTATGCCGGCCCCTGGGCCGTGGAG
>NZ_JAQUVG010000041.1 GCF_028693495.1 Zoogloea sp. | reverse complement strand
GGGAACAGGGGCTCAAAATCTTCCAGAAACTGAAAGCCATTGCACCGGAAACTGGAAGATCAGGCAAGGGCTCAACCGCGCGCAGGCCGCGTGGGGAAAGGCTCCGAGGGGTTCTTCAGGGCCGACTCAATATGATGGGACACGGCCGATCCCGCCGCCACGGCATCCCCACGACGGATCGATTCCCACAGCGCACGGTGCTGGGAACGAAGATGCTCCCTGCCCTCTGCACGGCACACAAACTGCTCCAAGTTCTGCCCAATCTGATCGTCACGCCCCCCCACCCGCCTCATCCGCATCCAGCCAAAGCCTCAAGGAGATAGACGGCTTTGTTGCCACTCACCATCCCTCAGGCGATAGGCGAGTCTGTCATGAAGACGTGATGCACGACCTTGCCAGAACTCCCAGTAATCGGGGGTCAGGCGGTAGCCCCCCCAATGGGGAGGCCGGGGAGGATTGAGACCAAATTTCAGGCCATATTCTGCTGCTCTGGCCACAACGATGGCTCGGTTTGATATCTCTTCGCTTTGCCGGGAAGCCCAGGCTCCGATGCGATGACTAAGTGGGCGGCTGGCAAAGTAGGCATCAGATTCTTCCGGCTTGATCTTTTCAACCCTTCCTTCAATACGAACAACCCGTTCGAGTTCCACCCAGTGGAATTGCAACGCAGCAAAGGGATTCTGTTCCAACTCATGTCCCTTGCGGCTGGCGTAGTTGGTGAACCAGACAATACCCTGCTCGTCGTAGCCCTTGATCAATACTACCCGGCTCGATGGGCGACCATTCTGGCCAACGGTTGCGACCGTCATTGCGTTGGGTTCGGGAAGGTTTTTGTCTAGCGCCTCCCTCAGCCATAAACTGAACTGAAGAAGTGGGCTATTCAAGGCTTCACCATCATTGAGGCTGCCCTTGTCGTAGGTTTTACGCAGATCGGCAAGATTCGGAGAGTCGGTCATCGTAGTCCTGGTGAAGATGAACTGTTTGCAGTAATCGCCCCATTGGACTTATGAAACCACTGTCGGGTTTCCTGGGATGCCATGAGGTGGGTGGAGGCGGGTGATCTTTCGGTCTCACAGGATGGCAAGGGCTTACGCTTTGTCACAGTATCCGCATGGAGTCCAGGAGCCTGAGCTGGCACCATCTCATTCCGTGCGTGTGGTGGGTGTACACCACAATTTTAATCAGGGGAACCCACATGAAATTCATAAAAAAATCACTTGCAGCCCTGTTGATCGTCAGCACGACCCACGTGGGTTTTATCCAGACCGCCCAGGCCACCATGATCGGAACCGAGGAGGTCGCGCGGGTGGCTCAGGACGAGGCTCGCCGGACTGGGGATGAGGCTCGGGCCCGTCTTCAGGATCTGTTCACTCGCGCCGATGTTCAGGCCCGTCTTCAGGATCTGGGAGTGGAGGCTGCGGATGCTCGTGATCGGGTTGCGGCACTGACGGACGAAGATGCCACCCGTCTGGCCGAACAGATCGACAAGGCACCGGCCGGTGGCATCATTGGAGCAATCCTGTTGGTGTTCTTCGTGCTTTTGTTTACGGATATCCTTGGGTTCACCAAGGTTTTTCCCTTCACGCGCTCCATTCGCTGAGGCGGCTGGGTGCAACGCATTCGCCGCCGCCTGATCGCAGCAGGCGTCGGGCTGGTGGGTTCAGGACTTGTCGGATGTTCAGCTGAGACGGCCCTGCTGCGTCGCGTACGTCCACCTGGCCTGCCACGGCAGGTCGAACTGGATGACACGCCTTTTTACCCCCAGGATGACTATCAATGCGGACCGGCGGCACTGGCGATGGTTCTGGGGAGGATCGGTTTAACGGTGACTCCCGAGCAACTGGCGAGCCAGGTTTTCTTACCTGGCCGGCAGGGTTCGTTGCAAATCGAGATGCTGTCGGGGGCACGGCGTAACGCGGCTTTGGCGATTGAGATTCCCAGTACTCTCGAAGCCCTGATGCGTGAGACGGCGGCAGGTCATCCCGTGGTGGTGCTGCTCAATCTGGGTTTGTCATGGGCCCCGTCCTGGCATTACGCGGTAGTGATCGGATATGACCTGGACGAAGAGGTATTTTTGCTTCGCTCCGGGCCGATGAAGCGTCAGGCTTTGCCTTTCCGGACGTTTGAGCTGACCTGGAACCGGGCTGGTCGCTGGGCTTTTGTTGCCTTACCCGCCGGCCAGTTGGCGGTTACGGTGGATGAGGGCGGGACAACCCACGCCCTCGTGGCTTTCGAGAAGGCCGCTGCTCCGGAGTACGCGGCCATGGCCTACCGCAGTGCTCTGGTTCGCTGGCCCGGCAGCCTGACCCTGCAGATGGGGCTGGGTAACAGTCTTTACAGGCTTCGTGACCTGCATGGCGCGGAGAAGGCTTTTCGGATGGCAGCCCATTCCCACGATGCGGCGGTGGCGTGGAACAATCTCGCAAACGTGCTCCTGGAGCTCGGGCATCCGGATGAGGCTTCTCGGGCAGCAGAGAAGGCCGTTAGCCTCGGTGGCCCGACCGAAAGGGCCGCTCGGGAAACTCTTGGGCGGCTCAGGGCCCGGCAATGACGGCGACTCCCCTCTGCGCCTCCCTCGGAACGGGGGGCGCAGCATGGGCACCATCTCGTCCGGGCCGGATGGGCTTGAGGGGGTCCGTCGCGTTACCATCCGCTTTTGTCTGCCTGGCTCCTTTGCCACGAGTGACCGGATGCCCATCACCCCTTTTGATGCTTTGGCCTGTCCGCTGGACGGGAATCTCCTGACGTGTAGTGGGAACAGCTGGCGCTGTCCGTCAGGTCATACCTATGACATTTCCGCGCAGGGGTACACCCATTTGCTACCGGTCCAGAACAAGCGTTCAAAGGATCCGGGAGACAGCAGGGAGATGGTCGCAGCCCGTCGCCGCTATCTGGAAGCCGGACCTTATCAGGTGATTGCTGATGCAGTGGCGAGGGCAGTGCTCGCAGAGCTCCCGATCCGAGGTGCCACCTGCCTGGATGCGGGTTGTGGCGAGGGTTATTACCTGCGCCAGTTGGCCAATGCGGCGGGAGAAACGCACGCCCTCGCGGTGCTTGGTCTCGATATCTCCAAGTGGGCGGTCCTGGCCGCAGCCAAGGCCGACCGGCGGATGGGCTGGGTGGTGGGCTCCAACGCCAATCTGCCGGTCCTGCCAGTCAGCGTGGATCGGCTCCTGTGCATGTTCGGATTTCCGGTCTATGGCGAGTTTGCCCGGGTGCTCCGTCCAGGCGGACGGTTGATTCAGGTGGACCCGGGCCCCGATCATCTCCGGGAGTTGCGGGAAATCATCTATCCGATCCTGAAACCTGCCCGGACCCTTGAACCCTCCGTACCGGCGGGCTTCGCCCTGCTGGGGGCGGAGAGTCTGCGCTACGGGATCGCCCTGGAGGCACCGGAGCAGATTGCCGACCTGCTGGTCATGACGCCTCACCTGTACAAGGCCAGTCCGGAGGGACGTGCCCGCGCCGCCGGGCTGACCCGTCTGGCACTGACAGTGGAGGTGCGGCTGAGCGTCCTGGAGCGGCTGCCGACAGCTACTTGAAGAGTTGATACTCTCCGGACTTTCCTCTCCTTTTCCGCCGCCGTCTTGAGCCTTGCCGAACTTCGCCTGAAAGCGGCTCTCCTGCTGGAGGGGCTGCACCATCCCACCCGCCGCGGGGTCCTCCGGGCTCTCGGTGTGGTGCCCCTGCTGCTGGTGGGCTACACCTTGCTGCTGATTCCGTTCACCCCGGGCATCAGTGATATCCGCAAGGCACGTCAGGAGCAGCCCGCCCGGGTGCTGTCGGCTGATGGCCGGGAGCTGGCAAGCTACAAGTGGGCTAACCGGGAGTGGGTCCGCCTGGAGCAGATATCGCCGAAGGTGAAGGAGGCCCTCATCGCCACCGAGGATCATCGCTTCCATGAACACCATGGCATCGATTTCTATCGCCTGGGGGGGGCGCTCCTGCGCACCTTCTCCGGGAACCGGCAGGGCGGCTCCACGCTGACCCAGCAACTGGCCCGCAACCTGTTTCCGGACGAGATTGGCCGGGCCCCCACCCTGACCCGCAAGCTCAAGGAGGCCATCACAGCCCTCAAGATCGAGCTGGTGTACTCGAAGGAGATGATTCTCGAGACCTACCTGAATACGGTCCCCTTCCTGTACAACGCTTGGGGAATCGAGATGGCGGCCCGGACCTATTTCGACAAGCCGGCCCGGCAGCTGGACGTGCTTGAGGCCGCCACGCTGGTGGGCATGCTGAAGGGTAACAGCTACTACAATCCGGTGCTCAACCCGGAGCGGGCAGTCGCACGCCGCAACATTGTGCTGGCCCAGATGGTGAAGCGCGGCGTGCTGGAGGAGTCGCGCCTCGCGGGCCTGCAGCGCAAACCGCTGCGGATCGATTTCGAGCGACAGCTGGATTCTCCAGGGCCTGCTCCGCACTTTGCCCAGCAGTTGCGCAAGTGGCTGATTGCGTGGGCTGACGCCCACGACTACAACATTTATACCGATGGGCTGGTGGTCCATACCACCCTCGACAGCCGGCTCCAGGCCCAGGCCGTGCGCGCGGTGGAGCGCCGGGGGCGCCTGCTGCAGGGCCTAGCGGACCAGGCCTGGAGTGGGCGGAGAGGATGGGAAGGTAGTCCGGAGCTGGTGAATGCCTTTATCCGGGAGTCCAGGGAATATCGGGCAGCCTTGACCCGGGGAGAGGAGGCCGGAGCCACCCTCACTCGCCTGCGCTCGGACCGGGTCTTCCTGGATGCGCTCCGCAAGGACAAGACTCGGGTCCAGCTGGGTTTTCTGGCCCTGGATCCCCGTAATGGCCAGGTGCGCGCCTGGGTTGGAAGCCGGGACTTCACCCTCGACCCCTTCGATCACGTGGCCCAGGCCCGCCGCCAGCCAGGTTCAACCTTCAAGCCCTTCGTCTATGGAGCCGCCTTTGATCAGGGCTGGCGTCCTGCAGACAGCATGCTCGATCAGCCCGTGGAGATCCAGTTGCGCAATGGCGAGGTCTGGCGCCCGGAGGATCCCTTGCCGCCCAGCGGCCAGCCGGTGAGCCTGAAGGACGGATTGGTATATTCCCGTAACCGGGTCACTGCGCAGCTCATGCAGGAGGTGGGCCCGGCCCGGGTGGCCCGCCTGGCCAGAAAGCTGGGGGTGCGCCAGAGCCCTCTGGAGGAAGTTCCGTCCCTGGCGCTGGGGACCAGTCCCGTAACCCTGAAAGAAATGGTGGTGGCCTATGGCAGCCTGGCCAACGGCGGCGCTTATCTCGAGCCGGTGCTGGTTACCCGGATTGAGGATCGGGAAGGTCGCGTGCTGGAAGCCTTTGCCCCTGCCGATCCGGAGGAGGCCCTGGCGCCAGAAACCGCTTACACCTTGGTGGATGTGATGCGCGGAGTGGTGGACCGGGGGACCGGTGTAGCCATCCGCCAGCAGTTTGGGCTGCGCGCGGATCTGGCGGGAAAGACCGGCACCACCCAGGACAACACGGACGGCTGGTTCATCCTGATGCATCCGCAACTGGTGGGCGGCGCCTGGGTCGGCTTCAATGATGCCCGCATTAGCTTGCGCAGCGATTACTGGGGGCAGGGGGCTCGCAGTGCCCTGCCAGTGGTGGGGGACGTGTTCCATTACGCCCTGACGAACCGCCTTGTCGATTCCAAGGTTCGCTTCGTCTCGAGGATCAAGCCGGGTTGGCTGGAACGGGGATGGAACTGGCTGCAGGCTCGGGTGGGCCTGTCTGGACCCAGATGAGCGGGCCGGTGAGTCCTGTTCTACGGGTGTAGGTCAGGACTCATCCGGCCATCAGGTCCCGCTTCCGGATCGTTCGGTTGGGCTCACATGCCCAGGTAGGCAGCGCGGACTTGTTCGTCCGCTATCAATTCCCGACCACTGCCTGTGAGGGTGATGTTGCCGGTTTCCAGCACATAGCCCCGGTCGGCGATGGCCAGGGCGGAAAAGGCGTTCTGCTCGGCCAGGATGATGGTCATGCCCTGGGTCTTGAGGGTCTTCACCACATTGAAGACTTCTTCCACCAGCAGGGGGGCCAGGCCCATGGAGGGCTCATCCAGCAGCAGCAGCTTGGGGCGACCCATCAGTGCGCGGCCGATGGCCAGCATCTGCTGTTGTCCGCCGGACAGAGTCCCTGCTGGCAGCTTCCGCTTTTCCTTGAGGATCGGGAACATGGTGTAGATTTTTTCCAGATCGCCCTCCACCTGGCCTTTAGGTTGGGTATAGGCTCCCAGGCGCAGGTTATCCTCGATGGAGAGGGGCCCGAAGACCTGCCGTCCCTCCGGTGACTGGCAGATTCCCCGACGCATGCGCATGTCGCTGCGCACCTTGGAGATATCTTCTCCGTCGAAGGTGATGCTGCCTGCACTCATGGGCTGTACGCCTGACAGGGTACGCAGGAATGTGGTTTTGCCGGCACCATTGGCGCCCACCAGGGCCACCGTTTCACCTCGCCGCACTTCCAGGCTGATGCCCTTGAGGGCCTTGATCCTGCCGTAGCAGCTCTCCAGGTGATCCACCTTCAGCAGAAGGTCGGCAGCCGGGAGGGCGGCCGTGGCCGACTGCAGTTCTCCGGCACTGCTGGCGCCCAGACCCACGGATACCGGGGCGAGGTTGGCCACCTTGTGGTAGAGCTCCCGGTACTCGGCCCGGGCGGCCTTGCCGAACAGGGGGTCGTCGTTGTCGAGGAAGGCCTTGTCGATCTCCGCCCAGTCCTCGGCGGTGAGGACCTGACTGGCCAGCGGATAAATATCCTTTTCCTCGGCCTTGATGTGGGCTTTCTGGTCGTCCAGGTACAGGCGCAGGGCTTCAATCAGTTCTCCCACACTACTCCTGCCGGCCACCGTTTCGGCCAGCTGCTGGCGCAGTGCCGCCAGATTGTGGGGTGCATTGCGGTGCTCGGCTTGCAGGCGATCGAGCAGAGCACCGGCATCGGGGCTGCGCTGGCGCAGCAGGCGGAACAGGTAGTCGTCCTCTTTCCGGTGGTGGCAGCCGTCCATGAAGTGTTCGAAGTAATCGAGCACGGAGCCCAGGAAGGCGGGATCAGCCTTCTGGTTCCGTTCCATCTCGCCGATGACCTGGTCGAGGGTGACGGCGATCCGCCACAGGTTGCGGTGCTCGTCCTTGATGATGCGGAGTGCTTCCATGTTGTCTCCTCGGCTCAGGCGTGACCGCCCAGGTAGGCTGCGATCACGTCCGGATTGCGGCGGACTTCTTCGCCGGTGCCTTCGGCCAGCTTCTTGCCATAGTCGAGCACCAGGATGCGATCGGACAGGTTCATGACCATCTTCATGTCGTGCTCCACGAGCACCACGGTGATGCCGGAGTCCGCGACCTTGCGAACCAGTTCATCCACCTCAATGGTTTCCTTGGGATTCAGGCCCGCTGCGGGTTCGTCCAGAAAGATCAGGCGCGGTTTCATGGCCAGCGCGCGAGCAATTTCCAGACGCTTGAGGGCTCCGTAGGGCATGGCGTCGGCGCGGCTGTCTGCAAATTTGTCCAGACCTACGAAACGCATCAACTCCAGGGCTTCGGCACGCAGCTCGGCGTCGCGGCGGGTGATGCTCGGGAAGCGCAGGGCGGCCTTGAGCAGATTGCGATCGAGTCGCAGGTGGGCACCCACCATCACGTTCTCTATGGCACTCATGTTCATGCAGATCTGCAGATTCTGAAATGTGCGCGCCACACCCCGTCGGGCCAGCTCGTCCGGCGACTTGCCGCCGATGGATTCGCCGTCCAGGCGGATCTCACCATGGGTGGGCTTGTAGACTCCGGTGATGAGGTTGAAGAGGGTCGTCTTGCCGGCGCCGTTGGGGCCGATCACTGCATAGACGATGCCTGCGTCGATGCTGAAGCTCACATCCTGTACGGCCTTCACGCCGCCGAAGTGGATGGAGAGGTTGGTGACGTCGAGGAGTGCCATAGTGTTATTCCCCTTTACCGAACTTGGCCGCCAGTGTCGGCACGAGGCCCTTGGGCAGGAAGATCATGCAGACCATCAGGATGACGCCGAACACAACAGTCTCCCAGCCTTCAAAGGTGGCCAGGGCCTGGGGCAGGGCAGTGAGGAGCACGGCGCCGATCAGGGAGCCGTACACCGAGGCCATGCCGCCGATCACTACCATGGTCATCAGCTCGATGGAGTGGAAGAAGTCCGCCAGGTTGGGCGTGACGAACCCTACGTAATGGGCAGTGACACTCCCCATCAGACTGGCAAAGACCGCGGACATCACGAAGATCGCCACCTTGTAGCGGACCACGTCCACACCCACCACCTTCGAGGCCACTTCAGAGCCATGCAGAGCGCGCAGGGCACGGCCGAAGGGGGAGTCGATCAGGTTGAGAGAGGCCCACACACTGAAGACCAGTACCGCTGCCACTACCCAGTACCAGTCCTTGTCGCTAGACAGGCTGATCCCGAACAGTTCGAACACCGGCACGGGCATCCCGTCGGGGCCGCCAGTGTAGGTGGCCTCGTTGCGCAGGGCGATGTTGATGATGATGCCCAGGCCAAGAGTGGCCATGGCCAGATAGTTGCCCTTCAGCTTGAAAATCGGACGGGCCACGATGGCGGCCAGCAGACCGGTGGCAACAGCACCAGCAAGCATGGCTACTACCGGATGCCAGCCGAAATGGGTGGGCAGTACGGCCGAAGCGTAGGCCCCAATCCCGAGAAAGCCCGCGTGACCCAGGCTGATCTGGCCGGCAAAGCCGATCAGGAGGTTCAGGCCGAGAACGATGATGGCATTGATGGCCATCCGGATCGCCAGGTCCACGTAGAAGCTGTTGGGCAGCACGAAGGGCAGTATGGCAAGTACGGCAATCACGATGTACAGGCCGAAGTAGGCACGTTTCTGCATGGTCTTACACCCGGTCAGTGACCCGGGCGCCGAACAGGCCGCGGGGCATGAAGAAGAGGATGAACAGGATCAGCACGAAGGGGATGGCATCCTTGTAGGCGGAAGACAGGTAGCCGGCGCCCATGGACTCCAGGATGCCCACCAGCAGTCCGCCCACCACGGCACCCAGCCCGTTGCCGAGGCCACCCAGCACGGCGGCGACGAATCCCTTGAGACCCAGCATGATCCCCACGTCGTAGGAGGTGAGGGTGATCGGGGTGATCAGGATGCCTCCGATCGCGCCCAGAGCGGCGGACATGGCGAAGCTGAGGAACAGCACCCCGTTGGTGTTGATGCCCACCAGTTCGGCTGCGGTGCGGTTGAAGGAGGTGGCCAGCATGGCCTTGCCACCCAGGGTGCGGTTGAAGAAGTACCACAGGGCTACCACCACCACGGCGGTTACGCCCAGCACCCACAGGCTCTGGGGCATCAGGGTGGCGCCGAGGATCTCGATCGGTGTGTCGCCCGAGAAGGCCGGCAGGCTATGGGTGCCCTTGCCCAGGAAGACCTGGACGAGGCCGCGGATTACCAGGGAGGCGCCGATGGTGATGATGATCAGGGTCACCGTTTCCGCTCCCTTGACGGGCTCGATGGCCAGTTTCTCAATCAGGACGCCCACTACGGCGGGCACCAGGATCGCCAGAAAAAGGGCTGCAGGCAGGGGCAGGCCGGCCTGGGCAAAGAACACTGCCAGCATGCCACCCAGCATGATGAACTCCCCCTGGGCGAAGTTGATCACGTTGCTGGCGTTGTAAATCAGCGTGAAGCCCAGTGCCGCAAGGGCATAGGTTGCGCCGACGGTAATGCCGGAAAACAGGAACTGCAGGAACTGGGCGAGCATCATGCACCTCCTGTCGAAGCGGGTTCGGAGAATCGGTCAGTCATCTCTTGCCTCCTGATGAAAACAGCCAGTCATGGTGACGGGTGTAGGTTGTTCTGTATTTTGTAATCGTTTCCGCGTATTAGAAGTGATACATTTAATCGAGTCAACAATAAAATATGTATCAATTTGGAGCCCGCGGCTTCTGGCGCAAGGCGGTGGGACGCGGCAGCGTGAGTGCAGCCTGTTTGAGGCGGGCGTGCGGTTCTGCAGGGGACAACGGGTTCGTGGGTGGAAGCCGTTCTTCCTGCCCGGGCGCAGGGCCCGGAGCAGCGGCGGGGGCAGGCTCAACCGGCTATTGCGGTGGTGCTATTCGGGAAAGGTCGCACCCAGGCGCTCGGAGAGGCTTCGGGCTGCCTTGCGCAGTTCGATGATGGTCGGGCTGGATTCGCTCATGTCCATGGACCCTTCCACGCCCACCAGGACGATCACCAGGCTGATCTCGTTCTTGAAATTGAAGACGGGAGCCGCTACTGCCTCAACGCCACGGATGATGTAGCCACCGCTGATCGGTGCATACCCCGTTGCCTTGACTTCTGCCAGCAGGGTACGGGCTTCTTCCATGCTGCTGATATGGGCTGGAGCCCGGCCCGACTCGATCTCCTTGCGGATCAGCCCCTCGGTTTGTCGTTCCGGTAGCCATGCCGCGAAGACCCGCCCGATCGCGGAAGTCAGGACGCCCAGGGCGGTGCCGGTGACCACGTTGACGGTGATTGCCCGGCGCGGCCTTTCCCAGCGCACGACCACAGGGCCGTTGTCGCTCCACACGGCGAGGGCCGTGGTCTCATTAACGGCGTCGCGCAGTTCGGTAATGGCGGACAGACCCAGGCGGATCCGGTCCAGCCTGTCCAGCGCGACCAATCCCAGGTTGAGGGCGAAGGGCCCCAGGTCATAGCGGGACGTGAGGGTATCCTGTTCCACCAGGCCGCTGCGGATCAAGCTGACCAGATAGCGGTGGGCCTTGGAGGGGGGCATGTCGGCGGCTGCGGCAATGTCCTTCAGCATCATCGAGCGTTTGCCGATGGCCATGGCTTTCAGGATACTCATGCCAACCTCCAGGGACTGGACTCCGTGTTTGCCTTCCAGTTCTTCGCTCATGGGACTCCCGCTGATATATTACGAATTAAAAAAAATGTTCCTTAATTTGTAATATATCAATAGTCGAAGGAGAACAGGCATGACCCAGCTCAAAGTTTTTGCCATTGATGGGATTGTCCCGGTAGTGGATCCGACCGCCTACGTCCATCCCTCAGCCGTATTGATCGGCGATGTGATCGTGGGCCCTGGCTGCTATGTGGGGCCCTGCGCCAGCCTGAGGGGTGATTTTGGCAGGTTGATTCTCGAGCAGGGGGCCAACCTGCAGGATACCTGTGTCATGCATGGTTTTCCCGGCACCGACACGGTGGTCGCGGAAGATGGCCATATCGGCCATGGAGCCGTGCTGCATGGGTGCCGTGTGGGGCGTAATGCCCTGGTGGGTATGAATGCAGTGATCATGGACAACGCAGTGATTGGCGAGGCATCCATCGTTGCCGCGTCGGCCTTCGTGAAGGCGGGCATGGAAATCCCGCCCCGGGTGCTGGTGGCGGGCATGCCTGCCAAGGTCATCCGGGATCTGAGCGATGAGGAAATCCGCTGGAAAGCTGAGGGGACGGCCACTTACCAGGACCTGACCCGGCGCTGCCTGGCTACGATGGTAGAAACTACGCCCTTGACCCAGGTCGAACCCGATCGCAGGCGTATTCACCTCCCGGATGTGGTGCCGCTGGTGGCACTCAAAAAGAAGGACGCCTGATCAGGCCACCTCTGCCAGGGGGTCAGCGTCCCTGAAGCGCTCTTGCAGAAGCGGAGTGGCTTCGGGCGTCTGGCCGTTGGCCAGCTGGAAGTGCTGGTCCAGGTGTCGTTCCGAGGGCACGAAGAGCCGGCGGTAAAGCTCTTTGCACAGCAGACGTGCCTTCTGGCCGGGCCAGTCGGTGGGAAGCAGGACATCCGGCAGCTCCGGATCGCGCAGCAGCAGGCGCCGGTAGTCGTGGATCAGCAGGGTTCGCAGCAGGAACGCGCTTTCGTCGTCCATATCGGCGGGGTTGTCGCGGATCTGGGACAGCACGGGGCTGTAGCGATCCACAAACTCGGAATACACGCTGGCCAGGCGTTCCAGGTTCCAGGCTCCGTGAACCATCTCCACGTCGCTGGCTGCGCCACCCAGTTGCGCATCGGCGGCCATCAGCGGCTTGAGGCGGGGGAGCTGCTCACCGAGGCCTTCGGCGATCAGCGCGTCGAAGGCGGCACTCAGGTCGGCACTGGGGTGGACAAAGCAATCGCCCTCGAGCACGCCGAATCCCTGCCAGAACAAGGCCCGGCGCAGGCGCTCCCGCTCCTTTGCGCTCAGATCTCCGACCGTGATGATCAGTCTCCAGCGTCGGTCCCACTGGGGTGCGCTGGAGGCATAAATATGCCGTGAGGCTTCCTCGAAGCGGCGCTGACCCTGAGGGGTGAGCAGGTAATCGGTGCGACGGCCTGCGGGTTCGGTACGTACCCATTCGTCCTTGGCCAGACGGAACACCGAGGTACGGATCAGACGTTCGTTGAGTTCGAGGGGCTCCAGCAGGCGGATCAGGCTGCCCAGCCAGATACGGCTGCCCCGCGGAACGATGGCATCGCCAAACACCGAGATGATGATGGAGCCGGCTTGCACGCGGCCGAGTTGGCGGAATTCGTCGAGGCGTTTCTGGATGGGGGGAAGCACTTGATTTGCCGAGGAAATAAAAGATTTTGCAGCTGAGTCTACCAATTCAATCCCCGTGTGGATAGCGCCGTAGCGGCGCTCAGGGAAGAAGCAGGTGTTCCGCGTCGGGGATCAGCGGTTTTTGTTGGACGAAGAAGCCTTCGGTGTGGATGCGTTCTGCTCTGGCGCCCAGGGTCAGGGCCGTGCCCATGCATGCGTCCACGAACCTCGGGTTGCCGGCGATGAAGAGGGTGTGGCCGGACAAGTCCGGGAAGAGGCTGGGCAGTACCCCCTGGATTCGTCCGAAAAGATAGCCTTCACGCTTTTCCCGGGTCAGGGTGATGTGAGCCTGGAAGCTGGGGTGACGGGCCTGCCACCAGGCCATCAGGCCTTGCCCGTACACATCCGCTTCTCCGCGGGCAGAGAGCAGCAGGCTGACGGGCTGTCGGTAGCCCCGACGCAGGGCACTCTCGCTCAGGGCCAGCAGGGGGGCCAGTCCAGTACCTGCACCCAGGCACAGCACGGGTGTGTCCACGGAAGGGTCGCCGATGAAGGTGCCGTAGGGACCCGAGAGGGCTACCCGGTCGCCGGACCGCAGCTGGTCGCAGATCCAGGGGCTGGTCAGGCCGCCACTGCTGCGGCTGACCTGCAGCACCAGTTCGCCATCCGGCCTGGGGGCATTGGCGATGGAGTAGGCCCGTGCCGGGATGTCGGCAGCCGGTTGGCCCAGGGTGACGTACTGGCCGGGCCAGTAGCGCAGGAGTTGGTCCACTGGTCGCAGATGAAGCTGGACCACCCGCGGCGTCAGGGCCTGCCGTTCGGTGATCACGAAGGGAAGCTGTTCCCGGGGAGGGAATAGCCGCGGACGTGCGTCGGCGGTACCCCACTCGATCACCAGTTCGTCGGAGATGGGCTTGGCCATGCACATCAGTCCATAACCCTGACGGCGCTCTTCCCGGCGGAGGGCCATGTCCAGCACCATGCCCTGGTCGAACTGCCCTGCGGTGACCTTGACCTTGCATTCTCCGCAGGCGCCGGCCCGACAGTTGCTGGGCAAGGCATAGCCGGCTCGCTCAAGGGCCATCAGTACGGTGTCACCAGGGGCGCACTCAACGGATTTTCCCGAAGGATGGAGCAGGATACGGGACATGTCTGGTGAGGGTTTGAATGTCAGTAAATGATACTAAAAATAGTCAAAAATCAAAACTTGAAGTATCGCTTTCGTCTTTTGGATGTGCTCCTCCATGTTGCAGTGCGGCGTAATTCTTACCTGTTTATCAAGTCTTTTTGGTGTTAAGTTATTGTTTTTTTTAATATTATTTAGTTTCAAATCAGTTCCTCAATAGGGAACGCATTGATTTTGTTGAAAATAAATTCGATACGAACCATTGACATTGAATCGATCGGTTTGTAACGTTTGAGTCAGGAGAACAACTCACCCCGGAGAGAGACCCATGACTCACCCCCTGTTCGAGAAGCATCGTGGCACCCTGGACGCAGCCCTCAACGCCATCGCTACCCGTGGCTATTGGTCTGCTTATCCGGAAATGCCCAGCCCCAAGCTCTATGGCGAAACCGCGACTGATGACGGCAAGCGGGCCTTTGAAGCCCATCTGGGCAAGCCTTTCGAACTGAACCAGCCTGGCCAGACTGGCTGGCACGGCGGCGAGGCATCCCCCTACGGCGCCACTTTGGGCGTCACTTATCCGGTCTGTGACCATGAGGCCCTGATTGCTGCCGGCCTTGAGGCCATGAAGGGCTGGCAGACCGTGGGTGCCGAAGGGCGCACCGGCATCTGTCTGGAGATCCTGGACCGCCTGAACAAGCAGAGTTTCGAGATCGCCCATGCGGTGATGATGACCACTGGCCAGGGCTGGATGATGGCTTTTCAGGCCGGCGCTCCCCATGCCCAGGATCGGGGCCTGGAGTCCGTAGTGTATGCATGGCGCGAGCAGAGCTTCGTGCCGGCTGAGGCCACCTGGGAAAAGCCCCAGGGCAAGAACCCGGCGCTGGTCATGAAGAAGCACTTCCAGATCGTCGGCCGCGGCATTGGCCTGGTAGTGGGCTGCGGCACCTTCCCCACCTGGAACACCTACCCCGGCCTTTTTGCCGCCCTTGCCACCGGCAACGCGGTGATCGTGAAGCCCCACAGCAATGCCATCCTGCCAGCCGCCATCACCGTGCGTACCATCCGCGCCGTCCTCGCAGAGAACGGCATCGATCCTGATCTGGTGAGCCTGTGCGTGGCCGAGAAGCGCGCCACCACCCAGGCCCTGGCTACCCATCCGGCGGTCAAGTCCGTGGATTTCACCGGCAGCAACGTGTTTGGCCAGTGGTTGATCGACAACTCTCGTCAGGCCCAGGTATATGCCGAGCTGGCCGGGGTGAACAACATCGTCATCGACTCCACCGATAGCTACAAGGCCATGCTGGGTAATCTGGCCTTCACCCTGTCCCTGTATTCGGGGCAGATGTGCACCACCTCACAGGCCCTGTTCGTTCCGGCAGGTGGCATCGAGACCGAAGACGGCCACAAGAGCTACGACGAATTCTGCGCCGACCTGGCCAAGGCCATCGAGCGTTTCCTGTCCAAGCCTGAAGTGGCCCACGCCGTGCTGGGTGCAATCCAGTCTGCCGACACCTTTGAGCGCATCGACTTGGCCAATTCCGGTGCCCTGGGCAAGGTCGTGCTGGCGTCTTCCTCCCTTGAGAATCCTGACTTCCCCAACGCCAAGGTGCGCACGCCGGTACTCCTTTCCTGCGACGCCGGGGACGAGAAGCTCTACATGGAAGAGCGTTTTGGCCCGATCAGTTTCATCGTCAAGGTGGCGGACACGGCCGCCGGCATTGCCCTGTCGGAGCGTGTCGTCAGCACTCATGGTGCCCTGACGGTGGGTGTGTATTCCACTCGCCAGGATGTGATCGACGCGATGACCGAGGCCACCTGGCGCAGCAAGGTCGCTCTCTCCATCAACCTCACCAGTGGTGTGTTCGTGAACCAGTCCGCCGCGTATTCCGATTACCACGGAACCGGTGGTAACCCGGCGGCCAACGCGTCCTACGCCGACTCGGCCTTTGTCGCCAACCGCTTCCGCGTCGTCCAGCGTCGCTACCACGCCTGAGGAGTCTGCCGTGGAATACAAGAACATTATTTTCGCGGTTGAGGCGGGTGTGGCTCGCCTCACCCTGAATCGCCCCGACAAGCTCAACAGCTTCACCGGCGAGATGCACGCGGAGCTCCGTGATGCCCTCGACCGTGTCCAGGCCGACACCTCGGTGCGCGTGCTGGTCCTCACCGGTGCCGGTCGGGCCTTCTGCGCCGGTCAGGATCTGGCCGACCCGGACATGGCTCGCACTGCCAGCGGCGGCATGCCGGACATCGGCAATGTGGTCGAGAAGAACTACAAGCCCCTGGTGCTGCGCCTGCAGAACCTGCGTGTGCCCACCATTGCGGCCGTCAATGGCATTGCCGCCGGTGCCGGTGCCAGTGTGGCCCTGGCCTGTGATCTGGTGATCGCCACCCAATCTGCTTCCTTCCTGCAGGCCTTCAGCAAGATCGGCCTGATTCCCGACACCGGTGGCACCTGGTTCCTGCCCCAGCGGGTCGGCATGGCCCGGGCCATGGGACTGGCCATGCTGGCCGACAAGCTGCCCGCTGCCAAGGCCGCCGAGTGGGGCCTGATCTGGGAGGCGGTCGCGGATGATGCCTTTGCTGCCCGCATCAATGCCCTGGCCACGCAGCTGGCCGGCATGCCCACCAAGGCGCTGGTGCGGACCCGCCAGGCCATGCACGCCGCGCCGGGCCATACCCTGGAGCAACAGCTCTCCTTTGAAGGTGGTTTCATGCGTGAACTGGGCTGGAGCCCGGACTATGCCGAAGGGGTTGCCGCCTTCATGGAAAAACGTGCTCCGGAATTCACGGGGGAGTGAGCGTGACGACTGCCCTCAACACTTCCGCGGTGATTGCCGTCGTCGGTACCGGTGCCATGGGGGCCGGTATCGCCCAGGTGGCTGCAGCTGCCGGTCATGTGGTCAAGCTTCTGGATAACCGCCCTGGGGCGGCAGCCAAGGCCGTTGCCGGAATCCGGGCCCAGTTTGGCAAACTGGCTGACAAGGGGCGCATGACGGCCCAGGCAGCCCAGGCAGCCGGCGATCGCCTGATTGCTGTCGAGCAGCTGACCGATCTGGCCGATGCGGCCCTGGTGGTCGAAGCCATCGTCGAGAATCTCCAGGCCAAGCAAACCCTGTACAAGGATCTGGAAGACATCGTGGCTGCCGACTGCATCTTCGGCACCAATACCTCGTCCATCTCCGTGACGGCCATTGGTGCTGCACTGAGGCACCCCGAGCGTCTGGCTGGTCTGCACTTCTTCAACCCGGCGCCGCTGATGGCCCTGGTGGAGATCGTCTCCGGCCTCGCGACTGACAAAACCGTGGCCGATACCCTGTTTGCCTCTGCGGCGGCCTGGGGCAAGACTCCGGTCCATGCCAGGTCCACGCCCGGCTTCATCGTCAACCGGGTGGCCCGGCCCTATTATGCCGAGGCCCTGCGCATCCTCAACGAAGGCGGCAGCGACTGTGCCACCCTGGATGCGGTGATGCGTGAGGCTGGTGGCTTCCGGATGGGGCCCTTCGAGCTGATGGACATGATCGGCCATGATGTGAACTTTGCCGTGACCCGCTCGGTGTGGAATGCCTTCTACCACGATCCCCGCTTCACTCCATCGCTGATCCAGCAGGAACTGGTGGACGCCGGCTTCTATGGTCGAAAGAACGGGCGTGGCTTTTATGACTACCGCGAAGGTGCGGTACGCCCCGAGCCGAAGAGTGCCGTGGCCCAGGCGGTGCCTGACACCATCGTCCTTCATGGGGAGTCCGCTGTGGCCCAGGCCATCGCTGACCGTCTCTATGAGCGGAACGTGGCCTACACCTGGGGCGAGGCCACCGATGGCCGCATTGCCGAGGTGGGTGGCGCCGTGGTCTTCATCACCGATGGACGTACGGCCACCCGCCGGGCAGTGGAGGAAGGCATCGACAACGTGGTGCTGATCGATCTGGCCCTCGACTATGCTACGGCCACCCGTATCGCCGTCGGAGCAGCAATCAACTGCTATGCCCCCGCTGTGGGCGCCGCCATCGGCTTGCTGCAGGCCGCGGGGTTTGCAGTCTCCCGCCTGGGTGACATTCCCGGGCTTGCCGTGATGCGTACGGTGGCCATGCTGGCCAACGAAGCTGCCGATGCGGTCAATCAGGGTGTCTGCGATGCCCTGGCTGCCGATTCGGCCATGCGTCTCGGGGTCAATTACCCCCGTGGTCCCCTCGAATGGGCTGATCGTGCCGGCCTGCCGCTGGTCGCTCGCGTCCTGGCCAATCTGGCCAGTCATTACGGTGAAGACCGCTACCGGGTCTCTCCGCTGATTCAGCAGCACGTCCTGGCCGGAAAGAACATCCATGTCTGATCAGCTCATCCCCACCGAGCCTCAGGCGCTTGCCCAGGCGGTCACCGAAGCCATGTGGTCCCGGGATCGGGCAGGCCAGGCCCTGGGCCTGAAGATCGAGGAAGTACGGCCAGGATTTGCCCGTGTTTCCATGCAGGTCCGCGGCGACATGGTGAATGGTCACCACATCTGTCATGGCGGACTGATCTTCAGTCTGGCCGACACAGCCTTTGCCTACGCCTGCAACAGCTACAACAAGAACACGGTGGCTTCCGCCTGTCACATCGACTTCCTGGCCCCTGGCAAGGAAAACGACACCCTGACCGCTGAGGCCGTCGAAATGTCCGCATCGGGCCGTACCGGCGTCTATGACGTGACGGTACGGGACAGTTCCGACAAGACGATTGCCCTCTTCAGGGGCAAGAGCTACCGGATTTCCGGCGAAGTCATCGCCGGCCTCCAGGCTGAAAAGGCTTGAACAGCACACACGTATTCCAGAACAACGGAGAGGAGATACCCATGACCGCGAAGCATCCCCAACCGGGCGAGCTCGACCCGATCGAAACCGCCAGCCGTGACGAGATTTCGGCCCTCCAGCTGGAGCGCCTCAAGTGGTCCGTTCGCCACACGTACGACAATGTCGAGCCGTATCGCAAGAAGTGCATCGAGCAGGGGGTGCATCCGGATGATCTGAAGGCGCTGGCCGATCTGGCCAAGTTCCCCTTCATGACCAAGTCCGACCTCCGCGATCATTATCCCTTCGGGCTCTTTGCGGTACCGCGCAACAAGCTGAGCCGCCTGCATGCCTCTTCCGGCACCACGGGCAAGTCGGTGGTTGTCGGTTACACCCAGAGCGATCTGTCCAACTGGGCGGATCTGGTGGCACGCTCCCTGCGTGCGGCAGGGGTGCGTCCTGGCGACATGGTGCATAACGCCTACGGTTACGGCATGTTTACCGGCGGCCTCGGTGCCCATGCAGGCATCGAACGTCTGGGCTGTACCGTCGTGCCGATGTCCGGTGGCCAAACCGAAAAGCAAGTCCAGCAGATCATGGATTTCAGGCCCGACGCGATCATGGTGACCCCGTCCTACTCCCTGGTGGTTGCTGAGGAGTTCGAGCGCCAGGGCATCAAGCCGGAAGAAATTTCCCTGAAGATCGGGGTCTTCGGTGCCGAACCCTGGGGTCAGGGCATGCGCGCAGAGATCGAGCGCAAGCTCGGCATTGACGCCATCGACATCTATGGCTTGACCGAAGTGATGGGGCCCGGCGTCGCCTGTGAGTGCATTGAGACCAAGGATGGTCCGGTGATCTGGGAAGACCACTTCTACCCCGAAATCATTGACCCCGAAACCGGCGAAGTGCTCCCCGACGGCGAAGAGGGTGAATTGGTGTTCACCTCCCTCACCAAGGAAGCCTTCCCGGTCATCCGCTACCGTACGCGTGACCTGACCCGCCTGCTGCCGCCCACCTCTCGTGCCTTCCGGCGCATGGACAAGATTGTCGGTCGTTCCGACGACATGCTGATTGTCCGGGGTGTGAACGTTTTCCCGACTCAGATTGAGGAGCAGATCCTCCGCGAACCCCGCCTGACCGGGAATTACCAGATCGTCCTGACCCGTGATGGCCACCTGGACAACGTGGAGATCCGTTGCGAGCTGCAGCGTGATCTGTCCGGCACCCTGGGGCGCAGTGCTGTCGAAGAGATCAGCCGCAGTGTCGCCCACCATATCAAGACCATCATCGGCATCACCACCAAGGTGAACGTGATGGAGTTCGAGTCCATCCCCCGCACCCAGACCGGCAAGGCCCGTCGCGTGATCGACCAGCGTCCGAAGCAGCTCTGACCTCGCGCACAAGGAACGAATACATGACTCAAGCATTCATCTGCGACGCCATTCGCACCCCCATCGGCCGCTATGGCGGCACCCTGGCCAGCGTGCGGGCCGACGATCTGGGCGCCGTACCCCTCAAGGCTCTGATGGAGCGCAATTCCCGGGTGGACTGGACGGCTGTCGAGGACATCATCTACGGCTGCGCCAACCAGGCAGGCGAGGATAACCGCAACGTGGCACGCATGTCCGGCCTGCTGGCAGGACTGCCCATCGAGGTGCCGGGTACCACGGTCAATCGCCTGTGCGGCTCCGGCATGGACGCCGTCGGTCTGGCAGCCCGGTCCATCAAGTCCGGGGAGACCTCCCTGATGATTGCCGGCGGGGTCGAAAGCATGTCTCGTGCCCCGTTCGTCATGGGCAAGGCTGAAAGCGCCTTTTCCCGCCAGGCGGCCATTTACGACACTACCATCGGCTGGCGCTTCATCAACCCGATGATGAAGAAGCTCTACGAGACCCACTCCATGCCCCAGACCGCCGACAACGTGGCGGCCGATTTCGGCATCTCCCGTGCCGACCAGGATGCCTTTGCGCTGCGCTCCCAGCAGCGCTGGGCGGCGGCCCACGCCGCTGGCCGGTTCGGCGATGAACTGGTGCCGGTGCACATCCCCCGCAAGAAGGGAGATCCAGTCCTCTTCACCACCGACGAGCATCCCCGCCCCGAAACCACCCTCGAGATGCTGGCCAAGCTCAAGGGCGTGAACGGCCCCGAGCTGTCCGTCACTGCGGGCAATGCCTCAGGCGTGAACGACGGTGCCTGTGCCCTGCTGCTGGCCTCTGAAGCGGCTGCCGGCAAGCATGGCTTGACCCCGAAGGCGCGGGTGGTTGGCATGGCCACCGCCGGCGTACCGCCCCGGATCATGGGCTTTGGCCCGGCGCCCGCGGTGAGGAAGGTGCTGGCCCAGACCGGCCTGACCCTCGACCAGATGGACGTCATTGAGCTCAACGAAGCGTTTGCCGCTCAAGGCCTGGCCGTACTGCGCGACCTGGGCCTGGCCGACGACGAGGCCCGGGTGAATCCCAATGGCGGCGCCATTGCCATGGGACACCCCCTTGGCATGAGTGGTGCCCGCTTGGTGACCACCGCGGCCTACGAGCTGCATCGTCGCAACGGCCGTTACGCCCTGTGCACCATGTGTATTGGCGTGGGTCAGGGCATCGCGATGATCATCGAAAGGGTGTGAGGAGTCAGGTTCAAGGAATGAGGGGGCCAGGCTCCAGCCGGGGCCTCCTTACGCCCAACACCTCACTTCTGAGCAACTAAATAACCAAAGAGGAGACAACCCATGAAAAAAGCCTTCAAGACCTTCCTGGCCGGCGCTGCGCTGGCCATCGGCAGCCTCACCGCCATCGCCGCCGATCCGATCAAGATCGGTTCCGTGCTGTCCGTCACCGGCCCGGGTGCCTTTCTGGGCGATCCCGAGCTGAAGACCCTGCAGCTCTATGTCGAAGAGCTCAACAAGAAGGGTGGAGTGATTGGCCGTCCGCTCCAGCTCATCCATTACGACGACGGCAGTGATGCCAACAAGGCCAACGGCTTTGCCAAGCGTCTGATCGACGACGACAAGGTGGACGTGCTGATCGGCGGTACCACTACCGGTTCCACCATGTCCATGGTGCCCCTGGTCGAGCGTGCCGGCGTGCCCTTCATCTCCCTGGCCGGTGCTGTGGTGATCGTTGAGCCGGTCAAGAAGTGGGTCTTCAAGACCCCCCATACCGACCGCATGGCGGCCGAGAAGGTCTTTGAGGACATCAAGAAGCGCGGCTTTTCCAAAGTGGCGCTGCTTTCCGAAACCTCTGGCTTCGGTCAGTCCGGCAAGAAGGAAACCGAACTGGTTGCGGGCAAGTACGGCATCACCCTGGTGGCCAACGAAACTTATGGCCCCAAGGATACCGACATGAGCCCGCAGCTCACCAAGATCAAGAACGTGCCGGGTGTGCAGGCCGTGTTCGTGTTCGGCCTCGGTCAGGGCCCGGCCATCGTCACCAAGAACTACAAGCAGCTTGGGATCACCCTGCCCCTGTACCAGTCCCACGGCGTGGCCTCGGACGAGTTCCTGAAGCTTGCCGGTCCGGCGGCAGAGGGTGTCCGCCTGCCGTCCCCGGCCCAGCTTATCCCCGAAAAGCTGGCTGCCAATGACCCCCAGAAGCCTGTCGTGACTGCCTATGACAAGGCCTACAAGGAGCGCTACAAGCAGGATGTGTCGTCCTTTGGTGGCTATGCCTACGATGGTCTGATGATCGTCGTGGATGCACTCAAGCGTGCCGGTACCACCGACAAGGCCAAGGTCCGCGACGCCATTGAAAGCACCAAGAACTTCATTGGTACCAGCGGCAAGGTCAATATGTCGCCCACCGATCACATGGGTCTCGACCTGTCTTCCTTCCGCATGCTGGAAGTGAGGAACGGCGACTGGACCATCCTACAGTAATGGCAGAAGGCCTGCGGGGGTGACCCTCCGCAGGCCAGCCAGTCCCAGAAAAATCACCGAGGCCAGCATGGCAAGCACCTATTCCACTCTAGAGATCGAGCGCTCCGGCGCGGTGGCGACCATCTGGATGAATCGTCCGGAAGTCTTCAACGCCTTCAATGAGCAGCTCATCGCCGATCTGGGCAAAGCATGTGCCGAACTCGACGGAGATGAGCACGTGCGTGTGGTCATTCTCGCCGGTCGCGGCAGGCATTTTTCCGCCGGCGCCGACTTGAACTGGATGCAGCGCGCTTCCACCTATGGCGAGGCCGAGAATCTGGCCGACGCCCGAGCCTTCGCCGGCATGCTGCGTACCCTGTCGGGTCTGTCCAAGCCGACGATTGCCCGGGTTCAGGGGGCCGCGCTTGGCGGTGGCACCGGCCTGGCCGCAGCCTGCGATATGGCCGTGGCCAGTGAGGATGCCCTGTTCTCCACCTCCGAGGTGAAGTTCGGGATCATCCCTGCGGTCATCAGTCCCTACGTGCTGCGTGCCATTGGTCCCCGCCATGCCCTGCGCTATTTCCAGAGCGCCGAGCGGATCAAGGCCGACCAGGCCCGGGCCATTGGTCTGGTGAATGAAGTGGTTCCCGTCGATCAGCTGGATGCCGCGATTGGTGCCATCGTGGAGCCCCTGCTGGCCGGCGGGCCGAAGGCCCAGCTGGCAGCCAAGGAGCTGATCGCCGCCGTTGCAGGCCGTCCGATCGATGCGGCCGTGGCTGAAGAGACCGCAATGCGGATTGCCCGCCAGCGGGCGACCGACGAGGCCAGGGACGGGATTGCCGCCTTTCTGGAAAAGCGTCCTCCCATGTGGATGAACCCCGAGCAAGTTTGAAGGCAATACGAATCCCGGTCTGGTATGTCCCGGGCCGGCGTTAGCAAGGAGAGAGCAGATGTACACCCAGGCAATGGATATTCCGGACGAGTCCGGCAAGAAGCTGGCGAGCGTCTCGAATGCCCCCAGCGAGCAGGAAGCCGCTTTCGAAGCCCGCATCGAAGCTGATGGCCGCATTGAGCCTCAGGACTGGATGCCTGAGGCTTACCGCAAGACCCTGGTCCGCCAGATCAGCCAGCATGCCCACAGTGAAATCGTTGGCATGCTGCCCGAGGGTAACTGGATTTCCCGTGCGCCCAGTCTCAAGCGCAAGGCCATCCTGATCGCCAAGGTTCAGGATGAGGGCGGTCATGGTCTCTACCTGTACTCCGCCGCCGAGACCCTCGGCACCAGCCGTGAGCAGATGCTTGAAGGTCTGCATTCCGGCAAGGCCAAGTACAGCTCCATCTTCAACTACCCGACCCTCAACTGGGCCGATGTGGGCGTGATCGGCTGGCTGGTGGACGGTGCTGCGATCATGAACCAGATTCCCCTGTGCCGTTGTTCCTACGGCCCGTATTCCCGCGCCATGATCCGCGTCTGCAAGGAGGAGTCCTTCCACCAGCGCCAGGGATACGAAGCCCTGCTGGTGATGATGCAGGGGAGCGAGGCCCAGAAGGCCATGGTCCAGGACGCAGTCAATCGTCTGTGGTGGAAGTGCCTGGCCATGTTCGGGCCCCCGGATGCCGACAGCCCGCACAGCGCCCAGGGCATGCGCTGGGGTATCAAACGGATCAGCAACGACGAGCTGCGCCAGAAATTTGTGGACGCTACTGTCCCTCAGGCCAAGGTTCTTGGGGTGACCCTGCCCGATCCAGACCTCAAGTGGAATGAGGCGCGTGGTCACTACGACTACGGCCAGATCGACTGGGCCGAATTCTGGAACACCGTTGAAGGTAACGGCCCCTGCAACAAGGAACGCCTGGCCACCCGGGTCAAGGCACACAACGATGGCCAGTGGGTGCGTGATGCCGCCCAGGCCTATGCCCGCAAGCAACAAGAACGCGCAATGAAGGAGGCAGCATGACCACCCCCGCACTCAAGGAATGGCCCCTCTGGGAAGTTTTCGTCCGCAGCAAGCAGGGCCTCGAGCACAAGCACTGTGGCAGCCTGCATGCCGCTGACGCGGCCCAGGCCCTGCACATGGCCCGCGATGTGTACACCCGCCGCCAGGAAGGCGTGAGCATCTGGGTGGTGCCCTCCGCATCCATCACCGCCAGCAACCCGGATGACAAGGGTGAGCTGTTTGACCCGGCGGCCGACAAGATCTACCGTCACCCGACCTTCTACGAAATTCCTGAAGAAGTGGGGCACATGTAATGAACGCGCCTGCCGACTACCTCCTGCACCTGGCGGACAACGCGGTGGTCCTGGGCCAGCGCAACGCCGAATGGTGCGGCCATGGCCCAATCCTCGAAGAGGACATCGCCATGGGCAACGTGAGCCTGGACTACATTGGCCAGGCCCGCCTGCTCTATCAGCTGGCCGCCACCCGCCTGGGCGGCGACGCTACCGAAGACAAGCTGGCCTACTTCCGGGACGACACCCAGTTCCGCAACTACACCCTGCTGGAGCTGCCCCACAACGGTCCGCTGGTCGGTTACGCCAAGGCCGACCGGGATTACGCCACTACCATCGTGCGCAATTTCCTTTACGGCGCGCTGATGGTGCTGGTGTGGGATGCCCTCGAAAAATCTTCCGACAGCGACCTGGCCGCGATTGCCGCCAAGTCCCTCAAGGAGGCCCGCTACCACCTGCATCATGCCGCCGACTGGGTGGTGCGTTTCGGCGACGGGACCGAGGAGTCTCACCAGCGTGTTCAGGCTGCGCTCGACCACCTCTTCCCTTACACCGAAGAGTTCTGGACGCCCAGCGCCGTCGAGGATGCCGCGGTGGCCAGCGGTGCCGGCGTGGATGTCCGGACCCTGCGTGCAGCTTGGGATGCCATCGTGAATGACACCCTGGGCCAGGGCACTCTGGTCCGTCCCCAGGGACGTGGCTACGTACCGGAAGGCAAGCATGGCCGTCACTCCGAGCATTTGGGTTACCTGCTCGGCGAGATGCAGGGCCTGGCCCGCGCCCATCCCGGCGCGACCTGGTAAGGCCGGCGATCATGACTACAGTCGTGGAACAGGTCTGGGCCACCCTCGAGCATCTGACGGATCCGGAAATACCGGTGGTGACCTTGCGCGAGCTGGGCATCCTCCGGGAGGTTACGGAGACGCCGGCAGGCGTGGAAGTGGTCATCACGCCCACCTACACTGGTTGCCCTGCCATGGGGCAGATTGAGGACGACGTGAAGGCCTGCCTGGAAAAGGCGGGTATTCCCGCGCGGGTTGTTACCCGTCTGGCCCCGGCCTGGACCACCGACTGGATGAGCGAGGAGGCCAAGGAGAAGCTGCGTGTCTATGGCATCGCCCCTCCCCATACCACCCGCAAGGAAGTCAACGTCATCCAGTTCATACGCAGACCGGCCGCCACCGACCTGGTGGCTTGCCCTCGCTGTGGTTCGACCCACACCGTGGTCTCGTCGCAATTCGGCTCCACCGCCTGCAAGGCCCTCTACAAGTGCCTGGATTGCCAGGAGCCCTTCGATTACTTCAAGCCGTATTGATGAGGGTCAGGAGTGAGGACAGAGGGGTGAGGGGAACTGCCTGATGTCATGGGCGCTGGTGATCGTCAGCGCCCATGGGTTGGCCGGGGCCTCCTTCACTCCTCACTCCTCACCTCTACCCCACAAGAGGAGACACTCTATGTCTGCACTCCGTTTTCAAGAACTCTCCGTCAAGCGGGTCAGCCCCGAAGCGGCCGGCGCGGTGGCCATCACCTTCGCCATTCCCGAGTCGGACAAGGACCGTTTTGCCTTTGAGCCGGGCCAGTTCCTGACCCTGCGCGCCACCATCGACGGGCAGGACGTCCGCCGCAGCTACTCCATCAGCAGCCCGCGCAGCCGCCTGGCCAGGGCGGGTGAGCTGGAAATCGGCATCCGCCCGGTGGAGGGGGGCGTATTTTCCAACTGGGCCTCCCGCTCCCTCAAGGCCGGCGACACGATTCAGGTCATGCCGCCGGATGGCCGCTTCACCATCAAGAAAAAGCGTGCGATCCATCGTGTCGGCTTTGCCGCTGGTTCGGGCATCACGCCGATCCTGTCGATTGCTGCCACCACCCTGGAAGAGCAGCCGGACAGCAAATTCACCCTGGTCTACGGCAATCGCCGCATGTCCACGGTGATGTTCAACGAAGCCCTGCAGGACCTAAAGGACCGCTACCGGGACCGCCTCACCCTGATTCACGTCCTGTCCCGCCAGGCCCAGGAAGTGGACCTGCTCCAGGGCCGCATCAATGGTGACAAGGTCCGGGAAATCATCAAGGCCCTGCTGCCCGTCGGTTCCATGGACGAGGTCTTCATCTGTGGGCCGGACGAGATGATCACCGCCACCGAGACCGCCCTCGTCGAGGCGGGCGTGCCCGCCGACCGGGTGCGTACCGAGCGCTTCACCGTGGGCCTGCCCGCTGGTGCCAAGCCGGTGGGTGCCGCCACCGCAGCGGCCCAGGCCGAAGCAGCCGCCAAGGACATCGCCCTGACCGTTGTCCTCGACGGCAAGGAGCACGAGATCGCCATCGGCCCCGACGAGCACGTGCTGGATGCGGCCTTGAATGCCGGCCTCGACCTGCCTTTCTCCTGCAAGGCCGGTGTGTGCTGCACCTGCCGCGCCAAGGTTCTGGATGGCAGCGTGGTCATGGACAAGAACTTCACCCTCGAAGGTGCCGAGGTAGCTCAGGGTTTTGTCCTGAGTTGCCAGGCCCGTGCCACCAGCAAACGTCTGCTGGTCAGTTTCGACGAGCGCTGATCCCTTACTTTTCCTGCGCTGACAACCGGCCCAGCCTGTTTGAGTGTGCCTTGATGCCGCCCCCAAAAGGGGCGGCTTTTTTTCAGTCTTTCAGTGCGGCCGCATGGTGGCGAAGGTGGTCTTCGATGAAGCTGGCGATGAAGTAATAGCTGTGGTCGTAACCCGGCTGGCGGCGCAGGGTGAGGGGGTGGCCGGCCGCGGTGCAGGCGGCTTCCAGAACCTCGGGCTTGAGCTGCCCGGCGAGGAAGTTGTCTGCTTCACCCTGGTCCACCAGCAGGGGCAGACGCTCCTGGGTCTGGGCGATGAGCTCGCAGGCGTCCCAGGCTTTCCAGTGGGTCGGGTCGGCGCCCAGGTAGTGGCTGAACGCTTTCTGCCCCCAGGGGCAGTCCATGGGGTGGCTGATGGGTGCGAAGGCTGATACCGAGCGGTAGCGGCCAGGATGGCGCAGTGCGCAGACCAGAGCGCCATGGCCACCCATGGAGTGGCCGCTGATGGCCCGTCGCGGGCTTACCGGCAGGTGCTTCTCCACCAGGCAGGGGAGCTCGTTCACCACATAGTCGTGCATGCGGTAGTGAGTGCTCCATGGGGCCTGGGTGGCGTCCACATAGAAACCGGCGCCCAGGCCAAAATCCCAAGCGCCCTCCGGGTCACCCGGCACGCCGTCGCCCCGGGGGCTGGTGTCCGGCGCGATGATGGCAATCCCCAGTTCCGCTGCCACCCGTTGGGCGCCAGCCTTCTGCATGAAATTCTCGTCAGTGCAGGTGAGGCCCGACAGCCAGTACAGGGCCGGGACGGGGCCGGCCTCCGCCTGGGGCGGCAGATAAACCGCAAAGGTCATGGTGCAGCCGGTGGCCGCGGAGGCGTGGCGGTAGCGGCGATGCCAGCCGCCGAAGCTGCGGTTCTCGGAGACGAGGATGAGGGGTGTGGTCATGGGGGCTTTCGTGCGCAGTCAGGACGGCCGCTAAAGTCGAGTAGCTCACCCCGGCAGAGGTGAGGGCATTCGACGGTGCTGGATCACATGTCGTAGTGGATGACGGTGCGGATGCTTTTGCCCTCGTGCATCAGGTCGAAGGCCTTGTTGATGTCGGCAAGTCCCATCGTGTGGGTGATGAAGGTGTCGAGCGGGATCTCGCCGCGCTGGGCCCTTTCCACATAGCCGGGCAGTTCGGAGCGGCCGCGCACGCCGCCAAAGGCCGAGCCACGCCAGACCCGCCCAGTGACCAGCTGGAAGGGGCGGGTGGCGATTTCCTCGCCGGCGCCGGCGACACCGATGATGATGGATTCGCCCCAGCCCTTGTGGCAGCACTCGAGCGCCGAGCGCATCACCTTGACGTTGCCGATGCACTCGAAGGAGTAATCGACGCCGCCATCGGTAAGGTCGACGATGACTTCCTGGATCGGCCGGTCGTAGTCGAGGGGGTTGATGCAGTCGGTGGCACCCAGCTGCCTGGCGATTTCGAATTTGCCGGGGTTGACGTCCACTGCCACGATCCGCGAGGCCTTGGCCATGACTGCGCCGATGATCGCCGACAGGCCGATGCCGCCCAGCCCGAACACGGCCACCGTGGCGCCGGCCTCGACCTTGGCGGTGTTGAGCACCGCGCCGATGCCGGTGGTG